>JAZBOZ010000102.1:0-2681 GCA_036351405.1 Halieaceae bacterium
GTGTGGTACATCAAACCCTGGTGCTCCCCCAGGACTTCACCATCGATGCTTTCGATCAATCCGGGCTGGGCTGGTAGATAGCGTTTGAGAAAATCCGAAAAACGACGCTCACCGATAAAGCAAATGCCTGTGGAATCCTTTTTTCTTGCGGTCACAAAACCCTCGCGCTCTGCGATCTCTCTGACCGCAGGCTTTTCCATCTCCCCAACGGGGAACAATGACCTGGCCAGCGCTTCAGAACCCACCTGATGCAAAAAATAGCTTTGATCCTTGTTGGCATCGCACCCTTTTAGCAAGGCAGCCTTACCGTCAGCTTCACTGCGGCGTACGTAATGGCCAGTTGCAATTAAATCTGCACCGAGGTGGGTGGCATAATCCAGAAAAGCGCGAAATTTGATCTCGCGATTACACAAGATGTCAGGGTTGGGAGTTCGGCCGGCCTGATACTCTGCCAAAAAGTGCTCAAAAACACCGTCCCAATACTCCGCGGCAAAATTAGCGGCATGGAGCTTGATACCCAACTTGTCCGCAACCGCCTGGGCATCGGCGAGGTCTTCCTTGGCGGTGCAGTACTCAGTGCCGTCGTCCTCTTCCCAATTCTTCATAAACAACCCCTCCACCACATAGCCCTGCGCCTGCAACAGGTAGGCAGTGACTGAGGAGTCGACACCGCCTGACATACCGACGATGACCTTGGTTGGGTGGGGGTGATTCATGGAAAACTGGACTGTGCTAACCGTAAGCCGCCAATGATAGCGCTCCCGGGTCCATAACGCCTCAACGGATCAAGCTTGGCTAGGTCAGCCAGCGGTACTCTCCGGGCTGCAGCCCGTCGAGGCGCCAGTCACCAACAGCCACGCGGATAAGCCGCAAGGTTGGAAAACCAACAGCCGCAGTCATTCGCCGCACCTGCCGGTTTCGACCCTCGGAAATGGAAAGCTCCAGCCAACTGTCCGGGACGCTGGCGCGATAGCGAACTGGTGGTTCCCGAGCCCAAACATCTGGCGCCGCGATTCGGCGACACCGCGCCCTGCGGGTTGGGCCGTCTTTCAGCTGCACACCCGCTGCAAGCTGTTCACAAGCGCGCTGATCGATATCGCCCTCAACCTGCACCCAGTATGTCTTCCAGCGACGGTGTTTGGGGTTGGCAATCCGCTGCTGGAGGCGGCCGTCATCGGTTAGCACCAACAAGCCCTCGGAGTCGTAATCGAGCCGCCCCGCGGGCCGAAAGCCTGGCAGGTCAAGCCAGTCAGCCAGGGTGCTTCGCGGCGTGTTGACGGTGGGATCGCTGTCAGTGAACTGACTGAGGACCCGGAAGGGTTTGTTGAACAACAATACGCGACTCATGGCAGCGGAAAGGCCCCAATGGTGGTAAACTCCGTCCCCGGATTTTGGCCACAAGCCGAGACCGATGATGCCGTTGGCGGACACCATCTGCCGCAGGTTCCTTGCACCGCACGGAGCCGACGAACGGGCACATCACATCGATAATGACCTGGCAAAAGGACTCCCTGGATCATGGCGTATAAGCACATCAAAGTACCGGAAACCGGTGAAACCATCACCGTTAATGACGATCACAGCCTGAGCGTCCCCAACAATCCTATTATCCCCTACATCGAGGGTGACGGTATCGGTGTCGATATCAGCCCGGTGATGATCGACGTGGTCGATGCTGCGGTTGAAAAAGCCTACAACGGTGAGAAGAAGATTTCCTGGATGGAAATCTACACCGGCGAGAAAGCCGCCGAGCTGTACGACGGCGACTGGTTCCCGGAGGAGACGCTGGACGCCATCAAAACCTATTCTGTCGCGATCAAAGGCCCGCTCACCACACCGGTTGGCGGTGGTTTTCGATCACTGAACGTGGCGCTGCGCCAAGAACTCGATCTCTACACCTGCCTGCGCCCTGTACGCTGGTTCGAAGGTGTGCCTTCTCCGGTCAAGAAGCCGGGTGACTGCAACATGGTGATCTTCCGCGAGAACTCAGAAGACATCTACGCGGGCATCGAGTACCAGGCCGGCACGCCGGAAGCTGACAAGATCGTGAAGTTCCTACAGGAGGAAATGGGCGCTACCAAGATCCGATTCCCCCAGGAAGTCGGCATTGGCATCAAGCCCGTCTCGGAAGAAGGCACCAAGCGCCTCGTTCGTAAGGCAATCCAGTACGCTGTTGATCAAGATCTGCCTTCAGTGACGCTGGTGCACAAGGGCAACATCATGAAGTTTACCGAGGGCGCTTTCCGCGACTGGGGCTATGAGCTGGCGCGGGAAGAGTTTGGCGGTGAGCTGCTGGATGGCGGCCCATGGGTAGAGATCAAGAACCCGAATACCGGCAAGCAGATCGTCATCAAGGATGTGATCGCCGACGCGATGCTCCAGCAGGTGCTGACTCGTCCCCGCGACTACAGCGTGGTCGCGACCCTCAACCTGAATGGCGATTACTTGTCTGACGCGCTCGCGGCCCAAGTCGGTGGTATCGGCATTGCACCCGGTGCGAACCTCTCAGATACAGTGGCGCTATTTGAGGCGACTCACGGCACCGCGCCCAAGTATGCGGGTCAGGACAAGGTCAACCCGGGCTCGCTGATTCTTTCCGCTGAGATGATGCTGCGTCACCTTGGCTGGAACGAAGCCGCTGATCTCATCATCGATGGCATGAACGGCGCGATTCAGGCGAA
>JAZBOZ010000103.1:0-11946 GCA_036351405.1 Halieaceae bacterium
CCCAAATAATGCGGCAGTGGCGAGCCCGAGCACCACCGCAACACCTCGAGACCGCTCACGCAGCTCATCGGTCGTCTTGAGCTGCAGCCACACTGCACCGTGTAACAGCAACATACCAACGCTCACCAAACCCGTCAGAATGGCGAAGGGGTTCAGTAGTCCGAAGAATCCGCCCGTGTAGGTGGCTTTAATGGTGTCATCGAAGAAGAACGGGACACCCTGAAGCATGTTGCCGAACGCCACACCGAAGATCAGCGCGGGTACAAAGCCGCCGAAGAAGAGCAGCCAGTCCCAGGTCTCACGCCAACGCTTGTCTGGCAGCTTGCTGCGATAGTCGAAACCCAGCGGACGCATCCAAAGTGCGACCAGCGTCAGCCCCAATGCCAGATACAGCCCAGAGAATGCGGTGGCGTAAATCAAAGGGAAAGCAGCGAAAATCGCTCCCCCTGCCGTGATGAACCAGACCTGATTACCATCCCAGTGCGGCCCAACGGTGTTGATCATGACCCGACGCTGGTCATCGTTACGGCCAACCAACGTGAGCAAGGCGCCCACGCCCAAATCAAAGCCATCAGTCACTGCGAAGCCGATCAGAAGCACCCCGGTCAGCACCCACCAAATGACTCTTAACAATTCGTAATCGAGCATGGTTATACCTCCAGCGCCGCGTCACTGGCGACATCATCTTTAGGCTTATCGGACGCAATGGCTTCCTTGGCACCCGAAGAACCGTCGCCGTAAGGTCCCTTCTTGGCAAATTTGATCATGAGGTACATACCGACGATGAACATGACGGTGTAGAACAAAGTCGCCACGGTCAGCGATATCACCACATCACTGATCGACAGGTTGGACACTGCGGTATGTACTGGGAGGATCTCCGCAATGGCCCACGGTTGACGACCATACTCAGCCACAAACCAACCGGCTTCCGAGGCGATCCAGGGCACAGGCAAAGTGAATACGGCCACCTTCAAGAACCAGCGAGGCTTCCCGATCCGATACTTGGCGCTGACCCAAAACGCGTAGGCAAAGACCGCAAGCATGAAGAAGCCCGCCGCGACCATGATTCGGAAGCTCCAGAACAACGGCGCCACGGGTGGAATGCTGTAATCCACTGCACTGGCAATCGCCGCCTCGGAGGGGTTTTCCATATCTTCGGTGAAAGGTTCAAGCAAGCGCGCATAACCGAGGTTTTGCTTGTGAGCCTCAAACTGAGCCAACTGTGTTTCAGTCGCCTCGCCACGACGCACGGGCCCTAACAAGTTATAGGCAATCAGGCCGTCGAGGATTTTTTCGCGGTGTTCAATCTTGTGATCTTTGAGGCCGGTAACTTGCTCATCAAAGGACCGGGTAGCAATGATACCCATCGCCCACGGGATTTTAATGGCATAGTCGGTGTGCTCTGTCTCGGAATTCGGCAGGCCGAAGATCGTGAAGGGCGCGGGAGCGGGCTCGGTTTCCCACTCGGCCTCGACAGCCGCCAGCTTCACTCGCTGCACGTCACCTAGTTCGTAGCCGGATTCATCGCCCAGCACAATCACGGAGAGTACCGAGGCCAAACCAAAGCTTGAGGCAATGGCGAACGAGCGCCGTGCGAAAGCAATGTTGCGTCCGTTAAGCAGGTACCAAGAGGAGATACCGAGGACGAACACAGCGGCTGTGGTGTAGCCGGCTGACACGGTATGCACAAACTTCACCTGTGCCACAGGATTAAACATGATGTCAGCGAAGCTATTCAGCTCCATCCGCATCGTCTCGATATTGAGCTCCGAACCGACGGGGTGTTGCATCCAACCGTTGGCGATCAAAATCCACAGCGCCGAAAAATTACTGCCCAACGCCACCAACCACGTGACGACAAGGTGCCGGACCTTCGACAATCGATCCCAGCCGAAGAAGAACAGACCGATCATGGTGGATTCGAGGAAGAAGGCCATCAAGCCCTCGATCGCAAGCGGCGCACCGAAGATATCGCCGACGTAATGCGAGTAATACGACCAGTTCATCCCAAACTGGAACTCCATGGTGATACCTGTGGCAACGCCTAAGGCAAAGTTAATGCCGAACAACTTGCCCCAAAACAGAGTCATATCCTTGTACACCTGCTTTCCGGTCATCACGTAGACCGACTCCATAATGGCCAGCAGGAAGCTCAGGCCCAGCGTGAGCGGGACAAATATAAAGTGATACATCGCGGTGAGCGCAAACTGCAGCCGCGACAATTCCACAAGTGTTTCATTCATGGCTTGGCGCCTCCCTAAATTCCGGCCCTGCACCAGCAACGGTACAGCCCCGAGTCAGAAAAAATGGTGTCATCTGAGCGGACATGACTAAAAAGCCGAACCGGGTTTGACCCCCAGCGCCTTAAGAATCAACGCCAGAGGACAAAACCCGGTAAATGCAGATTGAAAGAGATTGGCGCCGACAAATGCCGTAAACCACACCCAGTTGGGATGCACCCAATGCGCCAACGCCAGCGAAACGAGAATAAAAGCGCCAGCGACGGCGAATACCCAGCGATCAATGGTCATGACAACCTCCGTTTAATATGAGGCTCCATGCAAGTCTTGTGTCCACTGGCAGGGCTGGTCACTGCGGCTCGCAAACCGAGCGAGTAATCAAAAACCGGCAATGATGGAACAAAGGCTCGACTTGGGGCTTAAAGTGATATTAAATATAGCACTTTTAAACACCCCGGCAAGCAGTTTTTATTCAATTGGTAGCGACTATGGCCTATTACCCAAATTACACAAGCGTTATCCGGCGCGCAGCATTGATCGGCAGTGTTGCCCTCCTCGGTCTTACCCTGTCGTTGACCACCAAGGCAGCACCTGACGCTGAGCGGCTCACAGCGGGCTTTAATGCGTTGGAGAGGCTGTGCTTCGCCTGCCACAGCCCGGAACCGGAGCCTGACCAGCGCATTGCGCCGCCGATCAGCGCCATCAAGAAGCACTACATCGAGCGGCACGCCGACTTTCAGGATTTCTCAGTCGCATTTACAGGATTCGTCGCCCACCCCACTGCTGAGCGCGCGATTTTGCGAGGTGCCATAAAGCGTTTTGGACTGATGCCGCAACTGTCGATCGACGACGCGTCAGTGGCGGACATTGCCTACTACCTGTACTACACAGAGCTCAAGGATCCGCCATGGTTCGCGGAGCACTATGAAGCTGAGCACGGCAAGCCCGCCAAAAAAGCCCAGCGACAACATCGCTGAGGCCCTCCCGGAGAACACACGATGAAAATAGCCGTTACCAGCCAGAATCGTCGCAGCGTTACCAATCATGCAGGTCGCTGCCGCCGCTTCTGGATTTTCGAGGTCAAGGATCAACAAGTCGTCAGCCAACAATTACTCGAACTCAACAAAGGTGAAGCGCTCCACGACATAGCACCGGCGATACCCAACGCCTTACAGACCGTGGATAAGTTCGTCACCGCCGGTCTTTGCGACAACATGAAAAACCGACTCTCGAAGCACGGCATTGCAGCGATCAGCACCGACCTCGAAGACCCTGTTCAGGCAGCACTGTCAGCCAGCCAGTGAGGGCCCCGGCGCTCAGACACCACCAACACATCACCAGCACATCCCCAGATCTCTGCCGAAGCGCTGGGCAGCCGGTACCCACGCTCCTCGCTTCGTCTCGTCTTCTCGCCTATCGCAGAACACGTGCACAACACGGCCCGCTCTGCCGGGAGGCTTGGAGTGCGCATTGAACGCAAGTTCGATGCATCCGATACAATTCATCGGGCGTACACTCACCAGCAGAGTTCTCTAGATTTTGAGCACGGCTCCGCAGTCCCTTAAGCAGGCGAACCTTCAGTCGATGGACACAGTTATACAAACCCAGCAATTGCGCCGGACTTTCGTCGTGGGCGACACTCAGGTGAACGCTCTCGACCACGTTGACCTTAACGTCACGCAATCGGAGTTTGTTGCCGTGATGGGCCCGTCAGGCTCCGGTAAATCGACGCTCATGAATATTTTGGGTTGCTTGGATACCCCTGACGCCGGGGACTACCGGTTACTGGACCAGTCGGTTGCAGGTCTCGATGACGAATCATTGTCAGCGTTGAGAAATCGCTACATTGGCTTCGTTTTCCAAAGCTTCCATTTGCTGCCTCGCCTCAGTGCACTCGACAATGTATTGCTGCCCTTGCGCTACGCCACCGAGGGTATCGAGGCCGGACGCCATCGTGGCGTGGAGTTGCTCAAACGTCTGGGCCTTACCCATCGTATGGACCATCGCCCGAACCAGCTATCGGGAGGGCAGCGACAGCGGGTCGCGATTGCCAGAGCCCTTGTTGCAGCACCCCCGCTGCTGCTGGCTGACGAGCCAACCGGTAATCTCGACTCGCGCACCTCTGAGGAAATCATGGCGTTGTTTAATGAACTCAATGATGACGGACAAACCATTGTGATGGTCACCCATGAAGATGAAATCGCCGCACACGCCTCAAGGGTGATCCACATGCGGGATGGCAAGGTGGAACGCGATGACCGTCAATAAGACCGCTGGTTATCGAGTGCTTCTACCCCTGCTGCTGGGGCTATTCACGCCCGCCAGTTACTCCCAGCCATTGCTCACTGGCATTATCCAAGACGCCGGCGCCCAGACCATCGAAATGCCCCGCCTGGCGGGCGCCTGGCAGGTGCAAATCGCTTGGATGGCGCCAGAGGGCGAATCGGTAAGCGCCGGCGAACCCGTGGTTAAAGTTGACCCAGGCACGCTCATTGCCGACGAGGAACAAGCGCGCACTGACCTCGAAAAGAAAAAGCTCGAAAGCGCCCGACGCCTGGATGAACTCGCACTAGAAATTCTGGATGCGGAGCAGGCATTGGCGGAGGCCGAGTCGGCCGTGCGCCTCGCCAAAATCGATGCACGCATACCCGAAGGCACGATTCCAAAACTGGATTTTGACCGGTACCAATTGGCACTCACCGTCGCGCTACAAGCGAAGCAACGAGCCGAGGCAGAACTCGCAGCAAAGAGGCTTGAGCGCGAGGGCGCAGAGCGCGAAACCGCGCTGGAAATCGCAAAAGCAGAGACCCAGTGGCAGCGTCTGAAAACCTCGCTGGAGCAAACAGAAATCGTCGCAGAGAAAGCCGGTTTCCTGATCTACGGTGAAAACCCTTTTTCTGGGAAAAAGATATTTCCCGGTGAAACCCTCTTCGCCGGCTTTGAGATCGCGTCTGTGGCAAGCCGCGAGGGCCTGCAATTTCGATTTTGGGTTCATGAGGCTGATATTCACAAAATACCAGTGGGCACATCGTTGACCATCAGCGCTGACGCGGTTGATGGCATCCGTATCCCGGCGGAGGTGACCTGGACTTCCAATCAAGCATCAAGCCGGGAAGATTGGTCCGCTGGCGGCTACTTTGAGCTACTGGCAGAGCCGCTGGAAGTGCTGCCCGAGGCGTTAATGCCCGGCATGGCTATCATGGGACGTCCCAACACATGAATCAGCCGATCAAACGAGCATTCGCCGCTTTGCTTTTGATGCTAACCGCACTCCCGGCGAGCGCGCAGCAATGGTACTCCGTAAAGGCGCAGACGAGGCCCATCACGGTACAGGCCAGCGGGCTGGTCACCTCGCAATCAATACTGCGGTTTGGCCCTCCCCCCAGCAAAAGCTGGCGTACTACTATCACCCAGCTGGTGGCGGAAGGTCGCCGTGTCGAGGCGGGAGATCTACTCGCGCGATTCGATAGTAGTGCCTCGGACGACCGGGTGAGAGATCTCGAGGGACAGCTTGCCACGGCACGCAGCGAACTTGCCTCCTTCCTGGAAACCCAGGCGCGGGATATCGAGCAAGAGAAGCTCGATGTCGCCGAAGCGCAAAGCGAGGCCAAGAAGGCGGCACAGAAAGCCGATCAACCGGCGGAGCTACTCGCAAGCCTTGAGTATGAAAAACTGGTCGAGGAAAAGCGCATAGCCGAGCTGCGCTACCAGCAAGCGACAGCGCGACTCCAGTTGAGCGCTCGGGTTCGTGAGGCGCGTCAACAGGAACTGGAGGCCGACATCCGCCGCTTGCAGATCCAGTATCAGGCGGCGAAAGATGAGCTGGCTTCGTTCACCATTCTGGCGCCCCAACCCGGCTTGGCCATCGTCGGCACCGACCGCGAAGGCATCAAACTCGACGTTAATTCCAGCGTGAACCCCGGCATTGTGGTTGTGGAGTTGGTTGACGACACCCAGCTACAACTTCAGGTCGAAGTCCCCGAGCACGCATCCGCCGGTATTAGCACGGGCCAGCCGGTACGGGTATTCGTCGATGCGGCAGGCAGCACCGAGCTCGCAGGCACCGTGAAGGGCGTCGCCAACATTGTGCGCCGACAGTCACGCAACACCCAAACGATGGTTCGTGACGTCATCGTCAGCCTCGACAACCCGTCGGCAGGTGATTTGCGACCCGGAATGTCCGTGTCTGTGAGTATTGAAGTAGACCGCCTCGAGAACACCCTGGCCATTCCCCAAAGCGCTCTGACTTACCGGGGCGGAGCGCCCGGCGTTCACACGCGAGACAGCGACTGGCAGCCCATACGACTGGGCCGCCGCAGCGGGGACGACGTCATCGTGACAGAAGGCCTCGAAGACGGTCAGGAGGTGCTGCTGTGAGAGCTATTAATGCGATGCTACTCATCACGGCGCTAGGGATCGCGGGCTGCGACGTCACCGAACCCAGCCTGCCCAGCGTCGAGGTCAAGCGTTCCGATCTGGAGCTGGTCGTGCGTGCACGGGGTGAAATCGTGGCGTCTGAATCGATCCCCATCACTCTACCGGGGAACGTTCGTATGGCTTTCAACATCGCTTGGCTGATCCCGGAGTACTCGGAGGTCAAGAAGGGTCAGGTAATAGCGCGTTTTGACGACGATGAGATCCGCGCTGATCGCATCGATAGCGAGCTGGGCGTCGTCAAAAGTGAGTTAGAGCTGGAAAACTTCCGTCGCAGTGCCGAGCTCGACCGATCTCGCATTGGCGATGAGGCGGACCGGGTCGATGGCGAGCGGGACATCACCATGGCCTTTGTCGATGTTGACCCCCGCCTTTTTAGCCGCAATGAAATTATCGATGCGCTTTCGGACGTGGATTATCTCGACGTGGCTGGCGCGTATTACGAGTGGCAGGCGACCACCCATGAGCAGCGTACGCAGGCTGAGGAAGAGGCAATCCTCTCGGGCCAACAAAGCTTCGCCAGCAAGCTGGCCAAGCAGGATGCGGCACTGCAGATGATCGAATTGCGCAGCCCTGCAGACGGTACCTTTGTGTATGCGCGCACATCTTGGGGGCAGAAGGTCGCCAAAGGGCAGCGGGTTTTCGCTGGCCGCCCGGTGGGTCTCTTGCCTGTTCGGGGCAAAGTAAGGGCAAGACTGTACGTCGCCGAATCTGATGCCGTGGGCCTGGCGGAAGGCCAGTCGGTCACCTTACGATTGGACAGCGCCGTCGAGCGTGATTTTACCGCAACGGTGAGTAGCGTCTCTCCTGTCGCCAGCCCGCGAGGGCGCGAGGACCCGCGTAAGTTCTTCACAGTCGAGGCCGAGCTCGACACCGTGGACGCATCGCTCATGCGCGTCGGCAGCAATTTGGAAGCAGAAATCGTGACCCACGACATGCGCGATGCGATCCTGCTCCCCGAACAAACTGTTTACTACGAGGGTGACCAGGCGTTCGTCACAGTCGTATCTGGCAACAGCAGCGAGCAGCGCCCAGTCGCCCTTGGGCGACGCAGTCCTAACCTGTTAGAAATCGTCGATGGCCTGGCGCCCGGAGAACAGGTGAGCTTGGTCGGCACTGACGGAGGCCGCAGCTAACATGCCGACAGTTAACGAGACCCTCACACAACTGCTCCCAGATCTTCGCCAGGCCTTATCGCAGCTGGCTCACCACCGACTGCGCACTGCGCTCACTTTGCTCGGGATGGTATTCGGCGTCGGCGCCGTCATTGCGATGCTCGCAGTGAGCGAAGGTGGCCGACGCCAAGCCCTAGAGATGATCGAAGGTATGGGTGTTCGCAACTTGATTATCGATGCGGCAGACCCCGATGGTGAAGCGTTAAAAGACACTCGAAAACATTCGGCCGGACTATCGATAGCCGATGCTCGGGCCATCGATGACACCCTGCCCTTCATTGAAGCCTGGGCAGGTGTCCGACAATTTGAAGTCTGGGATCTCTTCTCGCGGGAAGGTACAAGCCAGTCCGAGGCCTGGGCGGTCAGCCCCGAGTACTTTGCGATGAGCCAGCTGGGTGCGGCGCAGGGCGCGCTGTTCACCGCCGAGGACGATCGCCGTTTCGCGCAGGTCGCAGTGCTGGGCAGCGCTGCAGCGCGGGATCTTTTCCCGAATGGCAGCGCAGTTGGCAAACTGATCAAGGTGAACCATCTGTGGCTGGAAGTGGTTGGCGTTCTCGTTGACCGACAGCTGCCGGATGGCCAGTTTCAGGGGCGCGCAGTGGGTGGCGAGAGCGGAAGAGTCTATCTTCCGCTGCAAACTGGACTAAAGCGCATGAAGATACCGGGACTCGAGTCCGAGCTCAGCCGCCTGAAGCTTAAGGTGTCTGATGACATAACACCCGGTGTCGCTGCAGATGCCGTGCAGTATCTTCTGGCCAACAGGCACGGTGATCAAAATGACTTTAGGCTTACCGTGCCCGCGCGCTTGCTGGCGCAACAGCAGCAAACCCAGCGCATCTTCACCATCGTAATGTCAGCGGTTGCCGGTATTTCGCTCTTGGTAGGCGGCATCGGCATCATGAACATTATGCTCGCAAGCGTCATGGAGCGGCGCTCGGAAATCGGCCTGCTGCGGGCCATTGGTGCTCGTGAGCGTGACGTTGTCCGCCAGTTCCTCGTGGAAACCTCAGTGATCGCCATGATTGGTGCCGCGGCGGGTGTCGTTCTCGGTATTCTGATCGCCTACGTGATCGCGGCTTTCGCCGGCTGGGCGGTCGCCTGGTCGCTACCAGCCATTGGACTCGCAGTGGTGGTGTGCGTTGCGATTGCCGTCGGGTTCGGCGTCTATCCCGCGTTATCTGCCGCGCGGCTCGACCCGGTTTCCGCCCTGCAATCGGACTAACCCTCGCGACGTTGCAAGATCGAATCGCTCTCAACGGTGATATTTCGAGATCAGCTCTATGCCTTCAAGCGCGCCCATACAGTCAATACAGTCAAGCTGAACAGTCACGCCGATTGGCTCTCAGCAACGAAAACCCGTAGGGTGCGAGGCTTCACTCATCAACAAAAAGGCATTTCATGCAAATTGAAGCGAACAAAGTCGTCAGCATTGACTACACCCTGAAGAACGATGCCGGTGACGTGCTCGACCAATCCACACCCGAAAACCCGCTCGCCTATCTTCACGGCCACAATAATCTGATCCCCGGCTTGGAAAACGCACTGGCCGGTAAAGCCGCGGGTGATGACATCACTGCGAGCATCCCGCCCGCCGAAGCCTATGGGGCATACGATGAAAATCTGATTCAAGCGGTGCCGAAAAATCTGTTCCAGGGCGTGGATCAAGTCGAGCCAGGCATGCAATTTCAGGCCCAAACCGGCCAGGGCATGCAGGTTGTAACCGTGCGTGAGGTCGACGACGAAAACGTCACGATCGATGCTAACCACGCATTGGCTGGCCAGACGCTGCATTTTGACGTCACGATCAAGGACGTCAGAGAGGCTTCGGAAGAAGAACTCGCCCATGGTCATGTACATGGGCCGGGCGGTCACGAGCACTGAGCCACCCACGGACATAAAAAAGCCCGCGCAAGCGGGCTTTTTTTTTGAAAACTGCGCCGGTGTATATAGCGCTACAGCGTTAGCCGTTGGCCGCCGCGGCTTGTCGCGGACGATGGCCGTCCGTTTTCGGATTGACGGCCTCACCTGCCAGCGTACCGCCGACGAGGTCATAAGCGCGCCCGAAGCCCTTCACATAGCGACCCGACTTCGGTGTCAGTCGAAACAACCGGAAGTCCGCCAGCTCGCTCAACTTCTGTGGACGCTCACCGTGACGCGCCACCAGCTTCGCAACGCCCTCTTGCCACTCACTGCTGTCGTTCTCAATCTGCTGCGCCTCGACGCGGTAGTTGACGCGTATGCGAGCGAACAGTTCGCCACAGTCGTCTTCATCTTCAATCACCAATACGGAGGCCCGCGGCTCACGCACAAGATTCAAGCCATGAACCGCGATGTCCGACACCAGAATGTAGAGGCAGTCGTCTCCTACGGCGAAGGGTGCGTAGCTCGCGTAAGGGCTGCCGTCTTCGCAGGTAGAGGCCAGCATCAGGCTGCGACGTGAATGGACGAGATCGAGCACTTCCTCAGAGAGGCGTGCCTGCATTGCGGTGTTCTTCATGCTGATTGCTCCTTGATGGTTGGCAATGGGAGGGCCGATTGCTTAAGTGCATTAAAACGCTGCAGCTGTTCTGGCCAGATCCCGCCGTCGCTGTCGCGACCGAGAAAGACCTTGAAAATATTGCCCTGCTGAAAATTGTTGAAAGTCAGCGCATAGGCGGGACGCCCTGCGTGCGGTTTTTCCTGAAAACCGATGTAGTCGATAGCCGCCAAATTGAGATGGCCGTGGAACCCGGGAACAGGGCCATCGAGGTTATAAAAGCCCCGGCCCTCCTCGCCTTGAGGGAATGGGCCCTTGAATTCGAACACCGAGCCGCCGTGCAGCACGATCGTCACGACGGTGCCCCACTCGGGCAACTGTCGCAGTAGTGTCAACGCCTCGCTGCCGGGCAGGGCCTGAGGAACATCGCTCGGTGCTGCGACAGGTGCGTCGCTGTCTGGGTTGGCTACCGCCGCCTGACTCATAGAGGTTTCTCCTGATGATCTGCTGAGTTCTATGTCTGTTTCTTGTGATGCGCTGCTTGCGAAGCGCGCCGCCAAAACTTTCTTGCAAACTGTATTGCGAATCATTCTCGTTTGCTTTACGGTTACAAATATCGCTGCTCCGGCAGCGAATGTCAACCAACCGATCGCAGTCACAAGGAACACAACATGTCGAAAGAGAAAGAGAGCCGCCGCCCTGCCCTTTTCTTCGCTCAAGCGCCTCTCGCTGTAGCCATCGCATTGCTTGCGACGCCAGCGCTCAGCCAATCACTCCCAACGGGAACGGAATCAAAAGCCAAAGAGGACATAGAAACGGTCACGGTTGTTGGCACCCGTACTGAGCGCACCCTCGACGAAGTGGAAGCCACTATCTCGGTCTACGATCGCGAGACGATCGAGCGCCAACTTGCGCGCGATCTGCAGGATCTGGTGCGCTATGAACCCGGTGTCAGCGTGGGTGGCACCGGCAGTCGCTTCGGCTTAGATGGCTTCACCATTCGCGGGGTTGGCGGTAATCGCGTGCTGACCATGGTTGATGGCATCCGCATGCCCGAAGAGTTCTCCTTCGGACCCTTCCTCTCTGCGCGCCGGGACTTCGTAGATGTCGATCAGGTCGAGCGACTTGAAATCGCCCGCGGGCCCGTATCTACCCTGTACGGATCGGATGCACTCGGCGGCGTCGTTGCGATCACCACCCGCGCCCCGAACGACTTTGTTAGCAGCGCCGATCCCACCCATCTGGATCTCAAAACCGGCTACAGCAGTGCGGACAATAGCTTCATCGGCACGGTCAACGGTGCCTACGGCACGGACAAGCTCGCCGCTCTCGTCACCTACACTTACCGCGATGCCGAGCAAACAGAAACCAACGGTAATAACGACGGCACAGGCCTGGCGAGGACAGCGGCAGATCCGCAAGATATCGGCACGCAAACACTCAATGTGAAGCTGGGATGGCAACCCGCCGAGGGGCATCAGCTGATTGCAGCGGTCGAAGACTTTGATAGCACGGCCGACACCAATTTGCTGTCAGATGCGGGGGTCGTCACCCGGGGCGTGCTAACGACGACTCGGATCGCCGAAGATACACGAGCGCGCCAGCGTTACAGCCTCAA
>JAZBOZ010000104.1:0-4189 GCA_036351405.1 Halieaceae bacterium
CTGGTGTTCATCCCGGCGGTGGGCGAGTTCGTGATCCCCGACCTGCTCGGCGGCCCGCAGAGTCTGATGGTGGGCAAGATGCTCTGGACCGAATTCTTCAACAACAAGGACTGGCCGCTGGCCTCGGCACTGGCCATCGTGCTCTTGGCGCTGCTGGTGGTGCCTTTCGTGCTGCTGCAGCGACTGGAGGAGAATTGGGAGCGGCGTCTGGAGGATGAGCAGCCATGAGGGGCCGCTGGCCGTTATTCACGGTACTCGCGTTCGGCTACGCGTTCCTGTACGTGCCGGTGCTGTTGCTGATCCTGTATTCGTTCAACGAGTCGCGGCTGGTCACGGTCTGGGCCGGCTTCTCGACCAAATGGTACGGCGAGCTGCTGCGCAATCAGCAGTTGCTGGACGCGGCCTGGCTGAGCGTGCGCATCGCGGCGGTGAACGCCAGCATTGCGGTGATCTTGGGCACCCTGGCGGCGAACGCGCTGGTGCGCCATGGTCGCTTTCGCGGCCGCACGGGCTTCGAGCTGCTGCTGACCGCGCCGCTTGTGATGCCGGATGTGATCATTGGCCTGTCACTGCTGTTGCTGTTCGTTGCGATGCAGCAGGCGCTGGGCTGGCCGCCCGGGCGGGGCTTCACCACCATCACCATCGCCCACATCACCTTCAGCATGGCCTATGTGGCGGTGATTGTGCGCGCGCGGCTGGCGCGTATGGACCGATCGTTGGAGGAGGCGGCGATGGACCTGGGCGCGCGGCCGCTGCGGGTCTATCTCAGCATCACGCTGCCGCTGATCGCGCCGGCGCTGCTGGCCGGTTGGCTGCTGGCGTTCACGCTCTCGTTGGATGATCTGGTCATCGCCAGCTTCGTCTCGGGCCCGGGCGCGACCACGCTGCCGATGCTGATCTATGCCAGCGTGCGCATGGGCGTCTCTCCACAGATCAACGCGCTGGCCACCATCATCGTCGCGATGGTGACCCTGGCCGTGATCATCGCGGGTCTGACGATGCGTCGTCCGAAGGGCGAGCGGACTTGAGCCAAAACAGCATCGGCTTCAGCATCTCCGGTATCATGTGAGATAACGCACGGCTGAGTTAGCCATCGCCGGTTAAAGGCCGAGGGTCAAAGTAGGCGTTACCGATCCGGCGGAAGCAGTCCCCTTCCGTGTGCGCCATGACGCTGGTGCGGAAGTGGGGCTTCGCAAAGCGCTCAACCCGGGATCGCGCTGCCGAAGGACTATGCTTTTCCCAACGCTCTTCATCTCCAGGTTCGCACCGTCGCGGTTGAGGTCATGATTCTTCGGCTTGCTGCGACCAGCCTTTTCGCCACCGCTTTCGGTTTTCCGGGCTTAGCTGCTGTTGCCTCGGCACCGGCGAATTTTGTTGATGCTGGGCCGTCGGTTTCCACGCCGCTGCAACCACTTTATCGGATCGATTCGGACGGTTCCGTAACGCTTCGCGTCTGCTATAACTGGTCTTGCGCACGCACGGAGAACATTACCTTTACCGCCACCGATCTGACTCGAGTAAAAACACTTATGTCGATCTGTGCGGGCACGACGCTTCACGATCGGCTGCAGCGGGTGCGTATCGGGATCTGGCAAATGGAGCTGCTCGCGGAAAAATATCAGCCCTTGCTAGCGAATGACCAAGCGATCAATGATTTTGAGGTTGGGATTGAGGGGCGAACGGACTGCGTCGACAATGCCAGCAATAGCACAGCTTATTTAAATATACTCCGCGATATCGGCGAATTAAGAGGGTGGGCTATAGCATCGCCGAGGGTCCGAAAGCGCTTTGATGTCAACGCGGTTCACTGGACAGCCGTGCTCATCGATACGCAAAGCGGGATTGCATGGAGCGTCGACTCCTGGTACCGCCCGAATGGTCATCTGCCAATGGTCATGCCTCTGCGGAGCTGGCTCGAAGAGAAAAAGGCCTGGCAGCCGCCCTTCGCCTGCATGAATAGTACCCCGCGTGCGATCGATCAGCTTTGCCACGAGCAGCGCTTCGACGGTCTAAAACCGGCGGCCTCCACTCGACAGCGATACAACAGCCGCAGGGTGTTTCATCCAGCCTCGAGCAACTAAAAAAGCCGCCTCAATTATCTGGCGACTCACAGCAAGATTCGATCTAGACTCCTTCAAGAATCCTGGTTTCGGGCAATACATAGACGACGCCGCCCGCACCGGTAAACTTGCCTCGTATTGCCTCCTCGAAAAATTCTGTGGGCACATTGATGCAGCCGAAAGAAATGCGATTATCGAGCGGTGTTGGACTGGACAAACGTTCTGCGCGGCGATCTTTGGCGGTGCCCTTCACGACGGCGTGCATAGAGAGGGCTTGTTCATGATCCAACCAGAGTATGTGTTTGCCTTTGTGATTGTAGCCCATTGTGGAGAGAAAACGCCCAGCGGGTGTCGTCCTTTCGTCAGGGCGAATAAGTGACAGAGGCCTATCACCGATACCGGGAGGCGACCGATCACCTTTCGCAAGTCCAAGTAGGACAGGCGCTGCTCCATAGAGCTTTCCATCGGCTTCAAAAACGTAAACCTTAGCATTGACTTTGTCGACAATCGCAAACGGCAAGCTGAGATTGTCTTTTGAGCTGACAATCCAATCCGCCATCTCCCTAGTTCTGCGCGAGGCGCTCTCCGACGCAAAATGGGCTTTGCCCGATTCGCGAGCGACGGCCGCTCTCGCCTCGATGATGAACTCCTCATCTGCGTCTTCTGAGTAGGCTGCATTGAGTAGGGGGTTAGGGATAGACGCAGCATTAGCCGTTCTGGTGGTCTGGCTCGGAGCGCAGCCGACAATCAGGGGACTGAGGCAAACGCATAGAGCCAAAACGATTGCGCTCATGTGCGAGGAGGCTACAGGTCGACGCTGCAAGCTCGGGGGATCGCCGAAGTGCTGACCCGCGCTTCGGCTGGAGCGGAGGTCTGACTGCCCCTGTGTCTTGGTCGATGTGCTCGCGGGTCCTGGGTAGCTCTTGTCTACAAGGTTCGTCGTCCGGGGGGAGCAACGAAGGTCAGTGGTGCTGCCAAGGCGCTTCCATTGTTGCCCCTTGTTATTGGACATGCAAGGGACTTTGGTTTTCTCGCGGTTGCTCCTGCAAGTGGTCGAAGCGTTGAGTCTTGAGGTCATAAGATCCACGAGGCAGGCAGAGGGTGGTTGTATGAAAGCCTAGCAAAACTCTCTGGCGCGATAAAGATTACGGGTTGACAGATTCGACTGATCGCTTGGTTACGGAGTGAGGGCACCAAGCGTCGGACAGTCTCCAAGTGTGCTCTGTGCGGTCAGGGGGCGTATCGCGGGTTGAGTACAGGTCGCGGGCATCCTGAGCGAGGCAGTACCAATCATTTGTTTCACAGGCGCGTCGGCACTAGGGTTAGTCTTGACATTCGAGGGTGGATGTCGGATTTTCGCTTGACGGTAGAGGCCCGCATCGCTTGAAGTACGTCGGCCTGCATGTGTTGGTATTCGCTTTTACGAGTAGGTTACGAGAAATGAGCAAGACCCGGACGACCTCTTTGACTATGATTGCGATGGCACTGCTCCTGGGGCTAACTGCCTGTAGCACAGTGAAAAACGAGCCCGCGCCGGCGGCGCAGGCACCGATGGCGCCTGTAACCCTCGCGCCGAAGCCCGATCGCGGTTGATCGTGACCCGGTTGGCACCCTAATCGACGACCGATGTCCACAAGCCTTTCTCGGGAAGGGGTTGTGGACATCCTTATGATTGACCTTGATTGACCTGCGCTGAGCTACCCCGGGGATCGTCGTACAGGCGCAACGGCGCAGAGCGTAGACCAACGCGCTCGCTACCATCATCGTCGCGATGGTGACCCTGGCCGTGATCATTGCAGGTCTGACGATGCGTCGTCCGAAGGGCGAGCGGACTTAAGCCAGAACAGCATCGGCTTGGGTGTCTCCGCCGATTCGCCGAGCTCCTTCCAGCTGAAGCGGGTGGTGAGCTCGGGATGGGCGTCGTAGCCGCGCTTGTGCCAGAAACGGTTCAGCGGCACGTAGCCGGCCGGGCGCCGCGGATCATCGGCGTCGCGCTGGACCGCGCAGAAGGCGTACCAGTCGAAGGCGTATTCCTGCTCCTCGCAGAGCCGCCGCGCATGGCGCTCGCGCTCCTCGAAGAACCGCACGCCGAGCCCGCGGCCCCGGTACTCGGGCAACAGCACCGATTC
>JAZBOZ010000105.1:0-9173 GCA_036351405.1 Halieaceae bacterium
AGCGTTCGAGCCAGACGATCTTGAGTGGGACAGCGATGACGAGTCGTTCGATCAGAATGATGACGATGCGTACGATGAAGATAACGTTGAGGCGCCCTGGCGAGAGGCCGATCGCGATGATCGGAACGCATCGGGAACCGACGCCCGGATAGAGCAGTCCATCGACCGGGTCATAGACATGGTCGAACTTGAACCGGAACTGTTTATCGCGCGGGATGAGCTCCTCATTCTCGCCGCAGAAGATTCTGTAAGAGCCATTGCCGAGCAGGCGCAGCTAACCACGATCTCTATCGAATATCTGGACGGACTGGACGACACCCTTGGCCGCTTTGTGGTGCCCAAGGACAAACAGCTTTCGACTTTACGCGCAGATATCGCTGCCCGATTCCCCGACGCAGCCGTCGACTACAACCACGGCTTTGCGCTGGCGCAAACCGGCGCCAGCGCCGCGGCGGCGGGTGCGCTTTACCGACGCGATAGCCTGCCGGTGATGTCGACATTGCGGGTGGGTATTATCGATAGCAGCGTCAGCTTGCAGCACCCTGTGCTCGCAGCGGCAAAAATCCAGCAGCGAGAGTTCACACCAGCAACGAAAGTAACCCAAAGCGATCACGGTACCGCGGTGGCGTCACTGCTGGTGGGACAGCACGATGACTTCGTTGGTATGGCAGTGGGCGCCGAGCTCTTCGCGGCCTCGGTGTTCGCCGCGGATCCAGAGGCCGGCGTGATTGCCTCATCCGATGGCCTGGTCAACGCCCTAGCCTGGCTCGCCGAGCAGCGGGTTCATGTGGTGAACATGAGTCTCGCCGGGCCACCCAATACCCTCGTGGAACGCACGCTAAAGCGGCTACGTCAGCGTGGCATGCTGATCGTCTCGGCCGTGGGTAATGACGGACCCTTCGCCAAACCCCGATTCCCATCGGCCTACCCGAGCGTCATCGGCGTGGGCGCGGTTGATACTGCAGGCCGCGCCTATCGCCGATCCGGCCGGGGAGACCACGTAGAGTTCACGGCCCCAGGCGTCAACATCATCGCTGCGGCCGCAGATGGCAGCACAAAGTCATTCACCGGGACCTCCTTCGCCGCACCGATCCTCTCCGGGTTGCTACTACAGCGACTCTCTGTCGCGGACAGCCCAGAGTCAGCACTCAACGCATTGCGCGAGGACACGCTGGATTTGGGACCACCGGGCATCGATCCGGTGTTTGGCCGGGGCCTCGCCGGGCGCAGCCTGCTCATCAAACCGCTAACGCCCTGACACCGCCGATGCAGCGGCCTAGGTTATTTGCAGGCCGGTGTGCCGCAGCTTTGCCAACCGCTTGCAATGGCTTGTTGCTCTTCCGCGGCTGACAACTCCGCGGCTTTGATGTCAGTGGCGAGCGACGTGGCTGCCGCCTCATCCCCAGACGCCATTTGATAGGCGCGGGCCTCCTGCGAGCCTTCGACCGCCTGAGTTCGTTCAATGACCCAACCGCTGCTGGCGCTATAACAGGCAACGCCGGCAAACTCGCTCTCACCCTGCAGTGCCAGGAACTCCCGGCACAGTACCTTGTCCTGCGTCACGAAAGAGGCGACCGGCATGACGCTAAGTCCGCCGTCGGCGCTTTGCTCCAGTTCGCCACTGACCAAGCGATGCATCGATTGCTGAAAGAGCTCGCGATCAGTGGCCGCCTGCAAATTGAAAGTGGGCGCATCCGGCGCCTGCAGCCACTCAAGATTAGTAACCACAACCGCCGCCAAACCGGCGGCAAGGGCCAGCTGAGCTACGGTGCGACGGCGCGGGGGGAAGGGGACGATCTTCGCCGAGCCCGCTGCTGAAGCGGACACTACCTGCTCCGGCGTTTTTTGCGGCGCAGCCTCGCGCGCCGTATCAGCTGCTCGCCTATCGTGATCACGTATCGTTGCCACGAGGTTGTCAGGGACCGGCATATCCAAAAGCTTATCGGCCTCGGCGGCAAAGGCCTGATCAGCCGCTTTCAACCGCTCGAGAAATTCCAACGATTCAGCATCCAACGGCGAATCCGCGGGCGCCTCATCAGACATTTCCGGGGGTTCGCCGTCGTGGATCGACATCAGCTTTTCAAAATCATCACGCATTGCTCATCACTCCTTGGGCTCCTGCCGCGGGGGACTCGAGCATCGCCATGATTTTTGTTCTGGCTCGCGCCAACCGACTCATCACCGTGCCAACCGGTATCTCAAGAATTTCAGAGACTTCCCGGTAGGAATATTCCTCGACCGCCACCAGCAGCATGATCGTCCGCTGCTCTTCCGGTAGCTGATCAATATATTTGGCAACCGCGCCCAGCAGGTTTTCACGCTCAGGCAGCGCGTCGCTATTGCTATCGACCAATTCACCGACGACGTCCTCGTGTAGATGAGCGGATCGGCGCTGCTGAACACGGAGATTGTCGATATGGAGGTTCTGCAATATTCGGTACATCCAGGAATCCAGGCGAGTGCCGACCTGCCACTGCTCCTGCTTGAGCAATGCTTTCTCGCAGCCTTGCTGCACCAGATCATCCGCACGATCAAGATCGCCCGTCAAAGTGAGCGCAAATCGCCGCAGCCGGGGCAGCAGGGCGACCAGCTGATCGCTGAAATCGGTGGTCATACTTCGTTCTGTTGTCGATGGGTGTGGCGAATCTTCCGCCATCGTACAACACCCATGCATTCGCTGCCTCTTGCGCAGAGGCCGGGCGATTCGCCACGGCACGCTATATTCCCAGGCGGGATTCCAGTCGGCTGTATGCATTACATCCTAGGCTCCATTTAAAGCACCGCGGCGCGTTTCCGCTATGGGTGCACTCGTTTGCTGTCACCCAGAAAACGCCAGCCCGCGACAGATATTCCCTCCACTGGCAAAAAGATGGGCGCGCAAAGGCTGCGGATAAAAAAATTGCTATCGGTCGGGGAATAGGCCGCAACGCTCGGCGTTGTTGAGAGTGTTGATACCCCTGCACAGACTTTGGAGCGACCGATGCACCACGAAGCACTTGAAGATAAACCGGCCCAACCCGCAGCCCGCGAGACCGTGCTCTCCATCTGCGACGCGGGGGTACTCGAAACCAAGGTGACGCTGCCGAGCCAGCCGAGCGGTAAGCCACCGCTGTTGGCACTGCACGGTATTTCTCGCAATGCCGTCGAACTGGCCGATGCCTTTGCATCGGCAGCGGAAGCCGCGGGTCGCATCGTCGTTGTGCCACATCTCAATGCGAACTCGTGGCCCGTCTTTCAGCGCATTACACGCAAGGCGCGTCCTGACAAAGCGCTTCTCGCACTGATGGCTGCACTGCGCAAGATGGATCCGGCGTTCACCGGACCCATGGATGTGTTTGGCTTTTCCGGCGGCGCGCAGCTCGCACATCGCTTTGCCATGCTCTATCCGGAGGCGGTGGGCGATCTATATCTAGGTGCAGCCGGCTGGTACACGCTGCCCGATGACAACGTGGCCTATCCGTATGGCATTGGCTGCAATGAGGACAGTAAAGCGCCCTGGAGCCGTCTGATGCGGGATGGCCTGCGTCGATTCCTCGCTCGCAACATCACCGTCTACATCGGCACCGAGGATACGACCCGCTATGAATCGCTGCGTCAAAACAACCTGGTCGACGCGGTGCAAGGCATCCATCGCCTGGAACGCGCGCAGCGCTACGTCGCATCGATCAACGAAAATCAGGCTGCGCTCGGGCTACCACGCACCGCAACACTCGAGCTGCTGCCAGGCTGCGGCCACGACTTGCTGACGTGCGCCACAACCGGAGGTCTCGCCGCGCGAGTCCTCAACCGTCATTAACGACGACACCCTTGCCCCCTTACTCAGCTCAAGGAAACCATCATGGCTCTGAAATCAATTACCAATGACCCAGCCACCCTCTTTGCCAATGCGCACTGGTGTTTTGCCGCGCGGCGCGTCGATCAGGCGGACGCCGTCTCGCTCCATCAACGCTACAGCGACGTGGCACCGGGTGATCTGATCCTCGCGCGCGTACTCGAAATCGGTCAGCACCGGGGTATTCAACTGCGCTCGGGTCGGCGCGCGACGCTCTCTCCGGGCGATCTGATCGTGATGCCCTGCGGTGCCCGCTACGCGCCGGATCAGTTCGAGGGTGTGGCAGAGATAGATCCCGCTGGTACCGACATGCTGGCCGGGGGCGGTTGCCTCGGGCGCATGCGCCACCGTAACGAGCGTGTGCGACCCGCAACACGGGTACTGCCCTTGGGCTGCATCGCCGATCGGCATGGCAACACCCTGAATCTGGCGTCATACACGATCGACGCGGGTGCCACGCCCTCGCAGGTGCCGCTAATCGCCGTTGTCGGCACCTCGATGAACTCGGGCAAAACACTCGCCACCGCCAAATTGAGCCATGGCCTGCACTTGGCCGGGCTTCGCGTTGGCGCCATTAAAGCGACGGGCACCGGCGCCTTCGGTGACTACCACCAATACCTCGACAGTGGCGCGCATTACGTCGCGGATTTCACTGATGTGGGCATGGCGACGACCTATCTCACCGACGTTGAGCGCATTAAACAGGGCATCTGGCGCTTGTTAAACGACGCGGAACAGGCGGGCTGCGAAGTGGTAGTCATGGAGATTGCCGATGGTCTGCTGCAAAAAGAAACCGCACAGCTACTGGCTGACCCCACGTTAAGGGCACGTCTCAGTGGCCTGGTATTCGCCTGCAGCGATGCGGTGGCAGCTCAGGGCGGCGCCGCGCTACTCGCTGCCAAGGGTCATCGCATCAGCGCGCTGACCGGCATGCTAAGCTGCTCGCCGATGGCGGCGCAGGAGGCCAGCGCGGCAACCGGCCTCCGGGTGCTGAGCAAGAGCGAACTGGCAGAGCCGTCGGAAGCACTCGCGATCCTGAGAGCAGAGTCAACGACGGTTGACGGCGCGCAATTCGGGAGCGCTCCGGCGACGATAGGTGCGGCACTAATGGCTTGACGCGCTGTCAATCAACGCTCACAACGCTATCTCGACCGCAACACAGGTTTGACACATGCAATCACACGTAGCTGCGCAGCGCACCACGAAACGCCATTCGACTGCACTGCGATCGCAGTCGATGGCGCGTCATGGCTGCGCATTGCTCACCGTGTTGATTGCGAGCAAGTTGGCGGCCCTACAGGCGCATGCGCAAGCAGCGCCCAAGTCAGGCTTCTCGCTCGAGCTCGACAGCGGCCTGGAATACAACAGCGTCGTCTCTCTCAACGAGCTCGATCTCAGCAACAACGAGGGGGACACCGCGCTCCTCGTCGATGCTACTGCTGGCTACAATCGTGAGCTCACTGATAGTCTGGAACTGGATCTGGGCTACACCTACAGCGTGCTCGACTATCGGGACATCGATAGCGTCGATCAGGACTCACACATTTTCAGTGCCGACCTGGTGCAGTCGGTAGGTGGCGCAAAGGTCGGGTTATCGGGGTTTTATGTCAGCTCGGATCTCGATGACCAGGACTTCATGGAACTCGGTCGTGTGTCGCCACATATTTCCGGGTTTATCGCAGACGGGTGGTTCCTGCGTGGCGGCGTCGTTCACTCCACCAAAACTAATGACATTAACCCTGGACGGGATGCGACGGCGGTCATCAGCGAGATTGATGCCTATCACTTCCCGGCGGGTAAACCCTGGTTTGTCCATGTCGGCTACAAATACCGCGACGAGGATGCGGACGCCTCACGTTTTGATTACACCGGCAACACTCTCAAGGTGCGCTACGTGTATCGGCTGCCGCTGTTCGAGAAAAAGTCGCGACTCGAACTCGCCCATCAATACATCGATCGCAACTACAGCGCGCTGACCCCATCCATTGGAGAAGAGCGACTCGATCGGCGCAACCGAAGTAGCATCGAGCTCCAAGTCGAGCTGTCGCCCTCGGTGGACGTTCGAATGTACTACAACTACTCGGACTGGGAATCAAACCTCGACAGCGTCGACTTTAGCCGGAATGTGGCGGGTGTGCGCGTCACCTATCGCTGGGAGCCTTGAGACCCCACTCCCGATTTGAGCATGAGGTTGCGCCGGGGATGGGCGCGACGATTTTCAGGGCAATGTTGGTGGGCCGGCGAGTGGCGACGCCACTCACCCATCGCCGCACCGCTGGGCCCTTGGGCGATCTGCCCAAATCGGGAATGCGCCGAATAACTAACGAAAACTAGTCGAGCAGCTCGAGCACATTCTCAGGCGGGCGACCCAGCACCGCACTTTCGCCCTTCAGCACAATCGGCCGTTCGATCAGCTTCGGGTGCGCGATCATCGCAGCGATGACGTCCCCATCCTTACTGCTCTCGGTGAGCCCGGTCTCTTTGAACTCCGCTTCTTTACGGCGCAAGAGCGCCCACGGTGTGATACCGAGCTTGCCAATCACGTCTTTGAGCATTTTGGCGGTGAGCGGCGTATCGAGATACTTCACCACTTCGGGTTCGACACCGCGCTCCTCGAGCAACGCCAGCGTCTGGCGTGATTTCGAGCAGCGCGGGTTGTGCCAGATGGTCACATCAGATTTGGGCGCACTCACGGGCTCAACACCTTCTCACCCCGTGACATCCCGGCAACACCCGAGCGCACCACTTCGACCACCTCAGTCTCGCCAAGTGCACGCACAAAACTGTCGAGCTTATCGGTGGGGCCGGTGAGCTGGATGATGTAAGTGCTTGGGCCGACATCGACGATCTGGCCCCGGAAGATATCCGTCGTGCGTTTGACCTCATCACGGGCAGCACCTTCAGCGCGCACCTTCACGAGCAGCATATCCCGCTCGACGTGGGCACCCTCGGTGAGGTCGACCACTTTCACCACATCGACGATCTTGTTGAGATGCTTGGTGATCTGCTCCACCTTCACATCATCGCCGCGAGTGGTGAGCGTCAATCGTGAGAGCGAGTGGTCATCGGTGGGCGCTACGTTCAGCGTCTCGATGTTGTATCCGCGCTGGGAGAAGAGCCCCACCACGCGAGACAGTGCACCAGGCTCGTTTTCCAGCAATACCGAAAGAATCCGTCTCATATCAGGTTCGCTCCGTCTTGCTGAGCCACATGTCTTTCATGGCACCGTTGGGTGCAACGTGCATCGGGTACACGTGTTCGGTTGGGTCCACGAAGATATCGAGGAATACCAGTCGATCCTTTTGGGCAAAGGCCTCGCGCATCGCGCCATCGAGATCGGCTTTGTCGCGCACCTCAATACCGACGTGGCCATAGGCCTCCACGAGCTTCATAAAGTCCGGGAGCGAATCCGCGTAGTGACTCTCGGAGTAGCGCCCCTCGTACTGCATGTCCTGCCACTGCTTCACCATACCGAGGTAGTTGTTACGCAAGTTGATGATCTTCACCGGGATCCCGTACTGCTTGCAGGTCGAGAGCTCCTGAATATTCATCTGGATCGAGCCCTCACCGGTCACACAAGCCACCTCGGCATCGGGCAGCGCCAGCTTGATACCCATCGCCGCGGGCAAACCAAAGCCCATGGTGCCGAGGCCACCCGAGTTGATCCAACGCCGCGGCAGATCAAACTTGTAGTACTGGGCAGCAAACATCTGATGCTGACCCACGTCCGACGTCACGTAGGCCTCACCGTTGGTCGCGTCATACAGGGATCGAATCGCATCCTGGGGCATGATCAGGTCGCTTTCCGCGTAGCGGCGGCCCGTCCACAAGCCGTGGGCATCGCGCCAGCTTTCGATTTGCGACCACCACTGATCGAGAGCAGCGCGATCGGGCAGCTGCCGCTCGGGGTTGTTCATCTGTTGCTCGACCTGGGCGGTCAACTCGGTCAACACCGAATGCACCGGGCCCACGATCGGGATATCAACCGGGACAATCTTGGCAATCGAGGCCGGGTCGACGTCGATATGGATGATCTTGGCACCCGGGCAGAACTTGCTCACAGTATTGGTCACACGGTCATCAAAGCGCGCGCCCACGGCGAGAATCACATCCGAGTGATGCATCGCCATATTGGCCTCGTAAAAACCGTGCATCCCGAGCATGCCGAGGAACTGCCGGTCGGTTGCGGGGTAGCAGCCGAGACCCATCAGCGTGTTGGTGACGGGGTAATTCAGCATCCGCGCGAGGTCGGTGAGGAGGTCAGAGCCCTCCCCCTGAATCACACCACCGCCCGCGTAGATCACCGGACGCTTGGCCGAGAGCAAGAGCCGCGCCGCCTTGCGAATCTGACCGGTGTGGCCGCGGGTCGCCGGCTGATACGAGCGCATGCTCACCGACTCCGGATAGTTGTACTCGAACTTGTGCTCCGGGTGCGTCAAATCCTTGGGGATATCGACGACCACGGGGCCCGGGCGGCCGGAGCTCGCAATATAGAAGGCCTTCTTCATGATTGAGGGGATATCCTCGGTGCGCTGGACCAGGAAGCTGTGCTTCACGATCGGCCGGGAAATACCGACCATGTCGGTCTCCTGAAAGGCATCCTCACCGATCAGGTGGCTTTGCACCTGCCCGGAAATCACCACCATCGGGATCGAATCCATATAGGCCGTGGCGATACCGGTGATCGCATTGGTGGCACCGGGGCCTGAGGTCACCAGCACCACGCCGGGCTTGCCGGTCGCGCGGGCGTAACCGTCCGCTGCGTGGGTGGCGGCCTGCTCGTGGCGCACCAGAATATGGGGGACTTTCTCGCCTTTAAACAGGGCGTCGTAAATATGCAGCGCGGCACCGCCAGGGTAGCCAAAGATCTGATCAACACCCTCGTCTTCGAGAGCGCGAACCACCATCTCGCCGCCGGATAACATCTCCATGAGGTCGCTCCAACCGTCAGTCATTCTTGCGCGGCAGAGGAAAGCATCAGGCCTCCTACACTCGCCACACCCTGTCGCACGAATCACTGGCCGGATCGAGCCGGTACCCTCCCGGATGCGATCACGAAACCCGTGTATCGGCCGTCCTGCGGGGTAGCGCAGTGTCGAGCCCGATTGGTGCACCCATGAAAGGGCCACACAACGGAACCCGCAAACAGCCTGCAACACTATCCCGTGTGCAGGTGAGCCAGCGGCCGACGGTAATCGACATAGCTGTTGCCATTCGCGTGACACCTTAAGTGTGTTCAGTTATGAGCTTATTGGCAATAAAGATGCGGCAAATGTCCGTTATTGGCTCGACTTGATATTGCTCCCAAGGGGCCCGCGGGATAGGTTTAGGGAAAACCAAT
>JAZBOZ010000106.1:0-12105 GCA_036351405.1 Halieaceae bacterium
ACTGCGCAAGCAGTTCGATTAGGTATTAAGAATTAGGGGCTAAAACTCGAGAGCGTGATCTGATCCCGCCCGTTGGCTTTACTGGCGTACAGCGCCTTGTCGGCAGCCTCGATCATCTCTTCGATCGTCGTATTGACGCGAGGCACACAGGCGACAATCCCCTGACTGACGGTCACGTGATCGTTGGTGGGCGAACTCGAGTGAGGGATCCCGGCGGCAGCGAACCGCTCGCGCATACGATTGGCCGCATGCATGGCCTCGGTCGCGGTGGAACCGGGGAGTAACATCAAAAACTCCTCACCACCCATCCGGGCAGCCGCTTCACCCGCCCGCGCGGTCATCGACAGCATCACCTCAGCGAGTCTCTGCAGCACCAGATCGCCGGCCGGGTGACCGTAGGTGTCGTTATAGAGCTTGAAATGATCCACATCGAGCATGATCAAGGCGAGCGGCAAACCGGAACGCTTCGCCCGGCTCAGCTCGATCTCCAAGAGATCACGGATACCACGCCGATTGCGCAGCCCGGTGAGATCGTCGATTGTGGCCAGATCAGCGAGTTGACGACGAGCCTCCTGCAGCTGCACGTTCCGCACGCGAAGACTGTCGGACAGATTGGCCAGATCCTCAGCCATCGCCGCGCGCTCGAGATTGGTCTCTACCATCTCGCCGAACACCTGGCTCATCCAACCGCTGACAATGGTGAGCAAGCCCCCAAGACCCAAAATCAACGCCAATATGGTCGGGTTATTAGGTCGGGCGTCGTAGTGCCAGCCCAACCAGGCCGCCGTCGTGATTAGCGATGCAAACAAAAAGGCGATATAAACCTCTCGCAACACCACGGTCACCGCGATCGACACCACCGAGATAATAGTCACGATCAGCAGTAGCAAGCTGAATACGTCGTTGTTGAGGAGAGGATCAAACCAGGCCACGGTCGCACTCCACGACCACCCGGTGAGCAGCGAGCCCGCCAGTAACTCCAGATATACCGCGCGCCGCTGGGTGTAGTAGCGACGCCGTGATAACGCGTGCCCCATACGGAGCGAAAACAGCAGCAGCAATGCCATCATGCCGCCGGCCCAAATCATCAGCATCTGGTGCTCGACCTGAAACCAAAGCGCCGCCAATACTGCCACCACACCCACAGCCTGCGCCCCGAGCGACGCATAGCGCGAGCTCTGCAGCTGCAGCTCGAGTCTGGCTGACAACAGGTCTTTGGCGGGCACTTTGGGTTGATAAAGCATGCGCGAACTTTACCCTAGAGCCGGTCAATGGTGGCGCGTTTATGGCTAAAATTACTGTCCAGGTCACCGAGTTGTGGACTGCATCACGCAAGACCAAGGATCTTCTCCCCCACGCCGTCATAATGGGCGCCCGAGACAGGAATACAGAGCAACATGCTGCAACCCCGAACATTGATCACACTCGCGATCATTGGCTTGCTACTACCGGTGGTGCTGGTCGCATTGCGTCAGTATTTGGTTCGCTATCAGTCCGATCCCATGGACTGCACAAAAATCACCCAGTATTTGGAAGCTCAGGACAACGTTGCTCGGCTACCAAAGGCGCCGCTATTGGTGCTCGGCGATCATACGGCGAGCCAATGGCCAGCCGACATCACTACGCTCGCGGAACGGCCAGTGCTTCGCCGCGCCGTTGAGGGCACCACCGCCGCCACCGTAGCGAGCTGCTTTGCAAGGCTGGTCGCCTACTACCAGCCCCGCACGGTGCTGCTGTTTTTGGACCATCGCGACCAACGACGTCTCGAGACTGAGCTGACGGATGAAATCCAGGCCATCAACGACCAGATGCAGCACTTCGACGTCGACATGCATTTGTGGGTAGTTGGTCTCATCGCCACACCCGCCCGAGACAATAACCGCATCGAGCGCCTCAACCGGGCCGTCGCACAGATCGCCATCCAGCTCCCGGATGTGGACTTCATCGACATCAATCCCACGCTACGTTCACCTGATGGCAGCCCTGACCACAATCGGTTTTGGCCCAATGGCGACACATTGCGACAGGAGCAATTCCACATCCTGATTGAACAAATTGGCTTGCGACTCGGCGGCGAGACCGCAGCCAGCAATGGGTTATGATGCAGCGATGAGTGAAACGTTGCCGACATTGCGACCCGATACGCCGCTACTGGATCGGGTCGATAACGACCTGAACAGCCTGCGCAGTTTCGATGAGAGCGAACTGTTGCAGCTCGCCGACGAGGTGCGGCGGTTCCTGCTATACACCGTCGGTTCTACCGGCGGTCACTTTGGGGCCGGCTTGGGTGTCGTCGAACTCACCGTTGCCCTGCATCATGTCTTCAACACCCCGGATGACAGGATCGTTTGGGATGTAGGCCACCAGACCTACCCCCACAAAATCTTGACGGGCCGCTTGGCGCGTATGAACAGCATGCGGCAGCGGGGCGGCCTTTCCGGGTTCCCGAAGCGTAGCGAAAGCGCCTTCGACACCTTCGGTGTAGGTCATTCGTCGACCAGTATTTCAGCGGCGATGGGTATGGCCATTGCCGCCGCCCAGCAAAACTCACCCCGTAAAACCGTCGCCGTCATTGGCGATGGCGCGATTACTGGCGGCATGGCGTTTGAAGCGCTGGCACACGCGGGACACGTGCGCCCCAACATGCTGGTCATCCTTAATGACAACCAAATGTCGATCGGCCACAACACGGGCGGACTCGCCAGTTACTTCGCCAAGATCTGGGCGAGCAGCACGTATATCGCCTTGCGCGAGGGCTCCAAACGCATCCTGGAGCACATGCGAGGTGCATGGGACCTCGCCAAACGCACTGAAGAACACATGAAGGGCATGGTGGCGCCCGGCACGCTGTTTGAAGAGCTGGGGTGGCACTATATCGGCCCTATCGACGGCCACGATCTGCCCCAGCTTGTTCAGACTTTGCGCAACATGTCAGAACTCAAGGGTCCCCAATTCCTCCATATCCGCACGACCAAGGGCAAAGGCTTTGAGCCCGCCGAGGCGGATCCAGTGGGATATCACGCGATCAATAAACTTGAGGCCGTACCCAAGGCGCCAACCGTCGCGGCGCGTCCGAAGCCACCAAAATATCAGGATGTGTTCGGGCGCTGGCTCTGCGACACAGCGGCGCTCGAACCTCGCTTGGTCGGCATTACACCAGCCATGTGCGAAGGATCCGGCATGGTCGATTTTGCCAATCGCTTTCCCGACCGTTACTACGATGTAGCCATCGCTGAGCAGCACGCCGTTACCGTCGCTGCCGGCATGGCCTGTGATGGCCTGAAGCCGGTGGTCGCGATCTACTCAACCTTCTTGCAACGGGGCTACGACCAGTTCATTCACGATGTCGCGCTACAAAATCTTGATGTGACGTTCGCCATTGATCGAGCGGGCCTGGTGGGCCAGGACGGCGCGACACACCATGGGGTTTTTGACCTCAGCTATCTCCGTTGCGTGCCCAACATGGTGATCGCCGCACCCAGCGATGAGAACGAGTGTAGACAGCTGCTCTATACCGCGTTTTTGCATCCGGGCCCGGCAGCCGTGCGCTACCCTCGAGGCGAGGCACAGGGTGTGCTGATCGAAGAAGAAATGCGCACACTGAACATTGGCGAGGGTGTGCGGGTGCGTAAAGGCGCGCGGGTGGCCATCCTCAATTTTGGGGCATTGCTGCACGAGGCCATGGCTGCGGGTGACACACTCGATGCAACTGTCGCCGATATGCGCTGGGTCAAACCGCTGGATCGGACGATCATCCTGGAACTCGCTGCAGAGCACGAATTACTGGTGACGCTCGAGGAAAACGTGATCGCCGGCGGCGCCGGCAGCGCGGTTGCTGAACTGTTGGCAATAGAAGGCATCACCAACGTCGCATGGCTGCCCATTGGCATACCCGATCAGTTCGTCGACCATGCCAGCCAGAGCGAAAACCGGGTGGCCGCGGGGCTGACCCAAGAGACCATCGTTTCACGGGTCACAGAGCGGCTGTCATCACCCGTTACAGCGACACCACAGATCATGCCGATCGAAACCGAAGAGGCACAGCAACGTTGAGCAAGGGCAAATCCCCATCGAACGACAGCAAGTCCCTGCAAGAGCAGATGGATGAGCTCACCGCACTGGTTGAGCAGCTGGAGGATCCCGAACTCCCGCTCGAGCAGGCGCTCGCTTTGTACGAGTCGGGCATGGCACTCGCGAAATCTGCCCAGAGCGCGCTGGACTCGGCTGAACAACGTGTCAGGCTGATCAACGAGCAAGGTGAAGCCGAATCCATCGAGTCATGAGCCAGTCCACCAACAGCACATCCGATGCTGTCACGCTCTGCCCCGATCCACGCCTCAATGAGGCCGTAGCCTATGCACTGGAGGCGCCCGGCAAGCAACTGCGCAGTCGGTTGACTCGAGAGACCGCTCGAATGCTGGATCCTTTGGCCGTGGCCGCCGCAGACGCTGCTGGCGCAACCATTGAGCTGCTGCACACCTACTCGCTGATCCATGACGATCTGCCTGCCATGGACAACGATGACCTGCGCCGTGGAAGAGCCAGTCTGCACCGAGCCTTTGATGAGGCGACCGCAATTCTTGCAGGAGATGGACTACAAGCACTCGCCTTCGAGCGCATCACAGAAATCACCCAGCTGCCGATCGCCGCACGCCTGGAACTGGTGCGCGTCATCAGCCGAGCGGTGGGTTTTCAGGGCATGGTTGGCGGGCAGGCGCTAGACCTCGCGGCGGAAGGGCAGGCACTGGACACTTCCGATCTGGGTCGTTTGCACGCCCTCAAGACGGGCGCGCTGATCGAAGCGGCGGTCGATGCGGGTGCCATCTGCGCCAACGCCAATGATGAAGACCGGGCGCGTCTACGGCGCTTTGCCATGCGCATAGGTCTTGCATTCCAGATTATCGATGATGTGCTGGATGTCACTGCCAGCAGCGAGGATCTGGGCAAGACCGCGGGCAAGGACCAAACCGCCGAAAAGTCGACCTATGTATCGCATATGGGTGTTGAAGGTGCGCGTACTGAAGCCCAACGCTTCTTAGCATCGGCTATCGAGGAACTGGACAGCTGGGGTACTGCTGCCGACGCGCTGAAAAATATCGCTGACAACATGGTGAATCGCGGTCGCTAGAGAGGGTCGCTTTAGGTGGTCGATGGGGGTGGTCGATCGGGGTGGTCGATAGGGGCGGCCGGTAGAGACGCTCAGATCACCAGCAACGGATAGATCGCCAACAGTACTGCGGCCATGAAGCCCGCCACCACATCATCGAGCATCACCCCAAGCCCACCACTGACTCGTCGATCCAACCCGCCAATGGGTGGTGGCTTGGTAATGTCGAACAGGCGAAACAGCAGAAACCCAGTGACTGCTGCCTCGGTCCACGTCAACCAGCCGGGCAACAGGTACATGGGTAAAGCGATGGTCAACCACTGCCCAACGACTTCGTCGATCACAATCGCACCGTGGTCATGGCCGCCGCGGGTACGCTCGATATGCTCGCTGACCGCGATGCCCAACACGAACAGCCCAACGACAAGAGCCAATCCCCACAGCCAGGGCAACTGCGATGTCAGCCAAAGGACGGGAAACGCACCAAGACTCCCCACGGTTCCTGGAGCGACAGGAGACAGTCCCAAGCCACACCAGGTGGCGACCAGTACGGCGGGGTCGCCGAGATCACGAGCAGAAAATGTATCAGTGGCCGAAGTGGTCATAGCCAGCGGTCTTTACCGGGATATCGCTGTGAACACCCCTGCCGTGCCGAACTTCGCCAATCTCGGTGCAACCCGGTGGCACCGGATACTCCGGCGGGATGGTGAACAGTAGCTCGTAGTCATCACCACCACCGAGCGCCCACTGCAAGGCACGGTCGCGATCCGGATGAGATTTCAGTGTGTTGGAAAGCGGCAGGCGACCGCTATCAATGTGTATCGCCGCCCCACTCGCCTCTGCGATATGAGCGGCATCGGCCATTAAGCCGTCCGACAGATCGATCGCCGCACTGGCGCGACCCCGCAGCTGTATGCCAAGCCCCAACCGTGGCTCGGGATGACTGAAGCGTTTTAACAGGTTCTCGGTGGCTGAGGGAGAAGGCAAGGCTTCCGGCGGGATTTCACCCTGCAACACAGCAAGTGCCATGGCGGCGTCACCGACTGTACCGCTCACACAAACCCTGTCTCCCGGCCTGGCACCGCCGCGACTCAACCATTCTCCCCGTGGCGTAGTACCCAATACTGTCACTGTGATACTGCGTTCGCCGCGGGTGGTATCGCCACCCACCAGGGGTAAATCAAAGCGCAGCACAGCAGCTGCAAGTCCCTGCGAGAACCCGTTCAACCAGAGCTCATTACGGTCAGGCAGCGTCAGCGCCAAGGTCATACCCAGCGGCTCGGCGCCCATGGCCGCCAGATCACTGACAGCGGTCGCTACCGCCCGAAAACCGACATCCTCGGGCAGGGTCTCAGGTAGAAAATGACGGCCTTCGATCAACGTGTCAGTCGACGTATGCAATACATGTCCGTCAGGTACCGCCAACACGGCAGCATCATCGCCGACACCCGCCAATACGTGCTCGTTGCTTCCAAGATTGGAGAACCAACGCTTGATGATCTGAAACTCAACGTTCGACATCAGTTCTCGGCGGCTATTTCGATCGCCCGCAGCTGCTTCGCCACTTTATCGAGGATGCCATTCACGTAGCGGAAAGACTCGCTGGCACCAAACTTCTTTGCCAGCGCGACATACTCATTGATCACCACGCGATACGGGACATCGATACGATCGCGCAATTCGAAGGTACCCATACGCAACAAATTGCGCTCGATGGGGTCAAGCTCATCGAGGCCTCGGTCCAACAGGCCACCGAACAACGCCTCAAGCTCACTCACCTGCCGGGTGACGCCCTGCAGGATCGCAGTGAAGTAGTCACCGTCAACGTTACGGAAGTCGTAATCGACACGAAATTCCGCCTCGATGTCGGCAAGTTCGGACCCGGCCATAGTCCATTGATACAACGCCTGCAGCGCGTAGTGGCGGGCGCGTCGGCGTTGTGCCGCCAGTGTATTGACTTCGCTCATCAGGCGTCGAGCGAGCGCAGCAGGTTGACCATTTCCAACGCACTGAGGGCGGCCTCGGCGCCCTTGTTACCTGCCTTGGTACCGGAGCGCTCAATGGCCTGCTCAATCGAATCCACCGTCAGCACACCAAAAGCCACTGGCTTGCCGAATTCCATAGAAACCTGCGCGATGCCCTTCGTACACTCACCCGCCACATGCTCAAAATGCGGCGTACCGCCGCGAATCACGGCACCCAATGCAATCACGGCATCACAATCGTCGCGACGCGCTGCCGCTTGTGCCACCAACGGAATTTCAAACGCGCCGGGGGCGCGAATAATATGCATTTGTGAATCCTGAATGCCATGACGCCGCAGCGCGTCGACCGCACCCTCGAGCAGATGCTCCACCACAAAGCTGTTCCAACGCCCTACAACCAATACGTAGCGTGCGTCATTGCTCTGCAGGTTGCCCTCGGTAGTTTGGATCTCCGACATACTCATCGACTCACTCCTTTGACTGATGTACCGACGGGTCCGCCGCCGGCACAAATTCTTGGACTTCCAGGCCGAAGCCCGACAGTGCATTGTACTTAACCGGGGCACCCAGCAGGTGGATCCGTCCGACCCCCTGATCACGCAGAATTTGCGCCCCGATACCGACCAGCGCATAGCTGTCGGTGGCGCCTGCAGGCTCTACCGGTTGTGCGGGGTCGAGTACTGCCTCAATACTCGCCAGCAGCTCTTCGCTGGTTTCAACTTTGCCAAGCGCTACCAGCACACCACAGTCCGCATTGGCAATCGCCCGCAAGCTGGCATCGAAGCGCCATGAATTTCGACCCGGGATAGTGGTACCTATCAGATCGCGTAGCGTCGCAGTACTGTGTACACGCACCAAGGTCGGCGTGTCGGGCTGAGGCTCACCCCGAGTCAGCGCGAGGTGGATCTGATCACTGGTCGCGTCACGATAGGCCGTGAGTCGCATCCGGCCATACGCCGTGTCCAACTCACCCTCACGGATGCGCTCAACAGTCCGTTGATTGTTGAGCCGATAAGTCACGAGGTCGGACACACGGCCAAAGGGAATATCGTGCTCCCGGGCAAAGGCAAGTAGCGCATCACCCTGTGCAAGATCACCCGTACTATCCAGCACCTCGGTAAAAACCGCTGCCGGCATCAATCCCGCGAGTCCGGCGAGATCAGTCGCCGCCTCAGCTGCCGCCACCTGAGTGAGCACCCCCCCGTCTGCTGCGACGATAGGGAAAATATGCCCGGGTTGAACAAGATCAGAAGGGCGGGCATCGGCAGCGACTGCAACACGGATCGTCCGCGCTCGATCAGCGGCAGAAATACCCGTATCGATGCCCGTCGATGCCTCGATTGACAGGGTAAATGGGGCAGCGCCGTTGTCGCGCCCTTCCACCATCAGCGGCAACTCCAGCTGCTCCGCGCGCTCGCGGTTGAGGCCGAGACAAACGAGTCCACGAGCCTTCCGGGCCATAAAAGTGATGTGCTCGGGTTCACAATGCTCAGCCCCCAGCACCACCACGCCCGTGAAGTCACCAGCGCTGTTATCGAGCAGCAGCAAAACCGGGCGCGCATGGCGGATGTGACTCAACAGCGCATCCGGTTTATCCATGCCAGTGATCTCATCCATGGAGATACCCCGCCCCTTTCAACGTGTCGAGGGTGATGCCCGCCTTCGGGTCTGCTGCACGCTCCCCCAAGAGCAGTCGCTCGAGATAGCGGGCCACTACATCAACCTCAAGGTTGACGCGACTGCCGACCTGATAATGCTGAAATACTGTTTCTTCCCAAGTCTGGGGAATGATATTGAGCTCGAACTCGCGACCGTTAACCGCGTTAACGGTCAGGCTGGTGCCATCGATACAAATGCTGCCTTTGTGGGCGATGTATTTGGCAAGCTCGGCGGGCGCCGCCACGGTGTAAGTCCACGAGCGACCATCACGACCGACTCGCATCACCTCACCTACAGCGTCGACATGGCCACTCACGATATGACCACCCAATGCCGTTTGCGGCGTCAGGGACTTCTCCAGATTAACGGCGTCACCGACCTGCTTGTCACCGAGCGTGGTTAGCCGCAAGGTCTCCAGCGAGACATCCGCCCAGTAGCCATCACCAGGCAAGTCGGTAACAGTCAGGCAAACACCGCTGGTAGCGATACTGTCTCCCAGTGCCACATCAGTGAGCGGCAATTTGCCGCTGCGGATCCGCAGACGCATGTCCCCGCCTGCAGGCTCGATGGCAGCGATTTGACCCACCGCCTGAATAATCCCTGTAAACACGTTGCTTCCTATAATTCCGGCGTGGCGATGATACGCAGATCATCACCCATCGGGGTGATTTCACGAAAATTCAAGGTTACCGCATCTGCGAGCGACTCCCTCGCGAACGCTGCGAACGGCCGCGCGGTATTGCCCAGTAATTTGGGTGCGGTGTACCACACCAGCTCATCCACCAAACCGGCTTCGAGCAACGCACCTGCCAGGGTTGGCCCCGCCTCAACAAGAATCTCGTTGCACGCCTGCTCACCGAGCCAGACCATCACCGCCGTCAGATCGAGCCCTATCAGCGGGCTTTTGGCAATCGGCACGGCGTCGGCCGGCGGCTCGGGCAGATCATCCGCGACCAGCCTGATACCGGGACGACTGCCAGCAAAAATCGCTGCGCTCGCCGGCGCTCGAGCCTGACTGTCCAGCACAACCCGCAAAGGAGGCAAAGACAGGGCACGAGCCGCGGCCTCACCGGCCAGGGGCAACTGCTCCCCGCGAACAGTCAACCGACAGTCATCCGCAAGCACCGTACCCACACCGGTCACGATGGCGCAGGATGCGGCACGCAGCAGTTGTACGTCCGCGCGAGCCTCAGCGCCGGTTATCCACTGACTTTCGCCACTGGCCATTGCCGAACGGCCATCGAGTGACGCTGCCACCTTAAGGCGAACCCGCCCCCAACCCCGCCGCATACGCAGGAGAAAGCCAGCCAATTGCTGTTCTGCCGCATCGGCGAGCAAACCCACGTCGACCTGAATACCCGCCGCGCGTAAGCGCGCCATACCGCCCCCGGCAACCCGAGGATCGGGATCCTCCACTGCGGCCACTACGCGTGCGACACCTGCTGCAACCAAAGCATCAGCACAGGGACCAGTCCGACCGTGATGCGCACAGGGTTCCAGCGTGACATAAGCAGTCGCACCCCGAGCATCACCCGCCTGCCGCAACGCCTCAACTTCCGCATGAGGACCGCCCACGGGCTGGGTCCAACCACAACCAATGACCTGACCATCGCGCACCAGCACACAGCCCACAGCAGGATTGGGACGGGCGGTAAATCGGGCTTGCAGTGCGCAGTCCAGCGCTTGCTGCATGTACTGACGGTCAGCGTCGGTAAACATGATCAGCCACGCTCGGGGGGCTCAGCCTCCAGCCGCTCAATCGCGTCGCGAAACTCTGATAAATCCTGAAAACTGCGATAAACCGATGCAAAACGTACATAGGCCACCTGATCGAGCGCTTTCAGGGAATCCATGACCAACTCACCGACTTGGCGCGACTTGACCTCGCGCTCACCCGTGGCGCGCAGCCGGTGCTTGATGGCCTCAATTTCACTCTCGATCCGCTCCACTGAGACCGGGCGCTTTTCCAATGCGCGCAGCAGCCCCGCTCGCAGTTTTTCTTCGTCGAAGGGCTCACGGCTACCGTTCTGCTTGATGATGCGAGGCATCACAAGTTCGGGCGCCTCATAAGTGGTAAAGCGCTCCTTGCAGCTTAAACACTCGCGGCGGCGGCGCACCTGTCCACCATCAGCCACCAAACGAGAATCGATGACTTTGGTTTCGTCGGTGCCACAAAAGGGGCAGTGCACTGCTGAGCTCCCAGGGTTCTGTTAAGAGGCCGCGACCGATCAGTTCCCGTATACCGGGAAGCGCGAACACACATCGAGCACTTTGGCGCGCACAGCGTCGATCACTGGCGTAGGGTCCTCGGTTTCGAGTGCGTCGAGAACATCACAGATCCAGTGTGTGAGATCAGTAGTTTCTTGCTCGGTGAAGCCGCGCGTTGTAATCGCCGGCGTCCCCAAACGCAGCCCCGAGGTCACGAACGGTGATCGCGGATCATTGGGAACGGCATTCTTGTTAACCGTAATGTAGGCCTCGCCAAGCGCGGCATCCGCGTCCTTACCGGTGTACTCCTTGCCAATCAGGTCGAGCAGCATCAGATGATTGTCGGTACCGCCAGAGACAATCTTGTGGCCGCGCGCGATAAAGGTGTCCGCCATCGCTTTGGCATTGGCAACGACTTGCTTCTGATAGCTGACGAACTCGGGCGTCATGGCCTCTTTGAAGGCAACAGCTTTACCGGCAATCGCATGCATCAGCGGGCCGCCTTGCGCGCCCGGGAAAATGGCAGAATTGAGCTTCTTGGTGAGCTCCTCGTTTTCTCGCGCCAGAATGATACCGCTGCGAGGGCCCCGCAACGTTTTGTGCGTCGTTGACGTCACGACATCGGCATGAGGCACCGGGTTCGGGTAAACACCCGCAGCGACCAAGCCAGCGACATGGGCCATATCGACCAACAGCCACGCACCCACGCTGTCCGCAATTTCACGGAAACGGCTCCAATCCATGGTGCGGCTGTAAGCCGAGAAGCCGCCGATGATCATCTTAGGCTTATGCTCAGCCGCTAATTTGGCCACTTCGTCGTAATCGATCAGCCCCGTTTCGTGATTGATGCCGTACTGCACCGCGTTGTAGAACTTGCCAGAGAAGTTGACCTTAGCGCCGTGTGTCAGGTGACCACCATCGGCGAGGCTCATACCTAGAATGGTGTCTCCCGGCTGCAACAACGCATGGAAGACCGCGAGGTTGGCAGAAGATCCCGAGTGGGGCTGCACGTTGGCGTAGTCTGCCCCGAACAGCTGCTTCGCGCGCTCGATGGCCAGCACCTCGGCCTTGTCAACGAACTCACAGCCGCCGTAGTAGCGCTTGCCTGGGTAACCCTCGGCGTACTTGTTGGTTAGCACCGAACCC
>JAZBOZ010000107.1:0-3601 GCA_036351405.1 Halieaceae bacterium
CAAGGGCATCATCTTTCCCATCGGCTCTACCGAACAGCATGGTCCGACGGGACTCATCGGTACCGATGCCATTTGTGCAGAAACGGTGGCGCGGGGCGTCGGCGAAGCAACGGGAGCGGTGATTGCCCCCACGATTAATGTCGGCATGGCACTGCACCATACGGCCTTTCCCGGCAGCATCAGCCTGCGCCCCAGCACCCTCATCGCGCTCATCCAAGACTATGTGAAACCGCTGGCCCGATATGGGTTTGAGCGGTTCTTTTTCATTAATGGACATGGGGGCAATGTCGCTACTCTGAAGGCCGCCTTTGCGGAAACGTATGCTCACCTGGCTGATCTCGGCCTCGAAAATGCCGGACAGGTGCGATGCAAGGTCTCGAACTGGTACATGGCGCGCTCGGTGTATGCGATCGCGAAAGAACTCTACGGCCATCAAGAAGGCTCCCACGCCACCCCCAGCGAAGTCGCCCTGACCCAATTCGCCTATCCTGACCACATCAAACAGGCCGAGTTGAATCCGCAAATTGCCCCCGCTGGCTATCCCATCTACAGCGCGACGGACTTTCGCGAGCATTATCCCGATGGCCGCATGGGCTCCAACCCTGCTCTCGCCACCCCTGAACACGGTCAGCGCTTGTACGAAGCTGCCGTGAAAGAACTCAGCAGCGAATACCTACAATTTCTCGCCGCCGAGTAGAGCGATCTCACTGGCATCAATCCTGAACGACAAAAGCAGCGCTCTACAGAAGAGAGCGCTGCTATACATGACCCATTAATTTTTCACTGCGGAATTACCCGCCAACGTTGCGAACTTATTGTTCGATTGGGAACCGCCGCAGCGCTACACCGCCGCTAAATATTCGCGCAGTTCGCTACGATGCTGCCGCAGTTTGCTGATTGCCTGCTTTTGCAACTGACGCACGCGCTCGCGACTCACATTTAAGCGCCGACCCACTTTCTCAAGGGATAGCGGGTTGCCGTCTTGCAAACCGAAGCGTAAGGTCAAGACCTCTTGCTGCTGGGGAGTCAGCGATGAAATCAAGTCACGTAAATCAGACTTCAAGGCCCGCTCAGTCGCAAATTCTTCGGGAGAACCGTCGTCCGACTCCAGCAGGTCAGCCAGCTCCGTATCTTGGTTGTCGCCCACACGCAACTCCAACGAAAGCGGACGTCGCGACAGGCGCATGCAGTCGCGCACCCGCTTGGGCGTCAGGTCAAGCTGTTCTGCCACTTCTTCGATGGTCGCAGTGCGGCCTTTCTGCTGGGTAATCTGGCGCTGAGCTTTCTTGATTTTGTTCAGCGTCTCAGTGACGTGAATGGGCAGTCGGACGACTCGGCTTTTCTCAGCGATCGCTCGCGTCATCGCCTGCCGAATCCACCAGTAAGCATAGGTGCTAAAGCGATAACCTTTAGCGGGATCGAACTTTTCAACCGCTCGATTCAGACCAATAGAGCCTTCCTGAATCAGATCCAGCAAGTCCAGGTTGCGATCGGTGTATTTCTTAGCGATCGACACTACCAGGCGCAAATTAGCCTCAATCATCTTGTGCTTTGCCTGTTTACCGGCTCGCACAACTTTCCTCAAATGAGGCACACTGACCTCGGCATGCTCAGCCCACTCATGGATAGAGGGCGTACGTTGCAGCGTTTCGGTCAGTTCTTCGTAGACCGCTTCAAGCGGCATCATTTGCTTTACCTGTTTACCCAACTGAATTTCTTCTTCGTGGGTGAGCAGCGGCACACGACCGATAGACTTGAGGTAAGAATAAACAGCGTCAGAAGATTTTTTGCTGGGCATAGAGAGTGCGTAGAGATTTTTGAGCAGTACATCTATCATGTACAAAACTTCACACTGACGCATCTTTCCTGAGAAGGAGATCGAGGCTAATTCCTGCATTCTGAAAATCAATTGCGGCTTTTGGCTCCAATGTGATGGAAGTTACACAGCATGTAATAAGCATCATTTGTCTTTCGGCTGCTCTAATTGCGATCGCAACCGCCCCTTCTCTTTCACCATTGGCGTCGGCCAAGTGATCAAAGGCTGGGATGAAGGCGTCATGAGTATGCGCGTCGGCGGTCAGCGCAAGCTCATCATTCCCCCCGATTTAGGCTATGGCGCACGCGGCGCTGGCGGCGTGATTCCCCCCAACGCGACCCTGCTCTTTGATGTTGAGCTACTTCGTATCGGCTAAAGCGGCGAACGCCACAAGAGTGTTAGCTCTCACTTAAAAGACTTCAGAAGTATCGGGGTAGCGTGAACGCTATCCCGATTTTGTTTTGCAAAAGTAAGTGCAAGGAGAGTTGGGTGCGATCTTGGCTGGTGGCGGCTATGTTCATGGCGTGAATCGCCATCCCCTCACAACAATGCAACCGCTTATGCGTTGTTACGTTGCTTCATGGCAATGTAACAGCGACGACCGGCCCTGAATGCCTGTCCCACTTAAACAAACAGGGCCAAAATCAGAGGCAGCAGGGACTTGCACACCGTTACCAGATTCGACGCTTCTGTCAGCGGTGCGGTTATGGACTTCAAGTTTGCCGCGGCCCGTTTCGCTACTCGTTGCATGGCGTTTTCTTGGGGCTGGGTTCCGGCCTCTGCCAGCTTGCCCACTTCTCCCAGAGCTTCTTTTTTCTCGATGTCACTGAGTTCAGTCTCCGCTTCGATGGCAGCTTGCAGCTCCGTAAGCAAATCTTTGAGGCTGCGCTGATCAGTGCCGGGGGCAGCGTCAGGCAGTTGGTTAATTTGTACTGTCACTTGACCGCTGAGTTCGCCTAAGTTGACGACGTTGCCCTCCATGCTGCCTGTGTTGATGAAGCCACCATCGCCAGAGTTAATCGGATTGTTCATGTTAGTGATTTGAATAGACGACAACAGATTGCTAAAGCCCAGAGCGACTTCCTTCACATCTTCGGCCCGTTGGGTTTGCCCTTGCAGCAGCCCCTTCGTGTAGCCCGCTTCGAGTCCGAGTTGATACCCGGCATCCCAACTGCGCTCGACGTTGGCTTTGTCGGTGCCTTCGGGCACTTGCAGGGTCAGCAGCACATCGTTACCTTGCTTTTCCATCGCCTGAATGGAATCTCGGGTCATCTCGGGGTTGTCCGCCATTACTTGCTCAAACGCGGCTTGAAATGCTTGCGGATCAACTCCATTACGAATCAGAATTTGCACCGTGTCGAGCATTTCTTTGAAGAACTTCTCGAAGTCGCCGGGTTGAAAGATCTTATCGGGATTGTGGGGCCGCCGCTCCCGGTTGCCCTTGGCATCAGGCTGCTCCTTCAGGAAAACGTACTGGCAGTCGATGTCTTTGAGGATGGTGGTTTCGTCGATGTTCCACGCTTCCAGGCAAGCGCCAGTGAGGTGCGCCCCCGTGAAGTCAGTGCCGACGCATTGCGCATTGGTCAAATTGGCCCCGTGCAGCTCAGCCCCCGCTAGGGTTGCGTCATTGAGGTTCGCTTCTTTGAGGTGGATGCGATGTAGCGTTGCCCCCGCGAGATTTACACCCCGTAAGTCAGCATTGGTCAGGTCTTGGTCAACGCCGTTGAGGGTGACGAGTAAATGGCGAACACGGGAATCTTGCAGGTTGCTGGTCCCAAGGCGAGC
>JAZBOZ010000108.1:0-2800 GCA_036351405.1 Halieaceae bacterium
CCAGCCTGCTGGTGGCCGACGGACGCCTGAACACCCGTGGCCTCGGCGTGGCTTCGCGGTCGAATACCGGCCGTGGGCGCAGCAGCGTGCCGATCTTCCTGCTGGTGCCGCAGGTGAAACTGCCCAAACGGCTGGATCTCGACCGGGATGCGGATCGGGCGCAAGATGCCTTGCCGGGGCTGATCGTGGCGGAGTGGATGGATGAGCGGTACTGATGACGTTTGATTGGACAAAGGTCACATTTAATCCTTTTAAAGGTTCTCCGCGCGCCGCGATGACATGTTAATCTGCCGCAATGATATCGTTCGAGAAATTGGGATCACTGCACGCGGGCATCAATCCAAGAACCGTGTCCGGCTTCGGGCGAACACTCTCTGGAAGCGCTGCGAGTACCTCGTCCACCACCTCGGCGGAAAAGTGCGAAACTTCGCAGGCGTAGTCACCACGTTTCCCGTCAGGATTTTCCTTTAGCCACTCTTCGTAATCCTGATCCTCATAGTAAATGATGGCCCCAACACCCAGGACTGGCACAGCGGCGATAAGGCGCCTGAGGCGTGCCTTGGCTTTGGTTCGTGCAACAGCCCTGGCGACTTCCTTGCGATGCTGTACGGCTGCTGCAGCCGCGTTTGCACCCATGATCGCGATCTGGGTCGACAACTGCAGAGCCCAAAGTGTCGAAGTTATTGCGGCGCCGACGAGGAAAACAAGGACAGCCACAACAAAGAAAGAGCGTCGAACAAAACGGACGAGCCATTTCAAGACGCTGTCTCCTTCCCGCCTTGAAAGTTTTCGGCGAGACATGGCTGCGGTTCCTCGGCTCAAAACGCAACCGTTACTCGGTCGCCGAGCAATAGAGCACGCTGCCCCCGGTCAATACAACGACAGCTCCGGCGGCAGTGAGGGTCGCTGGGGCAGCCAACGTGGCGAAAGCGCTCGTGGCAAATGTACCTAAAGTCCCCGCGATATATCCGCTGGAGCCAGTAAGTATGATCGCGCCCGAACTGTGTGTTACTGCGGTCACACCGGCAGCAGTCGACGCTATAGTGGCGCCGCCCGAAGCGGTTGCCACACCTCCCCCGAGGCCGAGCGCGGCGGTTGCTGTGCCCTTGTATTCGTCAACCTTCTCACAAAACGAAAAGCCCGGACCAATAAGAGCCATCGCTCCGAAATTCTGCTTTTTGTTCATGTAATCTATGGGCTGCAAACCAAGCCGCTCTTCGAATGCGTTTTCTGTCATGTTGTTGTCGTAAACGCTAGCGTTTGCACCAAAGGCCAGTAGAGCGGTAATCGCAGGGGTGCTCGCGCTCAATGGTTCGCGACGAGCTGCAACATGAAGGGGTGAAATGCCGGTATCAGCTTTCAGAAATCCATTGTTCGTCGGCCTGGCGAGCCGATTGACGTCAGCTCCCCACCGTACCAACTGGACGATGGTCAAAGGGTTATTTGACGAAGCAGACGCGAGGTGAATAGCAGAGAATCCCTCAATATTCTCAGAGGATAGCGCCTCTTCTATGACACCGTGATTGTCAGCAGCGCCCAAGACGGCATCGAGAACAAACGGGTTTGGGGAAGATTTTACGAGCCTGTGAAGGAAGTTGTCGCCACCTTCCAGCAAGTCCCAAAAACTCGCTGGGTCGCTGCGCGCACTAAGAAGACTATCCAAACAGGACCAGGCCAGATCTGCGGGGATAGTCGACGATTTTTCGATGACCTCTGATTGGCATCTTCCGGATATCGACCGCGACAAATCGCTAGCGGAATCCAACATGCTCTGAACGTTTTTCCGCCAAGCTGCTTCATTGAGAATAAGCGATGCGACGTAGTCTTCGCTTCCCACCAGCTCAAGCGGTGTGTCACCAACTCGATCCCGAAGCTGAGGGTCAGCGCCCAAGGCAAGCAAAGTCAGGACACGGTCCACCTGCTCTGGACTGCTGTTCCAGTCCTGCATCGCGAGGTGCAACGCTGTACTGCCGCGTTTGCGGAAAACGGCGGACTCGTCTTCGTCAAAGACACTGTTGATCGGATCGCCCCAACGCGCGAGGCTGGCTAGGAAATGTGAGCTGCGGCCTGCCTCTACAGCTACATGGAACGGGTTCATCCCGCGGCTGTTGGGAGAGATAACAAGTTCTTCAAGGAGTTCGTCTGGAGAAACCAGCAACGCGATCTGGTCAAGAAGAAACGGGTCGTCGAGATGGCCCGCGGCAAGATGAAGAGGGGTATCGCCGTTTTCAGTATCCTGAATGGCCAAGGTGTATCCGCGTTCAAGACATTTTACGACGTCCTCCGTGGAACCATTGCGAGAGAAGTAGTTCTTGGAGAGGAAGTCACATTGCATCTCGGCCGCAGCCACATGTGGCAAAAAGACAAGCAACGCTGTGATGAAGAATCTTCGCGAACTCATGTCTGAGCCACCTCAAGTGTTGAGTTTTTTTCAAAATGCTACCGGAGGCGAAGTTCCCATACAACTGCTCGCGACTCCCTGCGGCATGACGACTAAAACGCGCTGTTGATGGCTCGTTCGACAGAAGGGCGTTGGCACTCGCAGGCAACCCCCTCTGGCTCAGTGAGCTAAGAACCTTGAACAGAGCTTTGCAACATCCACACCTTATTGGAAAACCATGCCCACCCTACGCGAAACCATCCTCACCGCGCTCCACGCGCGGCTGTCGCCGCTGCCCGCAACCACCGTGCGCGGCGAGGTGCTGCCCGAGCGCGTGCCGACCGAGGGACTCCTGATCTTGCGCGACGGCGAACCGGGGGAACCCGAGGTGACGCTCTCGCCGCTGCGGTATCACTACCA
>JAZBOZ010000109.1:0-2135 GCA_036351405.1 Halieaceae bacterium
CCTCGGCAGGTCAGCGTCTGGCACCACCCCCGGCAGCACCAGCGCCTCCGCCACCCCTAAAGCCGCCGCCCGCTGAAAGAAGCGCTCCCGATACGGTTGATAGTCAAACAGGGTTGCTCCCCCCGCGATGACTAACTGCGCTTGGGGCTGCTGTGCCCGCACCAGCGCAAACGCTGCCAGCAGGCGAATCGAGTTTTTGCGTGGTTCGATGCCCCCCACCGTCAAATAAATGGGCTGCCCCGTCAAGCCATAGGCGGTTTTCAACGCGGCTTCAGAACCATCACGCTGAGGCGAAAATCGCTGCTGATCGACGCCATTCACCACGCGCGGTGCCGTGATGCCGTAGTCCTGTTGGAGCGCTTGTTGCCAGCGATCGCTCACACACAAACACAAGTCCGGCAAGCGAATGGATTTGTCCTGACACTGCTGCAGATAAATGCTCTCGTAATCTTCCACGTGATGCACCGTGCGGACAACGTGGGTGACCTCCCCCCGTTCTTTAAGCTGTGCCAGGGCATTGGCTCCAATGCAGTCTTGAGCATGGTAAATGTCGTAGCGGTCTTGGCAGTGGCTAAACGCCTCAACAAATTCCTGAATCCGCTGCTGAATCAAGCCATCGATTTGATCCGGCGCGGGGCGAGCCGGAATTAAGCAAGTTGGACAGTCCAGTCGTCGATGCGGCTGGGAAGCGATCGCGGCAGGCGTTACTGGCGGCGGTGACTGCCCTGCTTCTTTATCCAGTGCGTACACACAGACGGTGTGACCGAGTCGGTGCAGAGCATTCGCCAATTCCCAGGTATGCACGACACTGCCGCGAGGCTTGGTGGAATAGGTCAGCAGCGCAATTTTCATGAGTTTGATTCATCAGTCCTGAGTGGGTCGGCGATCGCTTAATATCATCATGCCGATAGATGTTTCAATGGACGGCTTAAGTTCCATCTATCGATTTAAAGACCACTTACCTCTAAATTAAGGATTGAAAACCGATAGGATGTGTAGGCAATTACGCCCCGCGTGTTATCACCTTACCCATCGTAGACAGCATGAGCGAATACAGTATTTTTACCTCGGAATCGGTATCGGCAGGCCATCCTGACAAAATGGCGGACCAGATTTCTGATGCCATTCTGGATGCCATTCTCAAAGACGATGCCCATGCTCGTGTCGCCGTTGAAACGCTGGTCAAAACGGGGATGGCGGTCATCGCTGGCGAAGTGCGCACGAGCACCTATGTGGATCTCGAAGATGTCGTTCGCAATGTCATTCTCGATATTGGCTACGACAGCTCGAATGTCGGGTTTGACGGGGCCTCTTGTGCCGTGCTGAATGCGATCGGCAAGCAGTCTGCCGATATCGCCATGGGGGTGGATGAAGCCGCCGACAAGGATTTGGGTGCAGGTGATCAGGGCCTGATGTTTGGCTACGCCACCAATGAAACCGACGTGCTCATGCCCGCTCCTATCTATTACGCGCATCGTCTGGTCGAGCGACAGGCTTATCTGCGCGAAAAAGGCGTGCTGCCGTGGCTGCGTCCCGATGCCAAGAGCCAGGTAACCCTGCGTTACGAAGCTGGAAAGCCGGTGGCCGTCGATGCCGTTGTCCTGTCGACCCAACATGAACCCGATATTGAGCTGAGCGACATCCGGGAAGCGGTGATGGAAGAAATCATCAAGCCGGTGCTACCGCAAGAATGGTTCCACGTAGAAACGCAATATCACATCAATCCCACCGGACAGTTCATCATCGGTGGTCCCGTGGGTGACTGTGGCCTCACTGGACGCAAAATCATTGTGGATACCTACGGCGGCATGGCCCGTCACGGTGGTGGAGCTTTCTCGGGCAAAGACCCGTCAAAGGTCGATCGCTCCGCTGCCTATGCTGGTCGCTACGTCGCGAAGAACATCGTAGCCGCAGGGCTGGCCGATCGCTGTGAAATTCAAGTCTCCTATGCTATCGGCGTTTCCCAGCCCACATCGATTTCCATCAATACCTTTGGCACGGGTAAAATCGCTGACGAGCAGATTGCTAAACTAGTGCGCGAGCATTTTGATCTGCGCCCGCAGGGATTAATCGATATGCTGGATTTACGTCGTCCGATTTATCGTCAGACCGCCGCCTATGGCCACTTTGGTCGC
>JAZBOZ010000110.1:0-10813 GCA_036351405.1 Halieaceae bacterium
ACCGCGTGTCGCAGTAACGGCGTGCCAGCAATGTCCAGGCTGAGCTTGTTGATATCGCCCATCCGGCGAGACTCCCCGGCAGCCAGTAACACGGCGGCGACCGAGGATGTCGAGGGCGTGTCTTTCATGCGATCAGGGGCTGTTCATTGGGCTCGCGCTCGGTCTGCGTGCGCCAAAGGCGTGCGTAATGACCATCCCTCACCAGCAGAGACTGATGATTTCCCTGTTCTACAACCCGGCCGTGGTCGAGCACCACAATGCGATCCGCATCGACCACCGTCGATAATCGATGGGCGATCACCAACGCGGTGTGGTTACCCGCCAACGCCCGGAATGCTTGCATCACGGCTTGTTCGGATTGGCTATCGAGGCTGGACGTCGCCTCGTCGAAAATAAGAATAGGCGCACTCTTCAACACGGCACGCGCGATGGCGACTCGTTGTCGCTCTCCGCCCGACAGCTTGAGACCGCGCTCCCCGACTACCGTATCGAGCCCCTCGGGTAGCTTGCTGACAAAGGCCGATAGAAATGCCGCATCGACCGCAGCTTCCACCGCTTCATCACTGGCGGTTGGATCCCCGTAACGAATGTTTTCCCGAAGCGAGTCGTTAAACAGCACGCAGTCCTGAGGAACGATCCCGATAGCCTGTCGCAATGAATCAAGAGTGACTGAACGAATGTCTTGATCACCAATGCGGATGGCGCCGGTGGTCGGATCATAAAAGCGGAACAGCAGTTTCACGACGGTCGACTTGCCTGCGCCACTGGCGCCCACCAGCGCTACGGTTTCCCCCTGATGGATGGTGAAGTTCAGCCCGTTGAGTACTGGCCGCTGTGCATCGTAGGCGAAGGTCACGTCATCGAATTGAATGTCGCCATTCGCCCATTTTAATTGTTGCGCATTTGGTTGATCGGTGACGGCTGGCTTTTCGTCCAGGATGCCAAGGAGCTTTTCGATATTTGCCATCGATGCCTTGATCTCCCGGTACACGAAGCCCAGGAATCCCAGCGGCATGAACAGCTGCAGCATGAACTGATTAATCAACACAAAATCGCCCAAGGAGAGCGCAGCCGAGCGGACTTCGAGCGCAGCCATGGCCAGCATGCTGGTCTGCGAAATCGCGATGATGGCCGCCTGGCCCCCATTCAGTGCGAACAAAGACAGCCGATTCTTTCTTCGAGCCAGCTCCCATTCCTCAAGAGAGCGGTCGTAACGGCTCGCCTCGAACGCCTCGTTGGTGAAGTATTTAACGGTTTCGTAATTGAGCAAGCTGTCGACAGCACGGCTGTTACTGCTGGAATCCGCATTGTTCACTTCGCGAACGAATTGTGTGCGCCAGCTCGTGGCGCGAAAAGAGAAGGTGACGTAAGCCACCACGGCGAGTAGCACAATGCCCGCGTATTCCATCCCGTAATTCACGAACAGGATGATTGCTACCATGGCGATTTCAAACAGTGTCGGTGCGATATTGAAAATGAAGAAGCGCATCAGGAAGCTGATCCCCGATGTGCCTCGCTCAATGTCTCGTGCCAGGCCACCGGTGCGGCGATTGAGGTGGTAGTCGAGATCCAAACGGTGAACATGTTTGAACACCATGAGCCCGACTTCACGCATGGCGCGCTCAGTCACTCGCCCGAAGAGCGTGTCCCTGATTTCACCAAATAAGGTGTTGGCGAAGCGTGCACCGCCGTAGGCGATCACCAGCGCAACGACCAGCGCGACCGAGGTCGCCGTTCCGGTGCCGTCGAGCCTGTCCACGAGCGCCTTGAGCAGGAAGGGGATGACCAGCAACCCGCCTTTCGCGGCCAGCAAACAGGCAAAGGCGATGGCGACCCGCAGCCAGTGAGCTGCCAAGACGGGCCGCAAATACTCCCACAGGCGGCGCAGTGTCGAGGATGGCATGGTTGTCATGCGCGTCTGAGTGAGCTCGGCGTTATTACTTGGGCGAGAGTTTCAATAATCGGCCTTGGCTACCGCCTCGCTCATCTTCAAGCACCCACAGACCGCCATCGGATGCAATCTCAAGCGCGCGGATACGAGCGCCCATGTCGAAGCGTTCGACCTCGCTGGCCGAGCCATCTGCACTCAATGCGACTCTGACGATGCCTTTGGAAGAAAGGCCGGCAATCAGTGCGTCACCTTGCCAGCTCGCGAAAGCATTGCCGTCATAAATCACCATATCCGCCGGAGAGATCACGGGTGTCCACCACAGCGCTGGTGCGTTGAATTCGGGTCGAGTGTCGTGGTCGGGTATTTCACGTCGATCGTAGTGATCGCCATTGGAGACCACCGGATAGCCATAGTTGGCACCGCGTTCAATGAGATTCAGCTCGTCACCGCCTAGCGGGCCCATTTCGACCACCCAGAGACGCTCTTGGAGGTCCAGCGCGATACCGAGCGGGTTGCGATGACCCAGCGACCAAATTTGCGGGAAGACGCCAACTTGGTAGATCTTGGCTTCTTCGCTGTAGTAGTCGACGAACGGATTGTCCTCCGGGATTGAACCGTCATCGTTCAGGCGCAGCACTTTACCCATGTTGCTCTGCATGTCTTGCGCGGGTGTGAATTGCTGGCGATCACCCGAGGTAATCCACAAGTAGCCATCGCTATCAAACAAGATCCGATGACTGTAGTGACCTTGCCCGAAGCGCTTGGGGTACTGTCGCCAAATGACTTCGCTATTGCGCAACACGGGGCTGCGGCCGCTATCGTCCAGAACCGCCCGCGCTACTACAGCACCTGAGGTACCACCCGGTCCTGATTCTGCGTAACTGAAATAGACGAGACCGTTTTCGGCGAAATCCGGGTGCAACACCACGTCGCCCAGGCCGCCCTGATTGCCGTAGTTAACGTCAGGCACGCCGCGCGTGGGGCGGGACTTGTTGCCGTCGGCATCAACGATAAACAGGTTTCCTTTTTTTTCCGTGACCAGCAGGCGACCGTCGGGCATTTCAGCCAGTGACCACGGCTCATCAAAGGCGGTGATTTCGGTCACGGTGAAAGGCTGTGCCAGGGCGCTACCGCTCATGAAAAGCAGCGATGCAAGCAGCGCGCGCAGGGTCCATGCAAGCATGTCAGTCATCCTTTGGTTTCCATCGGGTGAATAAAGAGGTAATTGATCGGGGGGTGATGCATATGGTCGTGCATACGCGCCAAACGGCGGATCGGGTTGCTGCCCGATCCACCCCGCGCGATCAGATATCAGTCTTCCGAGTGGCGATCGAACCACTCGAGGATGGCATTCACCTTGCCGATCAGCTGACTCGGCCGGCGGGCTATACCATGGTAAGCACCTGGCATGCGCACCATGGCGGTATCGACGCCGCGCAATTTAAGCGCCTGATAGTACTGTTCGGATTCGGCAATCGGCGTGCGCAGATCCGCCTCACCCGTCAGCAGCATCGTCGGTGTGCTGACATTGCCAACCAATGACAGGGGCGAACGACGCCAGTAGGACTCGTAATCCTCCCAAGGCATATCAGCGAACCAGTAGCGAGAGAAATACGGGGGATTGTCCGCGTAGAGCACGAAGCTGGCCCAGTTGATCACCGGTTTCGCGACCACGGCGGCACGGAACCGGTCAGTTTTGCCAACGATCCATGCGGTCAATACACCGCCACCACTGCCGCCCGTGACGTAGAGCTGGTCGTTGTCGATGTACCCTTGGGCTATGACATGGTCGACAGCGGTCATCAGATCGTCGTAATCCTGACCGGGGTAGGCGTGATGGATCAGGTTGCCAAAATCCTCTCCATAACTGGTGCTGCCCCGTGGGTTTACATATACGACGACGTAGCCAGCTGCCGCATAGAGTTGGACTTCGGTGGAGAACCGGAATCCATAGTTGGTGAACGGTCCACCGTGAATCTCCAGAATCATCGGGTACTGCTTTTTGGGGTCAAACCCCGGTGGTTTGGCAATCCAGCCCTGAATATCTTCGCCATCAGCCGATGATTTGACCCAGAAGGCCTCGACTTCGGCGAGATCACGATGTGCCAGCAGATTCTCGTTCAAAAACGTCAACTGCTTTTGCTTTTCGCTGCCCAGTTGGCCCACGCTGATGTCGGCGGGACGCGCAGTGCTGCCCGAGGTGTAGGCGTAGACATTGTTGCCACCAACCGCAATATCCGCACCGGAGTAAGGCCGTCCGAGTGACTTGCCGCCCAGCCCTCGCACCAATTCGACCATTTCGCCCTGCAGGTCAGTGACTGCCAGCACGGTGTCACCCAGATCGTCGTACTGGAAAAAGATCTGCTTCCCGTCTTCTGACCAGGCGGGCTGTGCAATATCACGGTCCAGCCCCGCGAGCAGTTCGCGGCGGTTACTGCCATCACTGTCCATCACGTATAGGCGCGTGCGGTGATAGCCCAGTTTTTGATCATCCCACCCCAGATAGGCAATCTGCTCACCGTCGGGGGAAACCGTGGGATTGTTATCGGGGCCCTTGCGGTCGGTGAGTTGGGTCATGGCGCCGTCCGCGACCTCGACACGGTAGATATCGCTGTTGACCACATCGACATCGCGGTCCGCATTGCGGTTGCTCGAGATGAACAACGCGCTGCTGTCGACAGCCCAATCGATATCACTATTGTGGTCGAAATCACCGTGGGTGAGTTGTCGCGGGCTCCCGCCTGTCGCGGGCATGACGAAGACGTGCGTAAAACCATGTTTACGGGTTCCACGGCCATCATTGCGATAAATCATGCGGTCGACAACGACCGGTGGGTCTGCCCAGTCCGCGCCCTTGGGTTTGGCCGGTAATTTTCCCATGGTGGGCGGCGCTTCGGGTACGCGCATCGTGAACGCGAGCCAGCGGCCGTTGGGAGACCAGCTCAGTCGTGATGGCGCCTCGGGCACGCGGGTTAACTGTGCTGTCTGGCCGCTGTCCAACCAATGCATGAAGATTTGGTTGCCGGTGTCATCCTTGCTGACAAAAGCGACCCGATTGTCGTCGGGTGCCAGCGCGGCGTGACTCGCGGTCATCGCGCCTGATGTAATGGGTCGAAGATCGCCGCTTTGTACATCAGCGATCCACAAGTGACGGCGACTGCGATCGGTCATGATGTCCATGTTGTGCTGGAAGTACAGCACCTTGTCGCCATTGTGGCTGACGATGGGATCGCTTGCGTACGCCAGCTCAAAGACGTCGACGTCGGTCAGTTTGGGTTTTTCAGCGGCAATCGAAGCGTCGATACTCAGGAAAAAGGCTGATGCGACCAGCAGCCGAAGAGATATGGCCTTCATGGCTTGTCCTTATGCTTGTTCGTTGGATTCGAACGGGCTGAAGATAAAGCGGTCATCCGCAAAGCTTTTGAATTCCAGTGCGTAACCATCGGGGTCCAGGAAAAATAGGGTGCGTTGCTCTCCGGGCGTACCCGCAAAGCGAACAGTCGGTTCAATCACGAACTCGACCTGCCCGGTGATTTTTGCTGCCAGCGCGTCAAAGTCATCGGGCGTCAGAACAACACCGAAATGCGGCAGTGGCACCTGCTCACTGTCGACCGGATTGTAGTATTTGGGCAGCGTATTGCCATCGCAGTGGTGGAACACCAACTGATGCCCGAAGAAGTTCAGATCAACCCAGCTGTCGGCGCTACGCCCAAGACCGGCGCCGAGCACCTCACAGTAGAAGCGTTTGGTGCGCGCGATATCGGTACAAGGGAAGGCGAGGTGGAAGGGTCTGGGCATCGAGAAACTCCGGCGTCGGTGTGTGATTGCATTATCACCGGCCATGGCGCTGCGACCAAGAGCGGTTGTGTAGGCGTCGCACCAATTTGTCACTTTCGATCATGACAAAGCTCGGTAAGAAGCAAAGCAGAATGATGGGCCACCAGGTGCTGGGAAAGTCCGCTGTTTTAAAGAGTGCCGCAGCTTCAGGAATCAGGGTAGGTACAAAGCGGATTGCGATACTCAGGCCGATGCCTGCGAGCAACCAATAATTACCCAGCGGATTGAACGTGAACGCTGACCGATGGATGGATCGCGCCGACACCACATAGCCGATGTGGCCGAAGAGAATCGCCCAGAACGCCGCGGTCTGTGCCTGCGTGAGCAGCAGCGGATCGATGAGTTCACCGCCAGACATGGCGGCAGCTCCGAAGTGATGGTAGACAACAAAACCGGGTATCGCGATGGCCAGGCCAATCAGCACCACGCGCTGCAAAAACAGCGGCGTAATGATGCGGACTTTTGGGTCTCTCGGCGGGACGTCGAGTAGGCCACGCTCTTTGCGCTCCATCATCAACGGCAGCGTGAGCAATACGGAGTCCAACAGATTGATCCATAAGATCTGTACCGGTTCCAGGACAAATCGTTCGCCAAACAAGGGAATGAACGCTGCCATGAGAATGGCGCCCATGATCAATATGGCCTGAGCGGCATTGGTGGGGAGCGTGTAGAGGATGGCTTTGCGCAGGTTATTCCAGGCGTGACGCCCTTCCTCGACCGCAGCGACGATGGTGGCAAAATTATCATCAGCCAGCACCATATCAGCGGCCTCTTTGGCGACCTCGGTGCCCGTTACCCCCATGGCAACGCCGATGTCGGCCTGCTTCAGCGCTGGCGCGTCGTTAACGCCATCGCCGGTCATGGCGACGATGTGCCCGTTTTCTTGAAGCGCCATAGCGATGGCGCGTTTGTGCTCGGGTGCTACCCGTGCGTACACCGATACCTTCTCGACGATATTGCGTAAGGATGCATCCCCCAGTCGGCTGAGTTGGCTACCGGTCATCACTTCGTCCGCAGGGATTCCAAGCTCGCGTGAGACGGCAAGCGCTGTGTCAGGATGATCACCCGTGATCATGATGGTGCGTATGCCGGCGGACTGACAGCTTGCGACCGCTCTGATCGCCTCGGGCTTGGGTGGGTCAATCATGCCCTGCAGGCCAAGAAACGTCAGTCCGGTCAGGTCGTCACGACCGAGCCCTCGATGCTCAAGAGATACCGGCTTCATCGCGAAGCCCAAAGTACGTAATGAATCCGCTGCGAACAGGCTTGCCACGCCAAGAATGTCTTTGGGATCGAAGCCGGTGCGCAAACCATCGGGGCCTATTTCGGCATCACACATGCCGACAATGACCTCGGGTGCGCCTTTGATCAGAATGAAGTGCTGGTCACGGTGACGCACCAGCACCGCCATGAATTTCTCGGTGGAGTCGAAGGGGATCTCCACCAGGCGATCAATACCTTCCGACTCAACACCGGCTTTGGCAGCGGAAACTTTTAGCGCAATCTCAGTGGGATCACCTGTACCGTCCCCAGCACTCAAGTGCGCATCGTTGCAGTGGTAGCCGCAGTGCAGCAGTGCCATGAGGCCGCGGTGTTGGGTTGGGTCGATGTAGTTGTGATGCTCCCCCAGTTGCTGGAAATCGCCTTCGGTCAGGGTGCCGGAGCCACTGACAGCAAATTGATCGCCGCCACTATAGACTCGCGTTACGGTCATGTGATTCTCAGTCAGCGTGCCCGTTTTGTCCGAGCAAATCACGGTTGTAGCGCCCAACGTCTCGGCGGCCGGAAGGTGTCGAACCAGGGCTTTGCGCGCTGCCATCACGGTGCCCGACAGTGCGAGTATCGAGGTCACCAATGCCGGCAGCATTTCGGGAATGGCAGCGACCACCAGCGAGACGGCGCCTAAGAAGCTGTAACTGGCTGCGTAGCCTAAATAGACGCCCAGGGCGAAATTGAAGGCACCAATGACAAGTATGGCAAGGATGAGGCTGCGCACGAATTCGCGCATCTTTCGCTGCAGTGGCGAAAGCACATCGCCTGCCGATTTCACCATTTCTGCGATTCGGCCGAATAGCGTGTGACTGCCTGTGGCTACAACCAGCGCTCGCGCACTGCCCTGTGTGACGTAGGTGCCCGAGAAGCCCATATTGCGTTGGTCGCCGGGTACCAGATCGCAGCCGCTCAAAGCGTCTGTTGATTTCTGCACGGGTACCGACTCGCCGGTCAGCGAGGACTCATCAACGTGCAGATTGTGGGCTGTCACAAAACGAATGTCGGCGGGTATCTTGTCGCCACTCTCCAAAAGCACGATGTCACCGGGCACCAGCTGTCGCGCGGGGATCTGCATGGAAACGGCGTCTCGTACCACCCTGCAGGTGGGTACCATCATCGACCGCAGGGCATCCAGTGCTCCCTCGGCTTTACCTTCCTGCACAAAGCCCAGCAGCGCGTTCAGCAGCACAACACCGAGGATCACGATCGTGTCCGGTAGCATGTCTTCACCGATCACCGTGAGGACGCCCGTTGTGATGCCGGTCGCCAGCAGTATCCAGATCATGGGATCGTTAAACTGGCGAGCAAATAGCTTCCAGCGGGGTGTTTTGCGGAGCGCCAATTCATTGGCACCGTATTCGGCTAGCCTGTCTTCGGCTTTGGCCGATGAAAGCCCATCATGAGAAGATTCGAGCGCCGCGAGACATTGGTCGGTATCGAGTCGGTACCAGTGGGTTGTCATGGCCAGATTTGTCCCTCGTGAGCGGTGGCAGCGGTGTGGCGCTTGCCGGCCAGATTCAAGCATACAATCTGCGGAGATATCGCATCGTACCAACCGGCGGTGACATCGTGACGACGCTAGGGGGAGAGGAATAGAGAAATGCAGCAGCTCACGGGAAAAACGAAAGACCTTGGCGGATTCACCGTTACTCGTCTTTTACCCCATGCGGAAAAACGTATGGTGGGGCCATTTATCTTTCTCGATCATATGGGGCCGGCCGAGTTCGCTCCCGGCGATGGCATCGATGTCCGCCCACACCCCCACATTGGCTTGGCGACACTGACTTATCTGTTCGAAGGCGCAATGCTGCATCAGGACAGTCTCGGTAACCATTTGGAGATTTTACCCGGCGATGTGAATTGGATGACGGCTGGACGGGGTATCGTGCATTCCGAGCGGGAAACGCTTGAGGTCAAGTCCGGGTTCCATCGCATGAACGGCCTGCAGGCCTGGGTTGCGTTGCCTGAAGCGCAGGCAGAGATAGCGCCGCGGTTTGAACACGTCTCACGCGAGGCTTTACCGGTATTGCACCGGGAGGGTGTGCACGCCCGGGTCATTATTGGCGAGGCGTTCGGCATGGCGTCCCCCATACCCACTTACTCACCGATGTTTTATGTCGATGCCTTGATATCTGAGGGTGGCTGCTTGCAGCGCCCAGCGCCGGGCTACGAATGTGCCGTTTACGTGGTAGCGGGTGCGGTGACGGTGGAGGATACAACGCTGTCGTCTGGAGATTTCGCGTTGCTCGATGAGGAAGCGTTGTTAACAGCGACCGAAAATGCCCGTGTTGTATTGTTGGGCGGTGAAGCTTGGCCAGCAGTGCCGCTGTTGGAGTGGAATTTTGTGGCCTTCAGTCGCGAGCGTATGGAGCAGGCCAAGGCAGATTGGCGTTCTGGGCGTTTCCCGCTGATCCCGGGAGATCAGCAGGAGTTCATTCCGCTGCCCGAGGGCTGAGTCAGCCCTTATTCCATAGCTCCGATAGCGGTTTTCGTGGCGAGGGTGTTTCACGTTCTGCCAAATCATGGGGCAGCGCATCTCTCGGACCGATGTGACCAATGGCAAAACCCATAACCACCTTGTGGGTGTCGCCAGACAGATTCAGATATTGCGCCACCTGATCGTGGTGGATACCACCCATACCGTGTGTGTAGAGACCCTCGGCTTGCGCTTGCAGTGTCAGCGCCATCCACGCAGCACCACAGTCGAATTCAGCGTAGGGATTGGCTTCGCCGTTATGCTCGAAGTTAAGGCTCGCAACCATGAAGCCGATCACCTCAGCATTCTTGGCCCAAACCTGATTGCCTTCCATCAACAGGTCGAGGTACTCGGAAAACGTCGCTTCAGTGCTCGTGTAGAAGCGCCAGGGCTGAGCATTGAAGCATGACGGTGACCACCGTGCGGCGTCCAGAAGTCGCGCTAACACGTCACTGGACAACCCCTTTTTGACAAAACTGCGCGGCGACCAGCGTTGATGAAAAAGGGGATCTACCCCGGCGGCAGGGTCCCGCAGGGAAAAGTCGCTCATGGCCAAACTCCTGTTTTTTTGCGCCGCCCTCAGGCGGCGGCATCACTTGCGTTGCGATTAGCGTGTGTTTGTACAGCGCATGACGTTAGAAGGGGATAAGCGTGTATCCCTCATGCTGCAAACGGACGTGTGAGGTCATCGCGGACACCGCCATGGTGACTGCAGGATTGAATTCTTCAGGCGCCATGCCGCGGAAGAGGGCAGTCTGGCTGCACAGATAAATTTTTACGCCGGCCTCATGGAGCTGCTGCAGCAGTTGCGTGTTGGGGTTGGGTTCCATGAAGCGTTTTTCGTAGGCTTCATCGGTCAGAAAATCGTTGGCACCCTGCCCGTGAACGACCACCGCGAACTCGATGTTTTCCGGCGGAATGCCAGTCTGGGCATGCATGTTTAAAAAACGTGCCGTGGATACCAGCTTGCGGTTGAGGTCACCGGGGAATTCCGCTGTCGAGCCCACGTCAATAGATACCTTGTAATGGGTGTCTTTGTCGAGGTTCCACGAGCCCTCGGGTGGGGTCATCACCGGGCCGAAGTCTTTGATAACAGGGCCTGTAGTGGCCCCCGGGGCGTCTTGCGCTTGTACTTGAGCCGTCAAAATAGCGATTGCCAAAGCGGCAACAGCGCGGGTCAGTGCGTTCATGTCTACTCCGAATTTCGTAAGCGGATGATTGATGTTAGCGTTTCTTCATGGCTGCCCACCAGCAACCCAGAGGGCGTGGGCAGCCAGATAGGGGTATCAGAACTCTGTCCAATGATCTTCACTGGAGGTTGAAGCCGAGGGTTTCGA
>JAZBOZ010000111.1:0-40083 GCA_036351405.1 Halieaceae bacterium
ACGCCGGTGGCTTACAGCTTGTGGCTCAACCTCACTCGTTTCCTGGTTGTGCCTGCTGTGGCGCTCATTTTGATTAGCGGCTTGATGTAAGGAGTTACTGTGCTGGCAACGGTCACCGATTGGTTATGGTCTTACGTCTTGATTGTGGCGCTGTTGGCCGTTGGCTTGCGTTTCAGTATCGGGTCCCGGTTCGTGCAGCTGCGGCTATTCACGGCGATGTTCCGCGGCCTGACACACAGCCATTTGAGTGGCACCCAGCGAGGTATCAGTAGCTTTCAGGCGCTGGTGGTCAGCGTCGCGGGACGTGTCGGTGGCGGCAACATCGCCGGCGTCGCGGTGGCGATTACGCTCGGTGGCCCGGGTGCTCTGTTCTGGATGTGGCTGATCGCGCTCCTCGGCATGGCCACCAGCCTGTTTGAGAGTGCTTTTGCGCAGCTCTACAAGCAGCGCCATGCAGGTGATGATTTTCGTGGTGGCCCGGCGTACTTCATGCGCCACGGCTTGGGTTGGGTGAAGCTGCCCGTTATCTACTCATTGCTGCTGCTGGTCACGATCGGCTTCGGATTCAACGCGGTACAGACTTACGCGGTGACCAACTCCATCGAATCAGCCTTCGGCGTTCCCACGCATTACAGCGGCATCGTATTGACCGCAGTCATGGCGGTTGTACTGTTTGGTGGTATTCGTCGGTTGGCGCTGTTTGCTGAGGTCGTGGTGCCCGTGATGGTTGTGGGCTACTTCTTGCTCGCACTGACGGTGCTGGTACTGAATTTCAGCGAGGTCCCTGCGGCGCTGGCGTTAATCTTTAAAGCCGCCTTCGGACTCGAGCAAGTCGTCGGTGGTGGCGTTGCAGCTGCCATCATGCAGGGCGCGCGCCGGGGGCTGTTCTCCAATGAAGCCGGGCTCGGCACGGTGCCCAATGTGGCCGCCGCCGCGGATGTTCCACACCCCATGTCCCAAGGCTTGGTGCAGTCTCTGAGTGTCTTTATCGACACGATCGTATTGTGTACCTGCACCGCCCTGATGATTCTGGTGTCCTCCGCGTATCAGCCCGATGCGACCGATATGCAAGGCGTCACCCTGACGCAGCTGGCGGTAGCGGAGCATTTGGGCCCCATCGGCGAGCCGCTGGTGAGTATTGCGTTGGTGATGTTCGCCGTCACGACCATTGCGTATAACAGCTATTTGGGCGAGAACAGCATTGCCTACTTTGAGCGGCTGCCCAAGTCCGCGATCACCGTATTCCGGTGCTCGGTACTCGGCATGATTGCCTGGGCGTCAGTTCAGGATTTGGGCACTGTCTTCAGTTTTGCCGATCTCACCATGGCGTTGCTCGCACTCACCAATTTGGCGGCCATGTGGAAGCTGTACCCTCTGGGGCTGCGTCTGCTCAGTGATTTTGAGGCGCAGCGGAAGCAGGGTCAGACGCCGGTGTTTGTGATGTCTCAGATGCCGGAAGAGGATCTTGATCCAGAGAGCTGGGGGGAGCCTGCGGATCTGGAACAAACTGGATGACGATCACCGTGACGATGCCCAAAGCCAGTAACACATAGCGCCAGTTCAGGTTCATCGGCTCTCCGACAGTTCAACATCGAAACGGCGCTCTTCGCCTTCACGTATGGTGCGAATTTCGATGGAGTCACCGACCCGGTGCTTTTCCATCGCCGTGAGGAAATCGTCGTTGGTTTGAACACGCTCATCATCCACGTGAGTGATGATGTCGCCGAGGACAATGTCTCCACGGTAGTTGCGCCGAGCGCCGACAATACCGGCTTCGTCAGCGGGGAAGTCGCGATAGACACGCATGACCGGCACGCCTTCAACTTGCCAGCGCCGCAGCCAGCGATCGCTGGCCAACTCGACACCGATCACTGGGCGCATGATTTTGCCGTAGGCGATCAGCTGGGGCACCACTTCTTTAACCGTGTTTACCGGAATGGCGAAGCCAATACCCGCACTCGCACCGCTCGGTGAATAAATGGCGGTGTTGACGCCGATCAGTTGACCCAGTGAATTAAGCAGAGGCCCCCCCGAGTTGCCGGGATTGATGGCCGCATCGGTTTGGATTACACCGCGGATTTGACGACCGCTGGGGGAGCGGATTTCCCGCCCCAGCGCGCTGACCACGCCTACGGTAAGGGTGGTATCGAGGCCAAACGGATTACCGATCGCCAGCACTTTGCGGCCCACAGAGAGTTCACCCGAGTCGCCCAGCGGCAGCGTTGTCAGGTTGTCCGGCGGATCGATGAGGCGCAGTACTGCGAGGTCACGCTCGGGCGCGACGCCCACCACCTCTGCCTTGTGTTCGGTCTGATCTTGCAGCGTCACCGTCAGACGATCTGCACCTGCGATGACGTGAAAATTGGTGACCACAAGGCCCTGCGCATCCCAGATAAAGCCGGAGCCCGCGCCCTGGGGAATCTCCATCACATTGAGCGAAAAGGCCTGGCGGCGCAGCGCGCTTGATGTGACATAAACCACCGCAGGGCTGGCAGCACTGAAAATCTCGGTGGAATTGGCTTCGTCGTTGGTGGCGAAGGTCAGATAAGCCGGCGCTTCATTCGATGGGTCATTGGTCTCAAGGTTGGGAATATCCGCATCCGCTCCGCAGGCGACGGTAAACAGCCCGATCAGCGGCGTCAGGATTAGCGCGGAGAGGCGATGACGCCACATGGTCACTGACCCACCTGAAGGGCGCGGATCCGGTCTTCTAGCGGCGGGTGTGAGCGGAATAGATTGGCGATCCCGGCTTTACCCGGGCGAATACCAAAGGCCGTCATTTCTCCGGGGAGGTCGCTCGGTTGTCCTTGCTCGACGCGCAGCCGCTGCAGCGCGGCGATCATGTCGCCGCTGGTGGTCAACTGGGCGCCAGCCTTGTCTGCGCGATACTCGCGGAAGCGGGAGAACCACATCACGATCATACTGGCGAGCAGCCCGAGCAGGATTTCCGCCACAATCGTGACAACGAAGTAACCGATACCGTAGCCGCGTTCAGTCTTGAAAACGACGCGATCCACCGTGTGGCCAATGACGCGCGCGAAGAACATGACGAAGGTATTCACGACGCCTTGGACCAGCGTCAACGTGACCATATCGCCGTTCGCGACGTGCCCGATTTCGTGAGCGAGCACAGCTTTTACTTCGTTGGGTTGGAAGCGGCGCAGCAGCCCTGCACTCACGGCGACCAACGCATCGTTGCGATTCCAGCCAGTAGCGAAGGCGTTGGCCGCATCCGACGGAAAGACCCCGACTTCAGGCATTTTGATGCCTGCTGCGTGTGCCAGCTCTGCAACGGTATCAACCAGCCACTGCTCGTCGCGGTTGCGGGGTGTCTCGATAATTTGCGTACCCGTGCCGCGTTTGGCCATCCACTTTGACAGCAGCAGCGATACGAAGGCGCCGCCGAAGCCAAACAGGGCACAGAACACCAGCAACGCGGTTAGATTCAGATCCACCCCGTTTGCGGCCAGAATGCTCTCGAACCCGAGTAGGTTGAAAACAGTGCCGACAAGAACCAGCACGGCCAGGTTGGTGGCGAGAAAGAGCAATATGCGCACGATGGTAACTCCGCTAGATGGAAATGCTACGGGTTTTCAATGGGGTCAGAGACCGCAATTTCAAGCGGTAGTTCCGATTCCTCATCATCGCTGGGCACTGGAATAGCACTCACCTCGAGCTTCGGCAGTTGACCATCAACCGTTTCAACCTCGACGACTTCGCCACGCAGTTCAAAGTCATGGGAGCTGAGTTCAAATAGCGTGTTGGCGACTTCGTCACGGTGCTCCCAGCTGGCCACGCGGGCTAGTTCTCGCCCGTCGACCCAGCGTTTGCCGCGCCCCCACCAGTGACCCAATTGGTTGCGAATCAGGTAGCGATGACTCATGAGTCTCCCACTTATCGAGTTTGCAGGGTGGTTGCCCGAACGCTTGTCAGCGACCGAGCAGAAAATCCTTGGCTTCATTGATCTTGGCGGCGAGGTAATCGTTACCGCCCCGATCGGGGTGCAGCTTTTGCATAAGGCTGCGGTGAGCCTTGACGATGTCGTCCTCGGATGCCTCATCGTTCAGCCCCAGCACCGCCAGTGCTTCGCTGCGCGTCATGCCGGATTCCGGGGGCGTTGCACGCTGTGCATCCTCAGCACCGAACTCCCCGTCGCCACCGGGGAAGCGCTGTGCGAGATAGGAGGCCAGCAGTTGTGCTGAATCATCGTCATTGGCTTCGAGAAAACGCATCAGTTCTTCAAGCTGCTCGCGGGGCATCTCGCTGAGGAACCAATCTTTCCACGGCCCATCAATGACCTCGCCATTGAGCTCGCCACTCGCGTGATCGAGCGTCATTTTTAGAAACTGGGTGCGAACCTCCGATTGCTGGCCCGCCGCTTTGGCTTGCCGGTTTTGCAGCCACTGGCTGAGTAACGGGAATGCACGAATCAGTAAGGGCAGAGACTGGCGTAGCATCACCACTGCACCTGTCAGTGCAGCACCCAGCCAATGCATTTTGCCGGCCAGTGTGAGTATGACAGCGACGATGGCTGCGCCTCCGAACAGCAGCTGCAAATACGCTGCCCGGCGCTTGTGGGGAGGTTGCGCTTGAGCGCGGCGGATTAAGATGTAGACGGTCAGTGCAACCGCCGCGAGTAATATGAGCCTTGGCACGGAATCTCTATTCAGGCGGTAATTGAGAAAGCAGCAGTTTATCACTGTCACGGCCCGAACTGGTGAGAGCCTTGCGCCCACCTGTGGCGTAGCGCGCGACGGCACCCAGCAGTTCACGCAGCCGGTCGGCACTGCTGTGATCAAAGCGCGCGTAGGCGCCACCGCTTAGCCGGGCTAACTGTTCGAAGCTTTGTGCACACTGGGGGTCTGTGCCTTCCTGAAAAACGAATACCGGCTGTTTTTTGAGTCCACACTGGCCCGCCAAGTCGAGGATTGTGGCACTGGGCTCCTCCAGGGCATCGCCGATAAATACCAGTGCTCGAACGGGCGTGGCAGGCGTGCCAACGCTGAGGTAATGGCGGAGTAGTCGCACGATTTGAGTGGCGCCGCCAACACAATGGACCGCATCCATGTGCGCCAAAAGTTCGTCAGCCCGGCTTAGCCAGGGGCTGGTGTGAAATTCGTTGAAGCCTCGATAGTAGGCGAGCTGGATCGCCAGCGAAGTGCCGCTGGCGGCGCTGAACATTTCGCGATGCAGCTGGCGTGCCTGGTGCCAGGTGGGCTCCCTGCTCGCTGTCGCATCGAGGGCGAAGATCAGTCTCGGTTGCCGGGTGACGACTTGGCGAATGGCGCGGGACTTGCGCAGAAAGTCTGCGACCTCGGTAGAGCGCGTTTGTAGATCCTTGCTGATAACGTGGTGGCCTCGGGTTGTTGGGTCTGAGTGCTGTGCTACGCGATGGTTCGAGTATAGGGAACGAAGCACTTGCAGCCAGCGTCGCGTCCGTGGACTCGCGTTGGCGCACGGTATGTATCGGTTAATGCCGCCAAATATTGCCGAGGCAGCAGCCCGTGCACAACCGATCACGTGTTGAGATCGTACAATAGCGCAACACAATTTGTGATTCAGATGATCCGGGTGACGCCGTCTCGACGGAGCGCGGATCAGATAGATGGAGAAACACCGTAATGGACTTGTTTGCGATCCGGAAAAAGCACGCGTTGCCCGATGAAGGCCGAGCCCTGCCGGGCAGGGAGGCGTCGATGGCAGTTCCCGAACGACATACGGTGTTGGGCCATCCCATGGTGCCGCCCTTTCCGGAACACTGTCAGCAGGCGGTATTTGCCATGGGCTGTTTTTGGGGCGTTGAGCGCAAGTTTTGGCAGCTGAAGGGCGTTTACACCACGGCAGTAGGTTACGCCGGCGGTCTCACACCCAACCCCACCTACGAAGAGGTGTGCACTGGGCAAACGGGGCACAGCGAAGCGGTTTTAGTGGTCTTCGATCCCAGTGTGATTAGCTACGCCGAACTGCTCAAAGTGTTTTGGGAAAACCATGATCCAACCCAGGGTATGCGTCAGGGCAATGACATCGGCACCCAGTACCGGTCGATGATTTTTGTGTTTGATGATGAGCAGCGGCGGCTAGCGACAGACAGTCTGGCGGCTTATCAGGCGCGGCTGAGTGACAGTGGTTACGGGACCATCACCACCGAAATTGATCAGGCAGGCGCGTTCTACTACGCCGAGGCTTATCATCAGCAGTATCTGGATAAGAATCCCGGCGGCTACTGCGGTATCGGCGGCACCGGCGTCGTCTGTGCTATTGGGACGGGTGTGAGTGCCTGATACCTTCAGGCAGCACCCAGCGCGAGGGCAGCCGTAACCGCGGTATCGACGCTCAGAATACGTTCGCCGATGCTCACGGGTTCGGCGCCATTGTCACTCGCGAGCTCCAGCTCAAACGGAATGAATCCTCCCTCGGGGCCGATGAGCACGACACCAGGCCCGGAGATGCCTTTGAGTGGCATGGTGCTTCCCGGATGAGCAATGACGCAGCGGCGCCCCTCGGCGATCTCCGGCAGTACATCTTCGATGAAGGGTCTGAAGCGATGATGGAGCTGCACGCTGGGCATTCGGGTGTCGGCTGACCGTTCCATACCCGCCAGCAGCGCAGCCTCAATACGCGGCTGGGACACCAGCGGGCTCTGCCAATAGCTCTTCTCGACGCGGTAGCTGTGGATCAGGTGCAGGTTGGCGACACCGAACTCAGCGACCGTGCGGAGCACGCGCCGGAGCATCTTCGGCCGGGGCAGGGCGACCACCAGATCGAAAGGATGACGCTCACCGGCGGGCGCGGTGAGTATGACTTCCAGAGTCACCGCGTCTGTGTCTTGGGTCACTACGGTACCAATGCCCGCGTCACCATTGACCAAGCCGACGCGAACGTGATCCCCGGGGCTCACCCCGAGGATCCGGCGAAGATGTTCGGCTCTGTGATCGGTGAGGCGCACCTGTGAGGTGCTCGTCCAATCCTCCGGGTGCAGCAGCACAATGTTCATTGCATTATTAGCCCACCCAGAGATCGTACTCGTCGGCGGCGGTGACCACGCCCTCGACAAAATCGCCTGGCTGAAGACCGGTAGCACCCGGCAGGTGAACAACGCCATCAATCTCGGGGGCATCGGCACGGGAGCGTCCAGTGGCGCCGTCGGCGTCCACGGAATCGATCAGCACTTCGATAGTGTTGCCAATGCGGCGCTGAAGCTTGTCGGCGCTGATGGCTTGCTGGTTCGCCATGAAGGTCTCCCAGCGCTCCTGCTTGACAGCCTCGGGCACGTGATTGGGCAGATCATTGGCCGCGGCGCCGGTGACTGGGGAATACTTGAAACAGCCTACGCGATCGAGCTCGGCTTCCTCGATAAAGTCCAGCAACTCATCGAACTCGGCCTCGGTTTCACCGGGGTATCCGACGATAAATGTGGAACGCAGGGTGATATCCGGACAGATATCGCGCCAGGCCTTGATGCGATCCAGCGTTTTTTCCGCAGCGGCCGGCCGTTTCATTCGCGCCAGCACACTCGGGCTGCCATGCTGCAATGGAATATCGAGGTAGGGCAGTATTTTCCCCTCTGCCATCAGCGGAATCAGCTGATCGACGTGGGGATACGGGTAGACGTAGTGCAGTCGCACCCAAATACCGAACTCCCCGAGTACTTCGGCCAGGGTTTGCAGGTTGCTCTTTAGCGGTCGGCCGTGCCAGAAGTCGGTCCGGTACTTGAGATCGACACCATAGGCACTGGTGTCTTGGGAAATCACCAATAGCTCTCTGACGCCGGCGCGTGCCAATCCTTCCGCCTCGGTGAGTACGTCACCGATGGGCCGGCTGACCAAATCGCCGCGCATGCTGGGGATAATGCAGAATCGACACCGGTGATTGCAGCCTTCTGAGATTTTCAGGTAGGCATAGTGGCGAGGCGTCAGTTTGACCCCTTGTGCGGGCACCAGATCGATCAGCGGATCGTGTTTGCGCGGGTTGGGTAGTACGCGACGCACCTCCCCCAAAACTTCTTCGTAGGCGGCGGGTCCGGTGATCCCCAGCACCTTGGGATGCGCCTCCAAAATCCTTTCAGCGTCTGCCCCTTTGCCCATGCATCCGGTGACCAGGACGCGACCATTTTCGCGGATCGCTTCACCGATGGCCTCAAGCGATTCGGCTTTGGCGCTATCGATGAAGCCGCAGGTGTTGACGATGACAACGCCTGCATCCTCATAGCTGGGGCTGACCTCGTAACCATCCAGTCGGAGTTGGGTGAGGATTCTTTCGGAGTCGACCAGTGCTTTGGGGCAGCCTAGCGAGACAAAACCGACTTTTGGGGCGGTATCTTGATTCATGGTGGGGATACGTCGTTGGGCAAGGCGTGCAGCTTAGCGCCGGGATTCGCGGACGCAAGCCCAACGTTAGAGCTTGATTTCCTGCTCCCGGCTGTGAGTGCCGGTGCGTAACTCACCCCGCAACAGGGCGAGTAGTTTGTGGGCATCCTCGCGGTTGAGGAATTCGCCAACGACGACATGTTCCTCCCGGCTGTGCACGGCCATTTGTGGTCCCTCCCAGGGGTGTGCCTCGGGCGTGACCGCGAGAGAGGCCTCGGCTCGGGGGAAGCGCCAACTCCGACGGGGAGCGTAATGACCTTTATCAATGCGAACTTGCTCGTCACTGAAGGTAATGACGTGGCGATACTGGAGTTTCCAGTTGACGTAATAGAGTGCGGCACCAAGCGCCAGCAATTCGGCGCCGGCGAAGGGCAGGATTGGCCACGCACCCATCAGTGTGAATTTGATGGCGGCACCCAGAGACGGAATCGCGATCACCCCCAGCGCCATCAGGTTATTGCGCCAGGTCGAGGAGTGATTGGGCTTGGCCACGATGATGCGCCGGCCATTGTGATCTGAGCTCGTGATCAACTGTGTGCTTCCAGATGGGCGTTCGCAATGCTAGAGCATACGTGCTTTGACCCCAACTCGGATGAGCGGGTGCCACTGTTTTAAGTCGCGGCCTCCAGACCAAACGGGGGCGGGCAAATGGCCGATAGCCATGTGCCGGTCCGAGGGTGTGAAAACGCGAGCCGCGTGGCATGTAACAAAAGCCGCGGCGACGCTGCCAGTGCTTCAGGGTGCGCGTACATGTCGCAGCCCAGAATGGGGTGGCCCAGTTCGCGCAGGTGAATGCGCAGCTGGTGGGAGCGTCCGGTCACAGGGTTGAGCTCAAGGAGCGCACGATCCCGGCCGCGTTCCAGCACGCGCCATCGGGTTAGCGAGGGTTTGCCAGTTTCGCTGCAGATTTTTTGCTTCGGCCGGTTGTGCCAATCCCGGGCAATCGGCAAATCGATCTCGCCCGAGTCCTCGGTCGGATTGCCCCACACCACCGCTGTGTAGCGTTTTTCGACCGCGCGCGCTTGGAAGGCGCGGCTCAAGGCCGACAGTGCCTCACGGTGCAGTGGCACCACTAACAGCCCCGAGGTGTCGAGATCGAGCCGATGCACTGCGGCTACGTCCGGATAGCGTCGGGAGAGTCGGCCGATCAGACTATCTCGATTAACGGGGTGTCTCCCCGGCACGCTCAGCAACAGGTGCGGCTTGTTGACGATGAGTAAGTCATCATCCTGATACAGGATGGGTATGGGCGCCTGACTGTGAGGTACCACGTAAGGCGGTGGTGCCAGTTCGCTCTCTTCCTCGCGCGCTATCACGCTGTGGGTCTGAGTGCTTGGCGGTAGCGACTGACGGCTTCATCGATGCCAAAACGCAGCGCATCGACGGTAAACGCGTGGCCGATTGAGACTTCGAGAAGCGAGGGAATGCGAAAATCCGGAAGATTGTCGAGGTTCAGATCGTGCCCGGCATTGACCCCAAGTCCTGCCTCTTGTGCGGCCACTGCTGCATCCCGGTAGCGTGCGAGGACGTCCTGGAACTGTCCTGTCTTGTAGGCGTCGGCGTAGGCCTCGGTGTACAGCTCGATACGATCGGCACCAATGGCTGCCGCTTTGGCCATTGCGTCAGGGGCGGGGTCCATAAACAAGCTAACCCGGCAGCCCCAGCGCTTGAGCTGTGCAATAACTGGGGCGAGTCGATCTGCGTCTCGATCCAGATCAAAGCCGTGGTCTGAAGTGAGCTGCTGATCGCCGTCGGGGACCAGGGTTGCCTGTGCGGGACGCACGGCTTCGACCAGCGCCATGTAGCCCGGATAGTCGGTGACGCCCGCCCGGTCGCTCTCCCTCGCGTCGGTGAAAGGGTTGCCCTCGATGTTGAGTTCAACGGAGATAGCCTGTTTCAGTGCCGCGCAGTCCTGAGCGCGGATATGGCGCTGATCCGGGCGCGGGTGCACGGTGATCCCCTGCGCACCGGCGGTGATCACCCGATGGGCAAACTCGACCACGTCAGGAATATCGGTGTCTCGCGAATTCCGGATCAGGGCAATTTTATTGAGGTTGATGCTGAGCTGGGTCACGGTGATTTGACGCGTCGGATAGATTTAATGATCACGGGCTCCACCGGTACGTCGCTGAAAGGTGCCTCGCCCCGAGAGGTCATCGCCATGGTGGTGTGGGTCTCGGCAGTGGAAATAAAGTCAACGACAGACATGCCGTCGACGACCTCGGCAAATACCGTGTACCCCGGGCGTCCCGGTGCCCAGTCAAGTCGTAGATTGCTGCGCTGATTGATAAAGAACTGTGCGCTCGCGGAGTCCGGGTCGTTGGTGCGCGCCATCGCGACCGTGCCGCGAACGTTGTGCAGCCGGTTGTCCGATTCGTTGACGATGGGATCTCGGGTGGGCTTCTGCTCGAGCGACTCCGTAAAGCCCCCGCCCTGCACCATAAAGTTCGGAATGACCCGATGGAAAACGGTGCCATCGTAGAAACCTTCGTCCACGTAGGTGAGGAAGTTCTCCACCGTTACCGGCGCTTTGTCGGGTTTGAGCGCGAGGGTAATACTGCCGTAGTTGGTTTCGATCAGTACCTTCGGTGCGGTGTCTTGAGGTGCGATCGTTTCGCTGCTCAGATCTTGGGCATAAGCCGGGGCCATCAGGCCCACAGTCAATGCCCAGCCGATCAAACGTGCTTTTAATGACATAGGTAATCTCCGTCCTGGTCAGGCCCAGCCATCGTTACGGCGACGACGTGGCCAGAGTCTCGGTGCTAAAACTGCGATGATGACGCCCAGCAATACGGCGAGTGCGCCATCGAGAAGTTGACTGTTATCGATGCGTTCCTGAAGCCGCACGTTTTCCAAATACAGCAGTTCCCGCTGAGCCCGCTCCTCCTCGAGAGCCGTATTCAGCTTGCGATTGCGCGCATCGAGTTCGAGAGCTGCGCCGGATACCGCTTTGATCTCGGCCAGCTCTTCCTTGGTGCGCGCCAATTCGTTGGCGAGTTCTTCAATCTCACCGCCCGCCTCGCTGGCCTGAGAGACGCTGGCTGATAGGTTGTCACGCAGTTGATCGCGCTCGGCCCGGACTTCTTGCAGCTGTGTTTCCATGTCGGCAACGCGCAGTTCGGCGGGTGGCTCGGTCTGCAGGTACTGGTTGAGTACCCATCCCCGTGTGCCGCCCCGTGTCTCGACTTCAGACCAGTTGCCGTCTTCGCTGGCTGAAAACACCGTAAGGGCGGTGCCTGAGGGGATGCGATTGATGATTCGGTAGTTGTCACCTGCGCCTGAGCGAACATTGATCAGCAGCCGGTCAATGACGTACTGGGTTTCCTGCGACAGGGCCGGAGCGGTATAGGCCACTATGCCCATCAAGGCCGCTAGCGCCAGTACTTGGCGAGCCAGAGTCAACATGTCTTTCTCCTTGCGTGTGTTCACGGCGTGTCTTCGGTCGCCATCTCACGTTTTAAATGCGGGCCAATCAGCGCGGCAGTCAGCACCATGAGCAGTAAGGTGAAACCGATCGCCGAGTACATCTTGTAGGACACCCAGACGGATTCGCTGTAGCGATAGGCAACAACGATGTTCAGTGTGCCTACGACGCCAAAGTGGGCTGACCAGAGCCAGCAAACTCGCGACCAAATTTTTCCAGGCAGATCGATTTGTGAACCCATGAGCCGTTCAACCAAATTCTTTTGGCCGATGAATTGCGAGCCAACGAAAATCAACATCAGAACCCAGTTAAAGACGGTAGGCTTCCACTGGATGAACCGCTCGTCTCTGAAAAGCAGGGTCGCGCCGCCGAATACCAGCACTGCGACCGTTGTCCACAGCAGGCGCTTTTCCAGCTCGCCGGTCAGCAACCGGGTGACGATGACTTGAATCGTGGTGGCGATCATCATCGCAGCAGTGGCGGAGAAGATCCCGTCGATTGTGTGTTGCCAGTCACCCACTGACAGCGTCTTACCGTCCATCTGGTAGACAGCAAAAAACAGGATCAGCGGTAGCATTTCGAGAAGCTGTTTCATTGTTTATTCATTTGTCCTGGCTGGGGCGAAGCGGGTGCCTCTTGCCATGATACCCTTCGCCACGGACAGGCGCGCGTCACGGGCGTCGAAGATACAAAGATCGAGAGTGTAGAGGACTGTGCTGGTCGACTTCCACACGCATACCACCGCATCGGATGGCGCCCTGACGCCTCGAGCACTGCTTGAGCGGGCTCAGTCGCTGCAGGTTTCCGCGTTGGCGATTACCGATCACGATACGGTAGCCGGCTATTTGGCGGTCCGTCATGAGGTGCCCGATGGGTTGACGTTGTACCCAGGCACCGAGTTGAGCTGCGTGTGGGGCGGGGCCAATATCCACATCGTGGGCGTTGGTTTTGATCCCGAGCACGTCTCGTTGACTGCGATGTTGTCGCGCCTAGATGAGGCGCGTGTCGAGCGCGCGGGGAAAATTGCCCAGCGCCTCGAGAGGGCAGGGATGCCGGGGGCTCTGGCGGGTGCGTGCCGTATCGCCGGTGCCAGCCAGATTGGGCGTCCGCACTTCGCCGCCTGGTTAGTGGAGCAGGGCTTTGTGGATGATGCGCCCACCGCTTTCGATCGTTGGCTGGGGCGGGGGAAGATGGGTGACGTCAAAGCCTTTTGGCCGCCGTTGGCCGAGGTGGTTGTCGCTTTGGTCGAGGCAGGGGGGGTGGCGGTGCTCGCACATCCCTTGAAATACGACATGACCGCGACGAAGTTGCGCGCGCTCTGCAAAGACTTCGTCGCAGCGGGTGGGCAGGCGGTTGAAATTGTCAGCGGTCGCCAATCCGCTGATGAGCGCGCGCGTCTCAGCCGACTCGCAGCGGAGCTCAATCTGGCGGTCTCTGTCGGCAGTGATTTTCATCGTGAATGGACTTATGGCGCCGATCTCGGTGTCGATACGTCGACAGTAAGCGCCGGCAATGGCGTTTGGGAGTTGCTTCAGTGAGCCAGTTTTTTGCGATTCATCCGGAGACGCCGCAGCGCCGGCTGGTGAATCAGGCGATTGAAATCTTGCAGCGGGGAGGCGTTATCGCCTACCCGACCGATTCCGCATACGCGCTCGGTTGCGTGATCGGCGACAAGCGTTCGATGGAGCGTATCCGGCGCATCCGAAAATTGGACGATGACCACAACTTTACGTTGGTCTGTCGCGATCTGTCCGAGTTGGGGACCTATGCACGGGTCGACAACACGGCGTATAGAATGCTGCGTAATGCCACGCCGGGCGCCTACACCTTCATTCTCGAAGCGACCAACGAGGTGCCTCGCCGGTTGATGCACCCGAAGCGCAAAACGGTGGGGTTGCGGGTGCCCGACAATGCGATTACCCAGGCGCTGCTCTCCGCTTTGGGCGAACCCCTCATGAGTGTCACCTTGATCCTGCCTGGTGATGAGTTCCCGCTGACGGATCCCTACGATATCCGCGCCAGCCTTGAGCATGAGGTGGATCTGGTTATCGACGGCGGCTACTGCGGGCTTGAGCCTACGAGCGTGATCGATATGACCGCCGAGCCGCCGGCAATCGTGCGTCGGGGGCTCGGTGATGTGAGCGATTTCGAGCCCGCCTGAGGTATACTCGCGCGGTGAACGAGACCACGCCCGAAAATCCTGCCCCGCCCGCCGCCGAACTGCAGCCTTCTGCAGCCGTTGAGGCGCGCGTAAACATGCCGCAGCAAGGGGAAATGCCCTTTGCCGTCGTGATGGGCGAGGCTATGACCGAGTTGCCCAAGGATTTGTACATCCCGCCACAGGCGCTCGAAGTCATTCTCGAGGCCTTCGAGGGGCCTCTCGACCTGCTGCTCTATCTGATCCGTCGCCAAAATCTGGATATCCTCGACATTGACGTGTCGGCCATCACTGAACAGTACATGCAGTACGTTGAGCTGATGGATGCCATGCAGTTTGAGCTGGCAGCGGAGTATCTGGTGATGGCAGCGACGCTTGCGGAGATCAAGTCCCGCCTGCTGCTGCCACGTACCACCGTGGACGATGATGAGGAGGAAGACCCTCGCGCGACGCTGGTGCGGCGCCTGCAGGAGTACGAGCGATTCAAGAAAGCCGCAGAGGACATCGAGACACTGCCGCGCATGGAGCGCGACGTGTGGCAGGCGCAGGCCGCGCCCCCGGACATCAAGCGCGACCGACCGCTGCCCGACGTACAGATGAAGGAATTGCTGCTTGCGTTGGGGGAGGTGCTCAAGCGCGCGGACATGTACGAGAGTCATCACATCCAGCGCGAGTCCCTGTCGACCCGGGAGCGGATGTCGGATGTGCTGGAGTCGCTGCGCAGCCAAAAATTCGTGCCTTTTGTGTCACTGTTCAAAGCTGAGGAGGGTCGCCTCGGGGTTGTGGTGACTTTTCTGGCGATTATGGAATTGATCAAGGAATCACTGGTGGAGATCGTACAGACCGAGGGCTTTGGCCCGATCCACGTCAAGGCGAGGACAGAGTGATGGCCGAGACCGGGTTGACCCAGATCATTGAGGGCGCACTGATGGCTGCGGGCGAGCCGTTGAGTGTGCAGCGTATCGCACAGTTGTTCGAGGAGCATGAGCGCCCCGGCAACGACGATATTCGCAGCGCGTTGGCAGAAGTGGCGGAACGCTGCGAGGGACATGGTTTCGAACTGGTAGAAGTTGCCAGCGGGTGGCGCTTTCAGGTGCGGCAAAATCTCGCGGGCTGGGTGTCGCGACTGTGGCAGGAAAGACCCGCGCGATACTCAAGGGCATTGCTTGAGACGCTGTCGCTGATTGCCTATCGACAACCGATTACGCGCGGCGAGATCGAGGAAATCCGCGGTGTCGCCGTGAGCTCGAACATTATCAAAACCCTGCAGGAAAGAGAGTGGGTGCGAATTGTTGGTCACCGTGATGTGCCGGGACGGCCTGCCATGTACGCCACAACGCGGCAGTTCCTTGATTATTTTAATTTGAAATCACTGGAAGACCTGCCGCCCCTCGCAGAAATTCGGGACCTCGACAATCTGTCGGGCAACTTGTTGGCCGTTGAGGTTGAAGCGTCCAATGATGCTCAGTCTGCCAGTGTTGAAATGGCAGCGAATGACGACAGCGTAACGTCCGCTGGAATTGAGGCGGTGAGAGAACTCGACGGTTCGTCGGTAGACGACGCGTCAGTCATGGCCGACAACAGTGAGGCTTCAGATTCGGCAGGCATTGCACTGTCCGAGCCTGTGGCCGATGCCGATGAGGCAGAAGACAACCCGGCGCCAGCAACGACCGGCGAACTGGGTGAAGCAGAAGACAGCTTGGGGGCTGAAGACATTGCCGGGCAACAAGAAGCAGAGCAAGAACAAGACCGCCGATAAGTCAGTCGAGGACGCACGCGGCGAAAAGCTGCAGAAGGTCTTGGCGCGAGCCGGCATTGCCTCACGTCGTGAGGTCGAACGCTGGATTGAAGAAGGTCGGGTTGAGGTCGATGGTAAGACGGCCAAGCTGGGCGATCGCGTCAATGTCGACCAAAAACTGCTGGTTGATGGCAAGCCTGTGGTTCTCGGTGAGTCAAACGAGGTCCGCTGCCTGCTGTATCACAAGCCGGTCGGTGAGGTGTGCTCGCGTAAAGATCCTGAAGGTCGAGCGACGGTTTTCGATAGTTTGCCGAAGCTCAAAAGTGGTCGCTGGATTGTGATTGGGCGTCTCGACTACAACACCTCGGGCTTGTTGTTGTTCACCACCGACGGCGAGCTGGCCAACAAACTGATGCACCCGTCCAGTCAGATCGAACGCGAGTACCTGGTGCGCGTCATGGGCGATGTCGACGAGGCGGCGCTGGAGCGTCTGAAAAATGGCGTTGAGCTGGACGATGGCCCGGCGCGTTTTACCGATATTCAGGAAGGCGGCGGGGATGGCATCAATCGCTTTTTCTATGTCGTGCTGATGGAAGGGCGTAACCGCGAGGTGCGGCGTCTCTGGGAATCCCAGGGTTACACGGTGTCGCGGCTGAAGCGCGTCCGCTATGGGCACGTATTCATCCCCAGTAAGCTCAAAAAGGGCCAGTGGATGGAGCTGCCGCAGAAGGACATCGATGTGTTGTACGGGATGGCAGATCTACCTCCCAAAGCAGCCGCCAACCTCTCGGCCAAGCAGCGCGATAAGCAAGCTCGCCTGGCGCAAAAGTCGGGGCGGCGTGCGACCAAGCCCGAGCGCAAGCGTAAGGGCTGACGCCGGTAGCTATTGGGCGCTTAGTGCTTCACCGTTGACGCCGATACTGGCGTCACTCATCAGCCAAATCCAGTTGGCCATCAGCGCCTCGGGCGTCGGATTGCTGCTGGGGTTCTCAGCGGGGTAAGCCGTGCGGCGCATCGCCGTGTTAACTGCCCCCGGATTCAGCGAGTTCACACGAATATTGCTGGTTTGCCCGAGTTCATCCGCCCAGACTTGCATCATGCCTTCAGTGGCAAATTTCGAAACCGCATAAGCGCCCCAATAAGCGCGTCCCCGGCGTCCTACACCGGAGCTGGTGAATACCACTGAGGCGGCGGGCGCCGCTTCCAGCAGGGGCATCAGCACTTGGGTCAGCATGAAAGCCGCGTTGACGTTGGTCTGCATGACCTCGTGCCACAGCGCCGCCCGGGTTTGGGCCAGCGGTTTGCGGTCACCGAGGATGCTGGCGTTGTGCAGCAGACCGTCGAGCTTGCTGAAACTGCTACCCAATTCGTTGGCTAGTTGGCACAACGTGTCGTGGTCGACCCGTGCGAGATCCACCGGGATGATGGCTGGCGTCACGCCACCTGCGGCGACAATGGCATCGTATACGGCCTCGAGCTTCGCTTCGGTGCGCCCAACCAACAGCACTTCTGCGCCGTGTGCAGCGTAGGCGACCGCTGCAGCGCGCCCGATGCCATCACCGGCGCCCGTCACCATGATGGTCTTGCCAGCCAGTGCATCACTGGCGGGTTGCCAGCCTGCGGGTGTACAGCTCATGCAATCATCTCCCTAATCATGTTCGCCAGTGCTTCGCTACTGTCTGCGCTGGCGTCGGCACCCCAATCATCAGGGTTATCGCCATCCTCGATGTAGCCATAGGTTGCGGCGATGGAAAAACAGCCGGCGGATTGACCGGCATAGATGTCGCGTTGGTGGTCGCCGACGTAAATGGTTTCTTCCGGCGTGACATTGAGATTGCTACAGCTTAGATAAATCGACTCCGGGTGCGGCTTGCTGTGGCTCACGTCACAAGGTGTCACGAGGCTGGGTGTGGGTGGGTCAAAGGGCATCCTGGCCATCAACGGTTCCGCAAAGCGACGCGGTTTATTGGTGGCGACACCCCAGCCGATGCCGGCATCACTGAGCTCGCGAACGAGTTTGACCAGTCCCGGGTAGGGCTGTGCGCTTTGGCCAAGCACCGTCTCGTAAATGTCGAGGAACTCGCGCCGCCGCCGCTCGTAGCGGCGGGTGCCCGGCTCAATTCCCAGTGCCAGGGTGACTAGCCGGCCCGAGCCATTCGACACAGATTTCCGGACCTGCTCCGCTGGCATTGGCGGCAGTTTGTGTTGCTCGCGCAGCTTTTGCACAACCACAACGAATTCGTCCGCGGTATCGACCAGCGTACCGTCCAGGTCAAAAACAACCGCTTTGGGTGTGGTCTTCATCAGGCGGGCTTGCGCGCGCGAACCATATAGTTGACCGACACGTCACGGGCGTCGAGTCGGTAGCGACGTGTGATCGGGTTATAGGTCAGCCCCGTCATATCTTCCATGACCAAACCGGCTTCACGGATCCAGCGGGCTAATTCGGAGGGCTTAATGAATTTCTCGTATTCATGAGTGCCCTTGGGCAGAAGATTGAGCACGTACTCGGCCCCTACCACGGCGAAGAGAAACGCCTTGGGATTGCGATTGATCGTTGAGAAATACAAGTCTCCACCCGGTTTGGTGAGGTCTGCACAGGCTTTGATCACCGAGCCGGGATCCGGCACGTGCTCGAGCATCTCTAGGCAGGTCACTACATCAAAAGCCGCAGGTTGCTCTTCAGCCAAAGCCTCAGCCGTGATTTGGCGATAATCGATGTCCAGCTCGCTCTCCAGCTGATGGATACGGGCGACCGCCAGAGGCGCCTCTCCCATATCGATACCGGTAGCCTTGGCGCCACGCCATGCCATGGCCTCGGTTATCAGACCGCCACCGCAACCGACATCGAGTAACTTTTTGCCGCGTACTTCGGAGAAGTCGTCGATCCAGTTAGCGCGCAGTGGATTGATCTCGTGCAGTGGCTTGAACTCGCTTGAAGGGTCCCACCAGCGAGAGGCCAGCGCTTCAAATTTGGCGATTTCGTCCGGGTCTACGTTCTGATGTTGCATATCAGTGAGCTTTTCCAAGTGTCTTGGCAAATTCGGCCAGCGTCGTTTCCCAGTTGGCGGCACGGGCGCGAAGATCAGCGAGGTCTAGCGTGGTGAGCGCACCATCGCGCACGACTGCACGACCATCCACCCAGCTCCATGTCAGCTCGCCACCAGAGGTGGCATAGACCACCTGTGAGATGGGGTTGTGCATCGGCAGGGTGGCAGGTTGGGTCATGTCGAGGGCGATGAGGTCGGCGCGCTTGCCGACTTCTACGCTGCCGCAGCGGTCTTCCATGCCCAGCGCGCGCGCGCCACCGAGCGTTGCCATTTCCAAGGCGTCTACCGCCGACAACGCAGTCGGCTCCAGCTGGTCGAGCTTAGCCAGCAGGGCTGCCGTTTGCATCTCATTGAGCATGCTCAGTCGATTGTTGCTGGCAGCGCCATCGGTACCGAGCGCGACGTTGATCCCGCGGTCCAAAAGCTTCTGCACGGGGCATATGCCGGACGCGAGTTTCATGTTGGAGCGGGGGCAGTGCACGATGTGGGCCCCGTGTTCAGCGACGGTTTCGATGTCGCTGTCCGCCATCGCGGTCATGTGTACGCACTGGGTTCGTGGGCCGAGCATGCCGATTCGCGCCAATTGATCGAGTGGTCGCTCACCGATGTTTTCCACCGACATGAGCACCTCTCCTTGGGTCTCGTGCAGATGGATCTGGATCACGGCGTCCAGCTCATTGGCATAGGTCACTACCTGTTTGAGCGTATCCTCGCTGACCGTGTAATTGGAGTGAGGTCCAAACCCGATTTCCACCAAATCGTGGTGGCGATATTGGTGGAACAAGGCGATGCCTTTCTCCAGATACTCAGCCGGTGTTCGCGCCCAGGCGGTCGGGACATCAATGACCGGGAAGACCATTTGTGCGCGGATGCCGGCTCGTGCGGCCTGCTCAGCTGCGACGTCGGGGAAGAAGTACTGGTCGCTGAAGGTGGTGGTGCCGCCCAACAGCAAATCGGCGATCGCAAGGTCGACGCCATCGCGGACAAAATCCTCGCTCACGAAACGGGTTTCGGTAGGCCAGATGTGGTCGTTGAGCCAGGTCATCAGAGGCTGGTCATCGGCGTAGCCGCGCAGCAGTGACATGGCTGCGTGCCCGTGGGCATTGACGAGGCCTGGCAGCAACACCTGGCCCGTCAAATCGATATGTTCTGCATCCTCGATCGCCCGCGCTTCTGGTTGCGGCAGCACAGCGGCAATCAAATTGCCTTCGATAACCACGCTGTGGTCAGTCAGCACGGTGTCGCGGGGTACGATGGGGATTAGCCAGCTGGGGTGCAGGATGGTTTTGGTGTCAGACATGAGGGGCTCCGTGCGGCTTTGGCGGATTATAGCCGTAGTCGCTCGATGCTGCCCGGCGCTGCGGTTGATGCCTTGCTGCGGATGCCGGCGAGTGGCCTCTCCGCATAGCGTTAAAAACCCCTACTTGGTACTATTCGTCGGTTAGTCGGCGTCGCACCATGCAGTGGTGAGGCGGCGCGATAAACCGTATCCCACTAGTAACCTCAAGAAGCAGGCCGAATGGCAGACAACCCGCAGGAAATCGCCCGAGAAATTCTCCCCGTCAACATCGAGGATGAGCTGAAACAGTCCTATATGGACTACGCGATGAGCGTCATCGTCGGGCGCGCGTTGCCCGATGTGCGCGACGGCTTGAAGCCCGTGCACCGTCGGGTGCTGTTCGCCATGAACGAGCTCAACAACGACTGGAATAAGCCGTACAAGAAGTCGGCGCGTGTGGTCGGTGACGTGATCGGTAAGTATCACCCGCACGGCGACTCCGCGGTGTACGACACGATTGTGCGCATGGCTCAGGATTTCTCACTGCGCTACACGCTGGTCGATGGCCAGGGTAACTTCGGCTCCATCGACGGCGACTCTGCCGCGGCGATGCGTTACACCGAGATTCGCATGAGCAAGCTGGCGCACGCGCTATTGGCGGATCTCGACAAAGAAACCGTTGATTTTGTCGACAATTATGACGGCGCCGAGCAGATCCCGGTTGTACTACCTACCCGCGTGCCCAATTTGCTGGTCAATGGCTCCTCCGGCATCGCTGTGGGCATGGCCACCAATATCCCGCCGCACAATATGCGCGAAGTGGTCGCAGGCTGTATCGCCACCCTCGACAACCCGGAAATCAGCATCGATGAGCTGATGAAATACATCCCCGGGCCTGATTTTCCTACCGGTGCGATTATCAATGGCCGCGCAGGTATCTTGCAGGCGTATCGCACAGGCCGTGGGCGTATCTATGTGCGCGCTAAAGCCGAAGTTGTGACGGATGAGTCCCGCGGTAAGGACACCATCATCATCCACGAGATTCCTTATCAGCTGAACAAAGCGCGCTTGATCGAGCGCATTGCCGAGCTGGTGAAGGAGAAGAAGCTGGAAGGTATCACCGAGTTACGCGACGAATCGGATAAAGATGGTTTGCGTGTGGTGATCGAGCTGCGTCGTGGTGAATCCGGCGAGGTGGTGCTTAATAACCTGTATTCCCAGACCCAGCTGCAGTCGGTTGTGGGCATCAACATGGTGGCGCTGGTTGACGGCCAGCCCAAGGTGCTTAACCTCAAGGAGATGCTCGAGGCGTTTGTGCGCCACCGCCGCGAGGTTGTGACAAGACGTACTGTCTATCTGCTGCGCAAGGCACGAGAGCGTGGTCACGTGCTCGAGGGGCTCGCTATTGCGCTTGCCAATATCGATGAAGTGATTGAGTTGATCAAAACCTCACCGACCTCGGCTGATGCGCGTGAGCGGCTGGTCGAGCGGACCTGGAAGTCTGGTGATGTCACGGCCATGCTGGAGCGCGCGGGCGCCGATGCTTGTCGCCCCGATGGTCTCGCCCCCGAGTATGGTCTTGTCGACGGCGAATACCGCCTCTCGCCCACCCAGGCGCAGGCCATTCTCGATCTGCGGTTGCATCGCCTGACCGGCCTCGAACACGAGAAGTTGCTGCAAGAATATGCGGACAAGATCGCCGAGATTGCTGATTACCTCGATATTCTTGGTGATCCCGAGCGCCTGAAGCTGGTGATCCGCGAGGAGCTTGAGGAGCTGGTTGAGGAGTTTGGCGATGAGCGTTTGACCGAAATTACCGACTCAGCTCACGACCTCAAGGTAGAAGATCTGATCACCGAAGAGGATCGTGTGGTCACCATCTCCCACGGTGGATACGCCAAAACCCAGTCGCTGAGTGATTATCAGGCCCAGCGGCGCGGGGGGACGGGTAAGAGTGCTGTGTCGGTAAAAGATGAGGACTTCGTCGAGCACCTGCTGGTCGCGAGTACTCACGCGACGATTCTGTGCTTCTCGAACTTGGGCAAGGTTTATTGGCTGAGGGTCTTCCATATCCCGCTGGCCAGCCGAAATTCTCGCGGGCGACCGATGGTGAATTTGCTGCCGTTGGATGAGGGTGAACGGATTACGTCGATTCTGCCGATTGAGGGCTATGAAGACGATGCGTTTATCTTCATGGCGACGCGCAAAGGCACTGTTAAGAAGACAGCGATGAGCCAGTTTGCCCGCCAGCGCAGCGTAGGTTTGCGAGCTATCGACCTCGAAGAGGACGACGTTTTGGTGGGAACCGCGGTGACTGATGGCGATTGCGACATCATGTTGTTCTCCAGTGAGGGCAAGGCGGTTCGCTTTAACGAGTCAGCCGTGCGCCCTATGGGTCGAACGGCGCGGGGTGTGCGCGGTATCAATCTCGCCGCGGGTCACGAGCTGATCTCGTTGATCATCCCCAAGGCTGAGGGGCGTATCTTGACGGTCAGCGAAAATGGCTACGGCAAGCGTACTGAAAGCGGTGAGTTCCCGGTCAAAGGTCGCGGTACCAAGGGCATTATTGCGATGGCGACGACCGCCAAAAATGGCCCCTTGGTGGGCGCCGAGCAGGTTTGGGATGGTGACGAGATCATGCTGATCTCGAACCAAGGTACGGCGGTGCGTACGCGTGTCGAAGAAATCAGCCTGTTGGGACGAAATACCCAAGGTGTGCGGGTGATTCGCACCCGTGACGGTGAGGCCTTGGTCAGCGTGACCCGCATCGCAGAAGATGACGATGCCGGCGATGCAGCAGAGCCCGTGCAAGCGGCCGAAGGCGAGCAAGGTCCTGAAACTGGCGAAGACGAGGCTTAATCATGGCACGGGCCCATAATTTTTCCGCGGGCCCTGCGGCATTGCCGACGCCGGTGCTGGAGCGCGCACGCGACGAATTGCTTGACTGGCATGGGGTGGGGGCTTCGATCATGGAGCTCAGCCACCGGGGCAAGGCATTTTCCTCGGTCATTGAGGCCGCTGAAGCCTCGCTGCGCCGGCTGCTGTCGATCAGTAATGATTACGCAGTGCTGTTTGTTCAAGGCGGGGCTTCATTGCAATTCTCGGCGGTGCCGTTGAATCTGGCGGCAGCGGACCAGTCCGCCGATTACGTACTCACCGGCCAGTGGTCAAAAAAAGCCTTTAAAGAGGGGCAGCGCCTGCTCGACGCGCGACTTGTTGCGAGCAGCGAATCCGTCAATTTCACCACCGTGCCCGAACCCGATGAATGGCAGACCACGCGAGGCGCTGCTTATTTGCACTATTGCCCGAACGAGACCATTGGTGGTCTTGAGTTCGCCGAAGTGCCGTCGGTGGATGTGCCGCTGGTGGCGGATATGTCCTCAACGATTCTCTCAAGGCCCATTGAAGTTGAGCGTTTTGATGTGATTTACGCCGGCGCCCAGAAAAACATCGGGCCTGCCGGACTCGCGCTGGTCATTGTGCGTAAATCGCTATTGGATCGTGCGCGTGATGATATCCCGGCACTGCTCAGTTGGCAGTCGCTGGCTGAACAAGGCTCAATGCTGAATACACCACCAACGCTGGCGATTTATCTGGCAGGCCTCGTGTTTGAGTGGCTTGAAGAGGGTGGTGGTCTCCAGGCTATGGAGGCCGTCAATCGCCGGAAAGCGGAGATGCTTTATCAAACCATTGATAGCAGTGGGTTTTATGAAAATCCTATCGATCCGCGTTACCGCTCGCTGATGAATGTCCCCTTTGTGCTGGCGGATGCCTCACTCGACGCTGCCTTTCTCAGTGAGAGCGAGGCCGCAGGTTTGCTGAACCTAAAAGGGCATCGCTCGGTCGGCGGGATGCGGGCGAGTCTTTACAACGCGGTCAGCGAGGCTTCGGTGAGTGCGTTGTGTGATTTCATGCGTGATTTTGAGGCGCGGTACGGGTGACCTATGGCCAGTGATGAAGCGCTCGCTGATATCCGAGCACGCATTGATGCTATCGATAGCCAGTTGCTCAGCTTGATCAACGAGCGAGCGCGTTGCGCTCAGGAAGTGGCGGAAATCAAATTGGCTGCGGCCGGCAGTGGTGGGCATGAACAAGCCCCGATGTTTTACCGGCCCGAGCGTGAGGCGCAAATACTGCGTGCTATTCAGGAGCGTAATCCCGGTCCTCTGCCAGCGGATTATGTGGCGAAAATTTTTCGGGAGATTATGTCGAGTTGTCTGGCGCTGGAGCAGCCGCTGACGGTGGCGTACCTCGGCCCGGCCGGCACGTTCACGCAGGCAGCGGCGCGCAAGCACTTTGGCCAGTCGGCGGTGCCCGAGGCCGTAGCATCGATCCGTGAAGTCTTTCGCCGCGTTGAGGATCGGCACGCGGATTTTGGCGTAGTGCCGGTGGAGAATTCGACCGAGGGGATGGTGGGTCAGACGCTCGATTGCTTCCTTGAGTCGCCCCTGCAAATCATCGGCGAAGTCGAGCTGCCCGTGGTGCATCACCTGCTGGCGGCGGCCCCCGTTGAGAACGGCGCTATCGATTGTGTCTACGGACACGAACAGGCCCTCGCACAGTGTCGAAACTGGCTCGACGCCAATTTACCGTTGGTGCCGCGAGAGTCGGTGACCAGTAATGGCGAGGCTGCTCGCCGTGTGGCCGATCAGCCGGGTGCTGCAGCGATTGCTGGTGATCTCGCAGCTGAGACGTACGGTCTGGTGAAGCTGCACCACGCGATTCAGGACAGTGCTAGCAATACCACGCGATTTTTGGTGTTGGGCCGTGAGGCCGTGCCGCCATCGGGTAAGGACAAAGCCTCGATATTGGTCGCCAGTCGTAACAGGCCCGGTGCACTGCTCAGTCTGCTCCGGCCGTTCGAAGAGCGGGGCGTGAGTCTCACCCGGATCGATTCGCGTCCGTCCAAGACGGAGAAGTGGACTTACCTCTTTTATATTGAATTTGAAGGACACCTCCAGGATCCGTTGGTGGAGAAGATCATGGCGGAGTTGGAAGAGTCCTCGATTTTGCTGAAGCGCCTCGGCGCCTACCCCCGGGCTCCTATCTGATGGCGGTCGCAGTGCCGGCGCGGATCGGTTTTCTGGGTCTTGGTCTTATCACTGGTTCTCTGGCACGGGCCCTCCGCCAATCGGAATGGGAAGGTCAGCTAGTCGCCTGGGACCGCGATCCGTTGGCTCTGGCCGAGGGCCTGCAGCTGAATGTTATTGATGCGGCTGTGGCTGATGTTCCCGAGTTGCTCGGCAGCGTCGATTTGTTGGTGGTGGGTACGCCGCCCATGGCGACGGCGGCGTTGCTCGCTGATATTTTGCCCTGCTGTGAGCGGTTGGCCGTGGCGCCGGTCGTCACTGATGTTGCCAGTATCAAGGGTTATGTCTGTGATGCCGTGGAAGGTAGCTATCCCTTTTTCGTGCCGGGTCACCCAATCGCCGGTTCCGAGGACAGCGGCGTTGCCGCCGGTCGCGGTGATTTATTTCGTGGTCGTGAGGTGATTCTCACACCGCGGCCCGATACGTCAGCCGACGCGCAGTCCATGGTGACCGCGATGTGGCGGCTGACCGGTGCATGGGTCAGTACGATGTCGATCGCAGATCACGATGCGGCACTGGCTGCCAGCAGCCATTCACCGCATATGGTGGCTTACGCGCTTACTGCTGCTTTGGGCAGTGATCCGCTGCTGCCCATGCGTCATGGTGGCGGTGCGTTGCGTGACATGACCCGCATCGCGGGCTCGGATCCTGTGATGTGGCGAGACGTCGCGGTGACGAATCGCGATGCGCTGCTGACGGCGCTGGATGACTTCTCAGCCTCGCTGGCAACATTGCGTCAGCTGATAGTTGATGCGGACGCGCAGGCTTTGCACGATTTCTTCCTCGCTTGCCGTCAGATCCGGCGCGAACACGATCAGATTCTCAATCCGCTGCCAGCAACCGGTTCCCAGGAGGACAGCCAGCGATGAAATTTACCGTCACCCCCGGAGGTGCGTTGCGCGGACGTTTGCGTGTGCCCGGGGATAAGTCTATGTCCCACCGATCGGTCATGTTGGGTGCGCTGGCCGATGGTACAACCGAGGTTACGGGATTTCTTGAAGGCGAGGACGCACTGGCGACGGTCGCCGCGTTCCGCAGTATGGGCGTCGAGATTGAGGGCCCCGATTCAGGCGCTTTGCGTATTCACGGTGTGGGTATCGACGGACTGAAAGCGCCCGAAGCGCCGCTTTACATGGGCAATTCGGGGACCAGCATGCGTTTGATCAGCGGTATCGCTGCGGGACAGCCCTTCCACACAACCCTCACCGGGGATGCCTCATTATCCCGGCGTCCGATGGGACGAGTCATAACGCCGCTGGAACTGATGGGTGCCGAGATCCGCGCCAACGAGGGCTCACCGCCGCTAGAAATCGCTGGCCGGCATCCGCTCAAGGGGCTGCATTACGATCTGCCCATGGCGAGTGCGCAGGTGAAGTCATGCGTGCTACTCGCCGGGTTATTCGCCGAAGGCCGAACCTCGGTTACCGAACCTGCCCCCACCAGAGATCATACCGAGCGCATGCTCAGAGGCTTTGGCTATGACGTGCGACGGGAGAACGACGTCATTTTCCTCGAAGGGGGAGGGCGACTCCGGGCGACCAACATCGATATCCCTGCCGACATCTCATCGGCGGCGTTTTTTATGGTTGCGGCCAGTATTGCTCCGGGCTCGGACATTACGCTCGAGCACGTCGGTATCAATCCGACCCGGACCGGCATCATTACGTTGTTAATGTTGATGGGCGCTGACATCGAGTTGTTGAACGAGCGTGAAGTCGGCGGTGAGCCCGTTGCTGATGTACGGGTGCGTTATGCGCCGCTCAGCGGCATTGAGATTCCCGAAGCCGAAGTGCCGCTGGCCATCGATGAGTTTCCGGCGCTGCTGGTGGCTGCCGCCTGCGCTGAGGGACGCACGGTCTTGCGCGGTGCTGAGGAGCTTCGGGTCAAGGAGAGTGACCGTATTGCCGCGATGGCAGAGGGTTTGAGTACGCTTGGCGTACACAACGAACCCACACCTGACGGGATTGTGGTTGAAGGTGGACAGTTCGGCGGTGGCTGTATCCGTACCCACCACGACCATCGCATCGCCATGAGTTTTACGATTGCTGGCCTGCGTGCCAATGCACCCATTGAGATCCTCGACTGCGATCACGTGGCGACCTCTTTCCCGGGCTTTGCCGAACTGGCCAATCTTGCTGGCATGGAGATTGCCGTCTCATGACGACGCCGGTGCTCACTGTCGATGGGCCCAGCGGTGCCGGAAAAGGCACGCTGTGTCGTTTATTGGCGGACACTTTAGGGTGGCACTTGCTGGATAGCGGTGCGTTGTACCGAGTGCTGGGTTATGCCTGCCAGCTTGAAGGTGTGGCTTGGGATGACGAGCCGGCGGTGGCACAGGTGGCGCGTCAGCTGGCGGTGGATTTTCGACTCACCGATAGCGGTGTTGCGGTTGAGCTGTCGGGCCGCGATGTCACCCGCGAGGTGCGATCGGAGGAGGGCGGGCGCGGTGCCTCGGCGGTGGCCGCACTGCCGTCAGTCAGAGAGGCGTTATTGGCGCGTCAGCGTGAGTTGGCGCGTGCCCCCGGACTTGTGGCCGACGGTCGAGATATGGGGACCGCTGTTTTCCCTAAAGCGGACCTGAAAATCTTCCTCACCGCCTCTGCGGAAGCCCGCGCCAGGCGTCGCCAGCTGCAGTTGCAGGCGCAGGGCGACAGTGTTAGTCTCCCGCGCCTTCTTGAAGCCATCCAGGAGCGTGACGCGCGTGATTCCAGTCGTTCCGTGTCGCCGTTGGTCGCCGCGGAAGACGCCGTCACCATAGACAGCACATCGCTGTCGATCGACGAAGTCCTCGCCGCCGTCCTTGCTCTGGCCGCTGAAAGGGGTTTAGCGCGGCGCGCTGATTAAAAGGCCAGATCCCTCGGCAAGCCGCATGATTGATTGACCCGATCAGTTCTGGTGATCGGCGCAGCATTTGCTGTTAAACCATAGGACACATTGATGAGCGAATCGTTCGCCGAGCTGTTTGAAGAAAGCCTCAAGACAGTAGAAATGGAGCCCGGTGCCATCGTCACCGGCGTAGTTATCGACATCGATAACGAGTGGGTTACCGTACACGCGGGCCTGAAATCAGAGGGTGTTATCCCCCTCGACCAATTCACCAATGCCAACGGTGAGTGCACCCTTAACGTGGGTGACGAGGTGCAGGTTGCGCTGGAAACTGTCGAAGATGGTTTCGGTGAGACCAAGCTCTCTCGTGAAAAAGCCAAGCGCGCCGAGGCATGGAAGCGTCTCGAAGCTGCGCACCTGGCCGATGAGCCGGTCACCGGTGTGATCAACGGCAAGGTCAAGGGCGGCTTTACAGTCGACGTGGATTCTATCCGCGCCTTCTTGCCGGGTTCACTGATCGATGTGCGTCCGATCCGCGAGACTGCGCACCTCGAAGGCAAGGAACTCGAATTCAAGGTCATCAAACTCGACCAGAAGCGCAACAACGTTGTGGTTTCTCGTCGCGCCGTCATGGAAGCGGCCAACAGTGCTGAGCGCGAAGAGCTGCTCGCCAACCTGCAGGAAGGCATGTCGGTTAAGGGTGTTGTCAAGAACCTCACCGATTACGGTGCGTTCGTTGACCTCGGCGGCGTCGATGGCCTGTTGCACATCACCGATATGGCTTGGAAGCGCATCAAGCACCCGAGCGAGATCGTTGAAGTCGGTCAGGAAATGGACGTCAAGATCCTCAAGTTCGACCGTGAGCGCAACCGCGTATCGCTCGGCCTCAAGCAGCTGGGCGAAGATCCATGGGTCGAAATCACCAAGCGCTACCCCGAGGGCAGCCGCGTGATGGCACGCGTGACCAACCTGACCGACTATGGCTGCTTTGCCGAGATCGAGGAAGGTGTGGAAGGTCTGGTACACGTCTCAGAAATGGACTGGACCAACAAGAACGTGCATCCGTCCAAGATTGTGCAGCTGGGTGATGAAGTCGAGGTCATGGTACTGGACATCGACGAAGACCGTCGTCGCATTTCGCTTGGCATTAAGCAGTGCACCCAGAATCCTTGGGACGCGTTTGCTTCCGGTCACGCGAAAGGCGACCGTATCTCTGGCACGATCAAGTCAATTACCGACTTCGGTATCTTCATTGGCTTGGCCGGCAACATCGACGGTCTGGTACACCTGAGCGATATCAGCTGGAACGAGACGGGAGAGGAAGCTGTACGCAACTACAAGAAGGGCGATGAAATTGAGACAGTCATCCTGTCTATCGACCCCGAGCGTGAGCGTATTTCACTGGGCATCAAGCAGCTGGAAGAGGACGCGTTCTCTCTCTACGTGAGCGATAACGACCGTGGCAGCATCGTCAACGGTGAAGTCGTTGAGGTGGACGCCAAGGGTGCCGTCGTCAAGCTGGGCGATGAGATCGAAGGCTACATCAAGGTCTCTGACCTGAGCCGTGATCGCGTTGAAGACGCGCGCTCTGTGCTGAGCGTTGGTGACAGCGTTGAGGCGAAAGTGGTCAACGTTGACCGCAAGAACCGCAGCCTGGGCCTGTCTATCAAAGCGAAGGACATGGACGACGAGAAGGAAGCCGTGCAGTCACTCAAGCAGCAGGACGAAGTGGCCTCGCCCGGTACCATTGGCGACCTTATCAAGGCGCAGATGGACAATCAGTAACGGTTTACACCGTCACCAGAAGACCCGCTCAGGCGGGTCTTTTTTTGCCCGTAAAAAGTGCAGCTCGCATTTTTGCCTGTAGCGACGCGGCGGAAAAACTCTTTTTAAATTAGTAGGTTGCCAACAGGGTTGAGTCCGTGGACAATGCACCCTCGTCTGATTATCCGCACTCGAACATGACCCGCAGCGAACTGATCGATTTGATGGCCTCACAGCAAACCCAGCTTAGTCCCAAGGACGTGGAGTTGGCGGTCAAGCTGATGATCGATCATATGGCCGAGACCCTGGCGCAGGGTGAGCGTATCGAGATTCGCGGTTTTGGCAGTTTCTCCTTGCATTACCGTGAGCCGCGGCGCGGCCGTAACCCCAAAACTGGCGATACCGTCCAGCTTGAAGGCAAACACGTGCCTCACTTCAAGCCGGGAAAGGAACTGCGCGAGCGTGTTAACCGGTCCTTGAAGGCGGAATTCTGATGCTTTCCTGGTTGCGGTGGTTGATCACCGTTGTGCTCGCGATCATAGCGATTGCTGCTGGCGGGCTGTTCACCCTGCAAAACACCGACGCGGTGCCCCTCGATCTACTGTTGATTCAATTTCCTGCCCAGCCCTTGTCCTTGTGGCTTCTGCTGACGCTCTTCCTGGGTGTGCTGTTGGGTATTGGTGCGGGGTCATTACTGCTACTGCGCAAGCGCACCCAGATGCTGCTGTTGCGGCGGGAGCGGGATCGTCTAGCCACCGAGGTGGATCGTCTGCGCAAGGTAGGAATCACCGCGGGTGACTGACCCTTTATTGCTGGCGCTGTTGTTTATCGCGGTAGCGGTTGGCTGGGTTTTGGGCCGGTGGGGTCGTTCTTCGGTTGCCGATGACAAGTCTCGGCCGTCACTGCCCTCGCAGTATTATCGCGGGCTGAATTTTTTGCTCGATGGCCGCCAGGACGGTGCGATCGATTCATTCATTCGAGCCCTGGAAGTCAACTCAGAGACCTTCGATACCCATATCGCGCTCGGTAATTTGCTGCGTCGCCGCGGAGAGGTTGAGCGCGCGATCAGGGTTCATCAAAACCTATTGGCACGACCCAGTCTTCCCACTGTCCAGTTGCACCTGGCGCATCTTGAGTTGGCACGGGACTACATCTCTGCGGGGTTGCTCGATCGTGCAGAGCGCTTACTGCTTGATCTGGTCGCCGAGGGTGGCGAGCACCGGCGTCTCGCGCGACGGCACCTGTTGGAGATCTATGAGGCGCAGCGTGACTGGCCGCAAGCGCAGGAGATCGCCCGGGCGTTGCTGCCGAAGAAATCCCTGCTGCGCGCTGCCACTGCCGCCGCGGATGAAGTCGGTCAGCCGGTCAATGTGCTGCTGGCGCACTATTGTTGCGAACAAGCTGAGCAGTTGCTGCTGCAAGGTGAGTGGCACGGCGCGAGGGATTTGGTGCGGGACGCTCTGCGTCAGGATCCCGCTTGCGTCCGGGCATCCATGCTTGCCGGACGGATTGAGTTGCAGGCGGGTCAGGCAGGAGCCGCCCTAAAGGCGCTGCAGTCGGTTAGGGATCAAGAGCCTGACCTTGTTGCTGAAACAGTGCCACAGTTGCGGGAAGTTTATGACGCCATGGGCAAGCGCCGGGCGCTGCAGCAATATTTGTCAGATTGTTTTTCGGCACGTCCCTCGAATGCCCTTGTATTGGCGATTGCAGAGGAAATCCGTATCGCCGAGGGCGACGAGAAAGCCAAGCAATTCTTGCGCGAGAGTCTGACCGAGAAGCCCTCGTTGCGCGGGTTGGCGATGTTGATGACCATGCACGACAGCGAGGAATCCGGTCAGGATGAAGGTCTGGAGCTGGCAACGATTAGGCGTCTTATTGAGGCGCGATCGAGTTATCAATGTCAGCACTGTGGTTTCAAGGGGCAACAAATGCACTGGTATTGCCCGGGCTGTAAGCACTGGGGCACCGTTCGTGATCTGGGATCTGTAGGGGAGTTGATCCGTGGTTGATGACAAACCGTTGATCGTGGCGCTGGATTACCCGTCGGCAACGCCGGCGCTGGCTGTAGCGGATCTGCTTGATCCTTCCTTGGCGCGGGTCAAAGTGGGCAAGCAGCTCTTCACCCGTGAGGGGCCTGCGCTCGTCCATGCCCTGCACGATCGCGGGTTCGATGTATTTCTGGATCTCAAATTTCACGATATCCCGAATACCGTAGCCGGGGCAGTGACGGCGGCGGCAGAGCTCGGCGTGTGGATGGTGAATGTCCATGCCAGCGGCGGGAGTCGCATGATGCGGGCGGCGGTCGACGCACTTAAGGCCTTCGAAACGCCGCCGCTACTGACCGCGGTCACCGTGCTCACGAGTATGGATGAGCGCGACCTCGCGGAGCTCGGTTGGCCTGGTGATCCGTTGGATCGCGTCATGGCGCTCGCGGCGCTGGCGCAGGAATCGGGTGTTGATGGGGTGGTGTGTTCTGCGCGCGAGGCGGGAGTTATTCGTGATCGAGCAGGTGAAGATTTCCTGCGGGTAACCCCTGGCATCCGCCTGCCGGGTGATGATGCGGGAGATCAACGCCGGGTTTTGACGCCCTGGGATGCGCTGGCTGCTGGCGCGACCCATTTGGTAATGGGGCGATCAATCACAGGCGCGTCATCACCGGGTGAGACGCTTGCGCACATCGTCAGCGAAATTCGTCATCACCGTACCAGCTGAGACCATCTCTAGCCTCTGATCTGCACCTGTCCATGATGCCGTCGTTAATCTGCGACCGGGTCATCAATGGCCCACCTGACAGACGATAAGGAGATCAGAGCATGGATAAGACAGGGATGTATGCAGCATCGATGGGTGCGGCGATGGAGCCCGAGGGATTGGGCACGAACGCGTCGCGTTCTGGGTGGCTGGCAGCGTTGTTTGTGGTGGTGTTGCTGGCAGTAGCGGGCAGCGCTTTTGCACAAGATAGTGTCGTTAACGTCAACACTGCGACGCCAGAGGAGCTCTCCCAAGTGTTGATGGGTGTCGGCTTGGCGAAGGCGCGACGTATTGTTGAATATCGGGAGATGCATGGTCCGTTTGAGCATCCGGATGAGCTGGCCGAGGTTCGTGGTATAGGGCCTGCAACTGTGGATAAAAATCGAGAACGTATTGAACTTGAGTAACTTCCCATCGGTGGCGCCATGCTTGGATTGACCGGCGCCACCGGTTACATCGGTCGCGCGCTACTGCCAGCATTGCAGTCGGCGGGTTGCACGGTGACCACCGTAGGTCGTCGTCCAGTCGGGGCTGACATTCCTCACCGACAGCTTGATCTGCGATCTGCGGCGGGCTACCGAGATGCACTAGTAGACATGCAGAGCCTGATCCACTGTGCAGGCGTGGCTCATAATCTGGGGGGCGCGAGTGACTATGAGCTGGTCAATCGACGCGCGACGGTGTCGTTGGCCGATGCCGCACTCAGCACGGGTTGCCAGCACTTTGTCTTTATCAGCTCGCTAAACGTGGTGTCTGCTGGCGCGATGGATGCGGAGGCACCGGCGCGCAGGCTGCCGCGGCCAAATGATCATTACGCCCGATCCAAGTGGGAGACGGAGCAGCAGTTGGAAGCGCTGTTGGCGGGCAGTGATACCCGGCTTACGATCATCCGACCCGCGCTGGTTTACGATCGCGAACTGGTGGCCAACTTGGCGGTGTTGGAACGCTGGTTATCACGCATTCCGGTGACGCTGCCGGCAGTGGGACGGCGGTGCATGGTTTCCAGACCGGACTTGGTCGCCGAGATTGTCGGTTCGCTAGGTACGGAGGCGGGCTCGCTACGACGCATCGCAGTCACCGATGGCGAATGTTACGACCTCAAGCGAATTGGTCGTGTCCTTGGTGGAGGTTTAAAAGTTGGGGTGCCAGTGCCGGCGCTTGTTTTGAAACTGGTTTCAGCGCTGCGAGATAGGTGGTCGGGATTGCCTGGCGGTACTACCTGGACGGGGTTGGCGGGTGACAAATGGTGCGCTCGAGGCAGTCGTGATCTACCGATAACCCCGCGGTTAACGCTGGAGCAGTGTTTGTCGCAATCACCGGGAGATAGTTGATGCTGCAAATTTTAGTGGCACTGGCTGTCAGCGGTTTGGGTTTGTGGGCTTTCATGAGCATTGCGCCGCGTGTCGGGCTGATTGATCGACCCAATGCCCGTAGCTTGCATCAGCGTCCGACGGTGGTCGGTGCGGGTGTCGCGCCGGTTTTGGGTGTCATGGCGGGGTGGTTATGGTGGCCGGCATTACCATTCGCAGCGCCCTCAAGCCTCACTCTCGCCATTGGCATGCTGCTAGTGACTGGCTTGGCCGATGATCGCCTCCAGCTACCCAGCGCGCCGCGCCTGCTGATCTATGCGGCAGCCGTTTCGCTGGTGTTGTTTTCCGAGGCCTGGGGGATTCTGCCGCCGCTGACGCTGGGCTTGTTGGCGCTGGGCTTGCTGTGGCTCATCAATCTATTCAATTTTATGGATGGTGCCGACGGCTTTGCGGGGCTCCAGCTGTTGCTGGTGTCCTCGGGTATGGCGTTTTTGACGCAATTCGGTGGCGCGCCAGCCATCTCGCCGCTTTGGTGGGTGCTGGCTGTCGCGATCGTGCCTTTCCTGTTTTTGAACTGGCCGCCCGCGCGCTGCTTCTTGGGTGATGCCGGCGCTATCCCTTTGGGGATGCTGCTCGGTATCGGCGGGCTGGTGAGTGCGATGGCCGATATGCGCTTGGGGTTCGCGTGGTTGGTGCTGATGATGCCTTTCCTGGTCGATGCTACGGCAACCTTGCTGTTGCGGCTCAAATTGGGCTTTTCGCCGGTCGAGCCACATCGCGATCACGCCTACCAGCGTCTGGTCCGCCGGACGGGTTCGCCTTTGGTGGTGGACCTGGGGCTCGCCGTATTGCATTTGGTGTGGCAGTTCCCGCTGGCCATGACGGTTGTGACCCAACCTTTATTCACGGCTTTCGCGGTAATTATGTCCGCGATTCCCACCCTGTTGTTGCTGGTTTACCTGCGCCGCGCTGCGTAAACTATCCGTCACAAATACATCGCAATTCTGCTGCTGATTGCAGCGCCTCTTTCGCGGTGTGAATGATGGGGTGGCAGATGGTAAAACGCATGGCTTCGCGCCTGGGGTCACCCACGGCGAGACGCATTGTCGAACAGCTGGTGGCGACAGTCCGTCAGTTGACGCCCTCTGGAACTCGCTTCTTTTCGCTGCTCGCTTTTGATTTGGCGGTTGCATTCTGCGCGCTGGCAGGGGCCGTTGCGATCGGCTCCCAGGGCAGCCCTTGGCCTGACAGTGAAGCCGAATTTTTTGTCGGTGCGCTAACGCTGCTCGGCAGCGCATTAGTGTTTGTGCGCCAAGGCCTGTATCGGTCGTTGATCCGCTATATGGGTCAACACGCGGTATGGGATCTGGCACGCGCCGTCAGTTATTCCGCATTGATCCTCAGCGCCGGCATCTTCTTCGCGCAAATCGATGTGCCTCGGGTTACGCCTCTGGTGTATTGGTTATTGCTGTTCGTCGGTATCGGCGGCTTGCGCATGGTGACTCGCGCCTGGCACCAGGCAGCGACACGCGCCGATGCGCGCCGGGTGATCATTTATGGTGCCGGCGAGTCGGGTCGGCAGTTGCTCAACGCGTTGAACCACGGCACCGATTATCGCGTGGTGGCTTTTGTCGATGACGACCCGAGTTTGGTCGACTCGGTGATTAACGGCCGACCTGTGGTATCTCCCGATCGCATCGAAGAGGCCATCAGTGAGCAGGGTGTGCGGCAAGTTTTGCTTGCCGTGCCGTCCGCATCTCAGGAGCGTCGCCGGGAAATCATCAACTCTTTGGTGGGTTTGCCGGTGCATGTGCGCACTATTCCCAAGATCTCGGAATTGGTGGCTGGTCGCGCTGCGGTTAACCAGATTCAGGATGTCGATCTCGATGACCTCTTGGGGCGGGAACCCGTGCCGCCGCATCCGGAACTGATTGATCGCTGCATCACGGGTAAGGTCGTGATGGTTACCGGTGCGGGTGGCAGTATTGGCTCGGAGCTGTGTCGCCAGATTATCGCTTCCAACCCCAAAGAATTATTGCTGCTCGATATCTCCGAGTTTGCGCTCTATACGATTGATCGCGAGCTCAAACTGCTTTGTCAGCAGCGCGGTTATCGCTTTCCGGTTGTGACGCTGCTGGGCTCCGCGCGAGACGAGCAACGGCTTGAGTCGATCTTCCGGACTTACGACGTCGACACCGTTTATCACGCAGCCGCTTACAAACACGTGCCGATGGTTGAGCACAACGTTGCCGAAGGCGTCGCCAACAATGTACAGGGCACTTGGGCCGCAGCAGTAGCGGCGAATCGGGCGGGCGTGGAAACCTTCGTTCTGGTTTCGACCGATAAAGCCGTGCGCCCCACCAATGTGATGGGTGCCTCCAAACGGTTTGCTGAGTTGATCCTGCAGGGGCTGTCACAAATCGAAACCCAGACCCGTTTCTGCATTGTCCGCTTTGGCAACGTGCTGGGTTCTTCCGGCTCCGTAGTGCCTTTGTTCCGCGATCAGATTGCCCAGGGTGGTCCGGTAACGGTGACGCATCCTGAGGTGTCCCGTTACTTTATGAGCATTCGCGAAGCGGCGCAGCTGGTATTGCAGGCGGGTGCGATGGGTACCGGCGGCGACGTATTTGTTCTTGATATGGGTGAGCCCGTTCGGATCGTCGATTTGGCGCGGCGGATGGTGCGTCTGAGTGGCTATGATCTCGATCGCGAGCATCCTTTCGATGAGCACATCGATATCGAATTTATAGGGCTGCGACCGGGCGAGAAGCTGCACGAAGAATTGCTGTTGGGATCTTCAGTCGCGGGCACCGGGCACCCTATGATCATGCGCGCTGAGGAAGAGTCCTACGACTATGACGTGATTGAGTCCACCACTCAGCGGCTGCTGACTGCCTGTGCGGAGATGGACTGCAGTCAAGTCACAGATATCCTCCGTGAGTATGTGATTGGCTTTGCGGGTCACGAGCCGCGGCATGACTTCGTTTGGGTGAGGCAGGGGCGCGTTGGCAAGCGCGTGCGCAAGCCCGTCGAGGCCGACAATGTGGCATCCTTTCCCAAGCGGGCGACACCGGGTCAACGTCAACTGACCGAAGGCTGATAACAAGCGCCCCGTTTCCGTCGCAACATACTGGGGATTTCAATGGCAGACTTCGATGTATTCAACGGCGATGCAGACGGTATCTGCGCACTGCTGCAGCTGCGGCTAGCCGAGCCGCGTGACGCCACGCTGGTGACCGGTGTCAAACGGGATATCAGCTTGCTCAAACAAGTCGTGGCGGCAGCGGGAGATCGCATCACTGCGCTGGATATATCACTGGATAAGAATCGCGATGCGCTCAACGCCCTGTTGTCCGCGGGCGCGAGCGTTTTCTATGCCGATCACCATTTCCCCGGCGAGATTCCCGAGCATCGAAACCTCACTGCGCTGATTGATACCGCGCCAGAGGTGGGCACCTGTGCTTTGGTGAACCGATACCTTAATGGCGCACAAGCCGCCTGGGCGGTGGTGGGTACTTACGGAGACAATCTTGATCAGACCGCTGAAGCAATTGCCGCGGCGCATGGATTAGACCTCGATCTCCCGCGCTGCAAGGAACTGGGCGTCCTGATCAACTACAACGCCTATGGCGCAACCATCGACGACTTGCATATAGCCCCCGCAGCGTTATTCAAGCGTTTGCTGGCTTTTTCCGGGCCGATGGATGTGCTGTCGGGTGATCCTGAATTGGTTGATCGGCTGTCTGCCGGTTACGACGACGATATGAAACGCGCTGAGTCATCGCCGCGTTTACTCGAAGACGATAACTTGGCGGTGATTGAGTTACCCAATGAGCCATGGGCACGGCGGGTGAGCGGTGTTTATGGCAATCATCTCGCCAACTACTATCCGGATCGTGCCCACGCAATTCTCACTGATATCCCTGAGGGCTATTTGGTCAGCGTGCGAGCACCGCTCAATCGCCGCACGGGTGCAGACGACGTCTGTCGTCAGTTTGCCACCGGGGGTGGGCGTGCGGCGGCGGCGGGTATCAACCAGCTGCCCGGCGATGAGGTCGACACTTTGATTGACGCGATGCGGCGGCAGTACGGCTGATTTCAGGTGCTGGTCTTCGGTTGGATCGCCTGCTCCAGCCGTTCCAAATCGCGTTTCATCGCGGCCAATAGTTGACCGAGATCCTCTTCATGCGTCTGCTGAGGTGAATCCGCCAGGCGCGGCTGCGCCAGGCCTGCGCGTAGTACGTGTTCCAAATGAGCCATTACGCTGTCGGTGTCGTTGCTATTGCGCAAGACCATGGTTCGCGCAGCGTATTCGAGCTGGCCATAGAACAAATCTCGCCAATGACGGCACTCGGTGTTTGCGGAGAACTCGCCCCGGTCGACACCGCGACGATAAATTGCATCGAAGACGCGCACGTAGCGCCGGATGGGGTCTAGCGACCGATCATCTCGCGGTTTTTTCTGGCGGACCTGAGACGTGAAGCCGATGAAATCGAAATCATTGACGACTTCCGTCAGGTGGTAGCGAGCCAGTGCCATGAGTTGTTCGATGGCGGGGGACTGTTCGGGAATTGCGGCAAGGGCACCCTCAGTGAGGGCGCTCCAAAACCGGGCGACCACCCGCTCCAGTAGCTCTGCTTTGTTGCGGTAGTAGAGGTAAATGGTGCCCTCGGCGACCGAGGCCCTACGCGCGATCGCGGCCATCTTGGCGCCGTCAAAACCCATTTCCGCGAATTCGCGATGCGCAGCCGCGAGAATGGCTGACTCCTTCGCCTCAAGTTTTTCCCGTTGGGTGGTCGTGGGTTTTTCTGATGAAGGGTCGGCCAATACTTGTTGCTCCAAGATTGATGAGTTAGCCTCAGTAAAAGTGAATAATAATCATTGTGCAACCTGAGGCAATCACTGCTTATGAGCAACCCGACCTCCCACAGTGAAGCGCGTGAGGCCATCAGGATCGGTGGCGCCGCCGGTTATTGGGGTGAGTCGGACATGGCTTTGCCCCAATTCCTCGAGCAGGGCGGTCTCGACTACATCGTGTTCGATTATCTGGCCGAAATCACGATGTCCATTCTCGCGCGGGCGAAGTCTGCTAATCCTGAATTAGGGTATGCCACTGATTTCGTCACCGCGGTGGTGAAACCTTATGCTGCAGCGATCAGCGCCTCCGGTGCCAGACTGATCAGTAATGCAGGTGGTCTGAATCCTGAGGCTTGTGCAGCGGCGATTCGCGCGGTGGCGGAGGAGGCGGGTGTCGAACTACGGGTAGCGGTCGTGGTTGGTGATGATCTGATGCCCCACTTGCGAGAAAGTGTCCACGCAGATGCCAAGGAGATGTTTTCAGGCGAACCGTTACCGCCGCGTGAAACGATCGCCAGTGCCAATGCTTATCTCGGTGCGTTTCCCATTGCGCAGGCGCTGGCGACCGACGCTGACATTATCCTGACCGGGCGGTGCGTCGACAGCGCCGTTACCCTCGGTGCTTGTATCCATGCTTTTGGATGGACGTCGCAAGATCTTGATCTGCTCGCTGCGGGGTCATTGGTGGGGCACTTGCTGGAGTGTGGCCCTCAAGTCACCGGAGGCAATTACACGGATTGGGAAACAGTCGCCGATGGGCTCTGGGATGTCGGATATCCCATCGCTGAAGTGCGTGCCGACGGTACCGCTATTATCACCAAGCCTGAGGGCCGTGGTGGTGCGGTCACCTTGGGTACGGTGGGGGAGCAATTGCTCTACGAAATTGGTGACCCGACCGAGTATGTGCTGCCCGATGTGGTTTGTGACTTTAGTCAAGTCACGCTCACCACGGTATCGAAAGATGCAGTGGCGGTGAGCGGGGCACGAGGGCGGGGTATCCCTACAGACTACAAGCTCAGCATGACGTGGATGGATGGCTGGCGAGCGGGCACCGTGTTTTTCTATGCGGGCCAGAATGCCGCGAAAAAGGCGCGTCTATTTGCAGCGTCGGCCTTGCGTAGAGCGCGAGCCAGGCTCGAGGCAATGGGGCTTGGAGATTACGATGAGGTCTGTGTTGAGGTCGTCGGTGACGAGAGTCAATACGGCGCACACGCGCAGGTTGTGCAGCCGCGAGAGTTGGCCATTAAGGTTGCCTGTCGGCATCAGCAGAAAGCGGCTGTTGCCCTGTTGATGCGCGAGCTCACGGGGGTCGCGCTGGCCGCGCCTGCGGGATTGTTCAGTTTTGCAGGGACCCGACCCAAGCCCTCACCGGTGGTGCGTTTGTTCTCTACGCTGGTGCCAAAAGACGCGGTGGAAACTACCGTGATCACAGATGCGGGTGATGCCGCACCGGTGATCGTCGAGCCTGGG
>JAZBOZ010000112.1:0-3647 GCA_036351405.1 Halieaceae bacterium
CCGAGGTTGGCGGCGAGGATCGCCATCAAGATAACGAGTACCGTCGCGGTGACCTGGGCGCCAAAACGCGTCTTCTCGAGTAGAAAGGCAATGCCAGCCATGGTCATCAGGGCGGCAAAGACGCCGAAGTGGTTATCGGGGGAAATCAAAGACATGGGCGAGGGGTCTGGTTGTTGTTTGCGATAAAACTACCATGGATGATGGGTGGGTGTTGGGGTGGTGGTTGGCCCAGTGCCTAGCCGCTCGCCGGCGGCCGGTGCTTAACTGCTCCCGCTGGCGTGTTTATGCTTGTGATTGTAAGGAATATTCCTTACCGTGAGGTTTTGACCAACGAGTGCCCGCGATGCCCGATACATCACCACCAACAATCCGCGAACAGGCGACCTTAACGTCCAAGGGCCAAATCACTCTGCCAAAAGCCATCCGTCAGGCGCTTGGGGTGGAAAGCAGCGATAAGTTGATCTTCGAACTGCGTGGAGACGAGGTTATTGTGGCTCGTGCTGAGGGCGACCATGAGGATCCTGCTATCGCTGGTTATCTGAACATGTTGGAACGTGACATTCTCGAGGGCCGATTGGTGGCGAGCCCCGGCGAGACGATTGTGCGTGAGTTACAGGAGCAGCTAGATGTCGATATCGACCTCGATGAGCCGATTGAGGGCGATGTCGTTATCTGATGCAGTGCCATGGATGGACACTGTTGTTTCACCCGTGCATCGTTGAGCAACTCGAAAAACTTCACAGCGCTGCCGCGCGTGCTGCGCAAAAAGATCCGCAGACAGCATCGAAAAACGCCAATGTCAAAGTCTATCGGGCGCTCGCGCATCTTTTACTGGAAGTGATCCCTGCGGACCCCAGTCACGAGCGCTTTCGTCAGGGCAAGACGTTGGGTTCCGAGCACCGACATTGGCGCCGTGCAAAGTTTGGTGGTCGCTTTAGGCTGTTTTTCCGCTATAGCGCTGCGTCGAAAGTGATTGTCTATGCTTGGGTTAACGATACGCACACTCAGCGTGCAGCGGGCAGCAAATCCGACCCTTACAGCCAATTCCGCGCGATGCTCATGCGTGGCCATCCGCCCACCACTTGGAACGAGCTTGTGTCCGCCAGTTCCTCCGGGGCCAGTTGCCTGGTTAACACGGACCCTACGAACGACAAGCCAACGACAACGAAAGACTAACCATGACAATGAATCCGAGTTGGCAGGAAGCCTTAAAAACCGCGCTTAAAAAGAACCGCCGCGAGCCGCAGGCACGCTATCTACAGCTGGCCACGGTTGCTGCGGATGGCAGCCCGCGCAACCGCACCGTGGTGTTCCGCGGTTTTGCTGACGCCAGCGATGATCTTTTGGTGGTCACAGACACCCGCAACGAGAAGGTGGGTGAACTCATCGCAGAGCCTCGGGTTGAGTTGTGCTGGTACTTTGCGATCACTCGGGAGCAGTTTCGGATTCGCGCGCGGTGTGAGGTGCTCGATGGCGAGACTGAGTCGTCTCAAGCCCAGCGGCTTGCCCTTTGGGGGCAGTTGAGCGAGGCGGCAGCTGAACAGTTCTTCTGGGCGCACCCCGGTGATGTGGTGGGTAGCTCCGACAGTCTGCCGGTATCGCCCGAGCCGCCGTCGCATTTTGTGGGGCTGCGTTTCGCGCCGCAGTTCGTCGATTACCTGTCGCTCAAGCATCCCCAGCAGCGGGTTCGTTATCAATGGGCTGGTGGTGAGTGGTGCGACGAGGCCGTTAATCCCTGAGTGCTTCTAAAATGTTTCGCCGCAAAGCCACACCACCGCAAAGCCCAGCAATGCGATAATCAGCAAATCAGCGATTTGCAGGAATAGAGATGGAACCGGCCAAGGTCTTACAAGCAGCCACCCACGCCCTTCAGGAAAAGCAGTACGAGCAGGCGCTCGCGATACTCGATCCCTTCCTGATGGCCGACACGCCAAACCCTGATTTCTGGCAGTTGGGCGGCCTTGCCTACAAAGGCTTGAACGACTCGGCCAATGCCGAGGCGCTCATGATCCGCTCGCTGGAGTTGTCACCCAAGCAGCCTCACGTTCGCACCAATCTTGGCAACCTGTATCGGCAGGTCGGTAAGCCCGAGGCCGCGATCCCGCAGTATCAGGAGGCGCTCAAGATGCAGCCTCAGAATATTCCTGCGGCGATCAACATGGGTCGTGCGCTGTTGGACATCGGTGAGTTAGATGCGGCTGAGGAAACCTTCGCTAAGGTGCTGCAGCTCAAGCCCGGGCACGTGAATGCCTTGGTGGGCATCGGCCAAGTGCTGCAACAGAAAGGTTTGCAGGAGCAGTCGATGGGTTTATTCCGTCAGGCGCTGGAGCAGGATCCCAACAACGTCGCGGCGCTCAATGGTCTTGGCCTTGCCTTGAAAACCCTGGGCTACCCTGACGATGCGGTCGATACATTTTTGCAGGCGGCGCGGCAGGCACCCGAGTCCAAGGACGTGCAAGTGAATCTGGCCTCGGCGATGGCGCAGGCCGGGCGCGAGGAAGAAGCGATCGCGGCCTATCAGCGGGCGCTGGCGCAAGATCCCTACAATCCTGAAGTGCACCAATGGCTGAACGGCTATTTGGGTGTGATGGGGCACGAGGACTATCTCGCCTCCTACCGCAAGGCGCTGCAATCCCGCCCGGGTGAGCCGGCGCTTGCAACGGCGTGGGCACGCAAACTGTTGTTGAATCATCGCAATGAAGAAGCGTTGGCGGTGCTCGATGAGGCCATTAGCCACCAGCCCGATGCGCCAAAACTCTATGTGGAGCGCAGCCATGTGCTGCGCGAATCCGAGCAGTTTGATGCGGCAGTTGAGGCGGCCCGCAAGGCCGTCGCGCTCGACCCTGAAGACGCCAGCAATCAGGCGGAGTTGGCGACAGCGATTATGGCGGCGGCACATGATTACCAGGAGGCCGCCGATATTCTTGCCGCGCTGGTCCCTCAATACCCGAATGACCAAAGCCTGTGGGCGCTTTACGTGACTGCACTCCGCTATGCCCAGCGTGAAGAGGAATATGCGCGGCTGGCAGATTACGAGCGGCTAGTGAACGTGCGTGCGATTGAGGCGCCGGCGGGTTACGCACGCCCCGAGCACTTCGTCGAAGATCTCCGTGAGACGCTGCTGCAACTGCACAACACGCGACAGCATCCGGTTGAGCAATCGATGGTCAACGGCACGCAAACCCTCGATGACCTGTTGAGCCGCAAGCATCCGCACGTGCAGGCACTCACGGATGCGCTCCGCGAGCAGTTGATCGATATCGCGAGTACCTTCCCGCAGGACGACACCCATCCGCTGTTGTCGCGAAACACCGGGGACGTGGATTTCTCGGACTCCTGGTCAGTGCGCCTCACTCGCGATGGCTTCCATAAAAACCATTTCCACTCACAGGGCTGGCTGAGTAGCGCCTTCTATGTGGCGGTGCCCGATATCGTGAACAGCGGTACCGGCGCCGGGTGGATCAAGTTTGGCGAGCCCGGTTTTAAAGCTCGCGAGCCGCTGGCGGCGGAGTACTGGGTCAAGCCCGTCGAAGGCACACTCGCCGTCTTCCCGTCGTACATGTGGCACGGCGTCGAGCCGATCGCGGGTGACGACGTGGAGCGCATGACGGTGGGGTATGACGTTTTGCCGAGGAAGGGGCGTTAGG
>JAZBOZ010000113.1:0-2749 GCA_036351405.1 Halieaceae bacterium
ACACGGGCAATATTATCCGCTTGTGCGCAAACACGGGTGCGGTGTTACACGTCATCAGGCCTCTGGGGTTCGTCATGGACGACACCCGCTTGCGCCGTGCAGGTCTCGACTATCATGAGTTTGCATCGGTGACTGAGTGGGACTCGTTAGACGACTATGTGGCGGCACATCCCGATCGGCGATTGGTGGCGATTGAGACTTCCGGCCAGTGTTTGCTGTCGGACTTTGTGTTTTCCGAGCAAGACGCGTTGTTGTTCGGCTCGGAGACCAAGGGTCTTCCCGAGGAGATTCTGGCGGGTTTGCCGGCTGGCCACGTGGTGCGGTTACCGATGCTGGCGCACAGCCGCAGTTTGAATTTGTCGAATGCCGTAGCGGTTGCGGTTTATGAGGCCTGGCGACAGATCGGCACGGCCTAGCCCCTGAGACAGCATTACAGCTCGGGTTCCGAGGTCAGTGTTTCTGCGGCCGCCGTTAGCGTCGATGACTTTGCACTGTTGACCCTCAACGCGCAGGCAAACGCCGTGCCCGTACGCTGCGCCCCTTCACTTTACCCTCGGCGAGGTAGTTCATCGCCTGCCGAAGCGCTGTTCGAGTCACGGCGACATAGCTGCTGTTATCGAAGATATTAATTTTGCCGATCTCAGTGCCCGCAATGCCGGCATCGCCTGTTAACGCCCCGAGGATGTCACCCGGGCGGATCTTCTGCTTGCGACCGGCATCGATCTGAATGGTGGCCATGGTGGCAGTCAGGGAGTAATTGGGGTCGCGATCCAGCGATGCCAGCACATCGCAAGCGCAGGGCTGCTGTTGATAGCGCTCGATCTGTACCAATCGGGGCGCCTCTGATTCGGTCACTATGCTGAGTGCCTTGCCTGATTCACCCGCACGACCAGTGCGACCCATGCGATGAACGTAGACCTCGGGGTCGCGGGGTAATTCGTAGTTCACGACCATCGCCAGAGATTTGATATCCAGGCCACGCGCGGCCACGTCGGTCGCAACCAGCACGGGGCAGCTGCCGTTGGCGACTTGCAGTAACACCTGATCACGGTCTCGCTGATCGAGATCGCCATGTAGCGCGCGCGCCTCAATGTCGTGTTCTTTGAGAAATGCCGCGACTTCACTGCACTGCTTCTTGGTATTACAGAACACGATGGCGTTTTCCGGCCGATAGTGTTCAAACAGCGCGAGCAGTGTGGGCTGCCGCTCGTGTTTCTTCACCTCAAAGAAGACTTGCTCAATGACATCATCCTGATGCGCAACGGCATCATCAGCATGAATCATGGTTGGATTCCGCTGAATACGATGGCTGATGCCGCGAATGTCTTCCGGGTAGGTGGCAGAGAACAGTAAGGTTTGACGGCTTTTGGGTGTGAATCCGATGATGGCTTTCATCGTGTCAGCAAAACCCATGTCGAGCATGCGGTCGGCCTCATCGAGCACCAGTGTCTTGATCTGGTCGAGTGCCAATGTGCCCTTCTTAAGGTGATCCTCTATGCGCCCGGGGGTGCCAACGACCACATGAGCACCATGTTTCAGGGAGTCCTTTTGTGGACCGAAGGGTTTACCACCACAGAGCATGACAACTTTGACATTGGGCATTCGACTGGCGAGCTTGCGAATCTCACCACCGACCTGATCGGCCAACTCGCGAGTGGGGCAAAGGACTATCGCTTGCGCGCCAAAGAATCGTGGGTTGATCTTGCTCAGCAAGCCAACGCCAAATGCGACGGTTTTACCGCTGCCGGTCTTGGCGCGTACCACAACGTCCTGCCCCTTGAGAATCAGCGGCAGACTCTGCGCTTGCACTGGTGTCATCGACGTGTAGCCCAGGGCTTGCAGGGCTTCCTGCTGAGCGGGTGCAAGGCTCAGTAGGGCAAATGAGGCGTTGTCCATTGCGGCGAGGGTTCTCTTTTACTGGGAGCGCGACCATAACAGAGGCGAGTGTTGCATGTTGGGGCGCAATGTCGATGAGGCGCTTGGTGCCAGCATGATATCTGGAGATGGATTGGTGCCTTAACGAGCGCTTTCCGCATGACAGCTGGAAGAATTCATTGAATACTGCACCGGATAACAGACTTTTTACGGCTTCACCGATGACCGAGCACAGACTTCGCCAGGAACTCGATCAGCTCCTTAGAGAAGATACCAAGATCTTTGATTTCCTGGAGAGCTCCACCCTCGATGGGATGTGGTTCTGGGACCTTGAGAATCCCGAAGAGGAATGGATGAGCGAGACGTTCTGGCGAACGTTTGGCTACGACCCGTCAGAGAAGCAACATCTCGCCTCAGAATGGCAGGACATGATCAATCCGGATGATCTGGCGCTCGCGTTGGAGAACTTCAACGCACACTGTGCGGATCCGAATCACCCGTACGATCAAATCGTGCGCTACCGCCATAAAGATGGCAGTACAGTTTGGGTGCGATGCCGGGGTATGGCCATCCGCGATGAGTCGGGTAAGCCCATCCGTATGTTAGGAGCCCATACCAACATCACCGGGCTCAAAGCCCTTGAGCAGAGTACGTTTCAGCGAATCGAGCATGAAAATAAGATTCTCGACCATCAGAACCGAGTGCGAGAGCGCTTGGAGCGAATCGCGAATATCGGCACCTGGGAGCTTGAGGTGGAGACGTCAGGCCTGTACTGGAGCGATCAAATCAAGCGGATTCACGAAGTCCCGGAAGATTACGTGCCAACGCTCGAGTCAGGGATCTCGTTTTATGCGCCCGGTGAAAGCCAGTCGAC
>JAZBOZ010000114.1:0-2737 GCA_036351405.1 Halieaceae bacterium
GACGGCTGGGATGCGCCTTATTTACCGCTGATGGCTCAGCGAGGCCCAATGATGATCGGCTTCGACAAATCCGCCACCGGTGAGGACCAACCTGTGATGGCGGTCGACGTGTCGCACCCTCGGATTAGCCGCGACACGGGCGAGGCGCTGTTTCTTGAGCATGGTGGTAACACCCCCTATCTCGATCGTCTTGCACAAGTGATGGAGTTGATACACGTCGGTCACGGTGCCGCGAACACCTTCGTGCAAACGCTGGATACCATGGAACTGATTGCGCCTTGTAGCTTGAAGATCAAGCTCAAAGACGGGTCGCAAAACGAGCTGGCCGGGTTCTATATGATCGACGACGAGCGGCTCGCGGCGATGTCGGCAGCAGAGCTGGAGCCACTACAAAGTCAGCAGCTGTTACTGCCTGCCTTTATGATGGTGGCCTCAATGTCACAGTTACAGGCACTCATTCGCCGGCGCGAAAGCAAGCTGCAGGGGTAAGCGTTAGTGTCGCTCGCTACCCCCGCCCCCATCCCCGAACGCTCACTCGATGACTGGGGCGCTCCTGCTTTGCAAGCAGATACCCCTTGGGTGATCCGTGGCCTCGCAGCACACTGGCCCGCCGTGCAGTACAGCGACAGCTCCCAAGACTTCATCAACTACGTGAAATCTTTCGATGTAGGGCGCTCGGTGTGTGCTTTTCTGGGCGAACCTCAGGATCAGGGCCGCTTCTTCTACAACGAGGACCTCAGCAAGCTGAATTTCGTGACCGTGGATACGGCGCTGAGCAAAGTCGTCGACAAGCTTATTGAAATGAGGTCGGCCGACGAATCACCCACACTGTATGTAGGCTCTACACACGTCGATACTTGGCTACCCGGGTTTCGCGGTGAAAACGATCTCAACGAGCTACCTCAGGACGCACTGGTCAGTTTATGGATCGGCAACCAAAGTCGCATCGCGGCACACTTTGACTTTCCCAGTAATGTCGCGATCTGCGTGCATGGCCGCCGCCGCTTCACGCTATTTCCACCCGAGCAGGTCGAAAATTTATATATAGGCCCATGGGATTTCACGCCGGCTGGCCAGCCCATTAGTCTGGTCGATTTTCATGAACCGGATCTCGCACGCTACCCCCGCTTCGCTGAGGCCTGGCAGCACGCGCAGGTCACGGAACTCGAGCCGGGTGATGCCATCTTCATCCCCAGCATGTGGTGGCATCATGTCGAGTCTCTGGCCGACGTCAATGCACTGATTAATTACTGGTGGAGCGAGACGTCCGCCGTTTACGGCACACCTACGGATGCGTTTAACCATGCGCTGCTGTCGATTCGTTCGATGCCGCCGGCGCAACGCCGTGCCTGGAAGGCTTTTTTTGATCATTACATCTTCAACGATGAAGACTCAGAGCATCTGGGCCATCTACCGGAGGCGCGCAGAGGCCGCTTGGGTCGGCTCGATAATAATGACGCCCGGCAGCTTCGTGCCCAGTTGCTTAACGCCCTTAAACGATAGGATTGCCAATGACTTCGCCTACCGACAATCAACAGGGTATCCAGCGAGTGGTCATTGCCGGTGGGGGTACTGCTGGCTGGATGACGGCCGCAGCGTTGTCGCATCTCGTTGGTAAGAAGCTGGATATCACCCTCATCGAATCGGATGCGATCGGCACTGTGGGTGTCGGTGAGGCCACTATCCCCACGATACTGACCATCAATCGACTGCTAAAAATCCCTGAACCGGAATTCATCCGCGAGACCAAGGCCACCTTCAAGCTGGGCATTCAATTTGAGAACTGGCGTAAACCCGGAGAGCATTACTTTCATTCTTTTGGGGATACGGGTCAGGGCTGCTGGGCCTGTGGGTTCCATCATTTTTGGCTTCGTGCCCGCAATGAAGGCGTAGCCGGCGACTACGGCGATTACTGTCTCGAACTCAAAGCCGCTGAGGCTGGGCGCTTCGCTATCGCCAGCGACCCGAAACTCAACTACGCCTACCACTTGGATGCCACCCGATATGGGCAGTACCTGCGCAAGCTATCGGAGCGAATGGGGGTGCATCGAGTCGAGGGGAAAATCGATCACGTGGATCTCGGGAGCGACGGCGATATCAAACAGCTGCGGCTCGATAACGCGCAAGTCATTCCCGGCGACCTGTTCATCGATTGCACGGGATTCAAGGCGCTATTAATGGAAGGTGCGCTGAAAACAGGCTTCGATGACTGGTCGGACGTCCTGCCCAGCAACCGCGCGCTGGCCGTACAAAGCGAACTCGACGGGCCGGCCCCACCTTACACTCGATCGATCGCCCATACGGGCGGTTGGCAGTGGCGGATCCCGCTGCAGCACCGAGCTGGGAATGGACTGGTGTATAACGATCAGGCCTACTCGGATGATGAAGCATTAGCGCTGCTGCTCAAAAACATTCCCGAAAAGACAATCACCGACCCCCGACCGATCCGGTTCACGACGGGGCAACGACGGCGCTACTGGAACCGCAACTGCATCTCCATCGGACTATCGAGCGGGTTTATCGAGCCGCTGGAGTCGACCAGCATCCACCTCATCCAGAATGGCATCATGTGGTTGTTACTGATGTTCCCTGAAAACGGCATCGACGACGCGGTGCGGGATGAGTACAACCACAAGCTCAGGGTAGAAGCAGAGCATATCCGTGACTTTATTGTGCTGCACTACCACCTGAACGAACGCCACGGAGAGCCTTTCTGGGATTATCTCAGGGACATGCC
>JAZBOZ010000115.1:0-5452 GCA_036351405.1 Halieaceae bacterium
GAGCAAATTGTGCGCAGCTGCCGAGAGGTACTGGAGTTGTCCTCAGACGCCGATGACGAATCCACCAGCGCGCTGGTTTCAGACCGTATGCGGGTCCACGAAAAGACCGCCTGGATGCTCCGCGCGACGCTATCATAAAGCGTTTTTGACCTGCTTGAGGGCTAGCGCTTGTGGGCCGTACCTTGAAAGATATTAGGGCCTGGCAAGCGCAATCTGGCGGGCGACGGCCACAAATTCAACGTCGCGCGCGGTTAGGGGCCTCTTGGCTGCGCGAACGCCTGAAGCAAACACCCGATTCGGGATGCTGGCGACTTACCGTGACGGCAAGAACTTGTATAATCCGCCCCTGATCGAATCAGCCCCCAAACATCTGGAGAAACCAATGAACACCAACCTTATCGCGCTGGTCTTTCTGATCGTCGTGTCTGGCGTCGTCTATGCCGGTATGTCAGGTAACAACCCCAGCTGGACTGGCAACCAAAACGTCTGTGTTGGCGAATGCTACGAGGCTTGGAAAGCGGCTAACGGTGGCAGCATCGCCGAAGTCGAGACGGCCAAACAGGCAGCACTGGCGGCGGCTTCACCCGAGGCGCTCGGTGAGACCTACTACGGTCAATGTATTGCCTGTCACGGTAGCCAGGGCGAGGGCGGCATCGGCCCGCAACTGGCTGGCCAACCGTCTGAGGATATCGTGGCCAAGCTCACCGCTTACCGGGCTGGCGAACAGCGTGGCGCCCAGTCCGCCATGATGTGGCCGGTCGCCAAGCCGATGGCTGATGACGACATCACCAACATCGCAGCGTACGTCGCTACGTTCTAATTAGACGTCGACTCACGCCATACCCGTATCGCCAGACGCGATACGGGTATTTTTTTGCGTATCCGCTAACGTCAGCCCTGCACTGACAGCGCTTATAACCATGACAGCCATCGCAACGTATGCGGCGCCATCGCTGTAGAGCAGCCACACAGCGACACCTCCACGCAGCAAATCGGCCATGAACAGCCATTGGGAGCCCCGCCCCTCCAGCCACCAGGCCGTGGAGACGCCCAGCCAAATCATCAACCCCCAGACTGCCCACAGCGGCATAGCCTCGGAGGCAAGCAATTGACCGAAGACGAGCAGCAGCGTGGCGATGATCAGCTGTAGCCCCGCGGACCACTGCATAAGCCCACTAACTGCCGGGTCAAACTTACGGAACTGGCTCAAATCGTTCTTTGCTCGTCGATGCTCTGCTGGAATGGAATCAGGCTGCCATCCAGTGCGGGCGAACAGCACCGCCAAACGCTCTTTGAGACTCCCTGCTCGCACCATATCGAGGCACATATCCCGATAAATGTGGGTCAAAGCGACCACCGGGTTCCAGCTATTGATGGGACCGCGGATACCGTAAACACAAGGCTCTTCGGGCAACTCCCTCTGATAAGTACCAAACAGTCTGTCCCACACGATAAAGACCCCGCCGTAGTTTCGATCGAGGTAGCGATCATTCTGGGCGTGATGCACGCGATGGTTCGAGGGCGTCACAAAAATAAACTCTAACCAGCCAAGTTCCGGAACATGTTGGGTATGCACCCAAAACTGGTAAATCAGGTTCAAGGCACCGACGGTGACCACCACTTCAGCAGGAATACCGAGAAGGAACATCGGTATATAGAACAGCCAGCCCAGTAAAAACCCGGTGCTGGTCTGCCTCAATGCAGTGGAGAGGTTGTAATCCTCACTCTGGTGATGGGCGACGTGCGCGGCCCAAAGTATCTGCCGCTCATGACCCATGCGATGCAGCCAGTAGTAACAAAAGTCGTAGAGGACAAATGCCACCACCCAGGTCCACCACGCGGAGGCATCCCATAGCGGCAGAGAGAAGTAGTCGGTGATCCAGTGATACACCAAACCGCCGACGCCCAAGGTGACGAATCGTCTCGCCTGACTGAGATTGCCCAGCATCAGGCTGCTGAACATATCGTTCAGGCGATAGGTGTTGTTGCCACGCCACCAACCCCACACGAATTCAAGCAGGATCGAGAGCAAAAAAAACGGCACTGCGATAGTAATCAAGTCCATCAGGATATGATCACCGCAGTGCCGTGCTGGCGCAAGTCAGTCGACATCACGTGCCTTTGACCGGCATACCGATCAAAGGCTCAAACGCGACGACAACCCGTCGACTATTACTTGAACGAGTAAGCGAACTCGATTTCAAACTGATCCATGGCGAACGATACGTTCTGAGTTGGATCAAAGAAGTTCGGACCACTCACTTCCTTCTCTGGCGCATACATGAAGGCCAGCGACATGTGATCGCCGTTACTCAACTCCTGGCAGATACCAAAGGTGAAATGCTCCTCCACCGTTGCGGGCGCCAGAATGTTGATGGCGGCGTCGGCACCTGAGATCGGCTGCTCACCATAGTTGTAGCCTGCGCGCAGCGTGATGCCGTCCAGCGACTCGGGCACCCACTCGGCGCCGAATTGATAGATCGTGACGTCATCCCAGCCGAAACCAAAGCCGCTGTTGCCGCCGAGACAACTCTCGATATCGGTACCGCCGAAGCCTGCCGTCGGACAGTTGATCACGCCACCAATGGCGTTACCGACCGAAGCCACATCGCTGTACTCAATGTACTCGACATCGAAATGCAGCTTGAGGTTATCGGTAGCGACAAAGCTGACACCCACCCGCGCGTTGGCAGGGATATCGAAGCTGCCCTGCTCGGCGAAGAGATCCCGGTACTCGCTGAACTCTTCCATGTCCATCTTGGTCTGGTAAGCCGCGAACAGGCTCACCACATCGGTGGGACGCCATGTAACACCGGCCTTGAGGCCGTAGCCCATACTGGAGTCAGCACCTTTATTGGTCAGGTTCTGCGGGAAGGCCGTGCCACCGCTGGCTGCAAACGTGCGGGTATAGGGTGCAAACGAGCCCAGACCCTCGGCAGAGAAAAGCTGATAAGCGAAAATCGGCGCAATACCAATCGCCACATTTTCTGCCGCTTTGAAGCTATAAGACACCTCGAAGAATGCCTGATTGAGATTCACGCCCGTAGTGCCGCCGCCATAAACACCGGGGAACTCCATGACCGGTGCAGGACCGGGGCCGTCCGGGTCAAAGCTGGCGCTGCCCGACGTGTAATCTGTATTCATCCCACCACGGCCATAGAAGGCCACCGTCAGCGCAGAATCATCATCGAGCTTCCAGTTTTTGGCGATGTAGGGAATGGGGAACCACTCGTTGTCACTCTCAACCTCCCCCGGCGTGTTCAGTGAAAACGAACCGAACTGCCCATTCAGCTGGCTGGCCGAGGTCTCGTAGCTACGACGGGGCGAGAAAACAGCAAGACCGACGTCCAGCTGGTCACCGATCAGTACGCCCGTAGAGGGGTTGTTTGCAATATCAATCGCCATACGCGGCATCGCATCACCCGCGCCCGCCATTGATTTGCTGTGGGTACCAACACCATGCGTGAAATAACCGTTGGTGGCGTGCGTCGGAGCCACCACGGCACCCATGAGTGCTGCAGCGACGCCCACGGAAAGAAGATTCTTCGCGTTCATCTCGGGATCCTTTGCTGTTTTATTGCTTTATGTCCCCCCAATCCCGGGAGGTGCCCCCATTGTGGAAGCTATTAGAGCTTACTGCCAGCCGCGCGGAACCTCTTTATTTTTGACCCCGCTGGCCAACACTCCCTCCAAACCAAACGCTCCTGCACTAACGTGCAGATTAAGAGCGTTGAGTTCTTAGGATATAACTTTAATCCGCAGAGAAACAGCACTCCTCAGACTTTTCGGTGGCAATATGCGAGGTCAAATTTTAGGACTTCACGATGAATACGCCGGTTCTACATCAAATATCTCTGCAAGGCCCTGCCCAAGCGGGAGACGAGACACGCTTGCTCCCGCTGCATGGCGAACAGGTTTGGACGCATCTCGATGCCCTATCTCCTGAGGCTGGTGACTGGCTTCGGGAACATAGCGAACTCAACGACATCGCGATCGAAGGCCTGCTGGCAGAAGAGACCCGGCCCAGGCTGGTCGTACGCCAGCAGCGGCTTTTGCTGATCCTACGTGGTGTCAATCTGAACCCCGGCGCCGAACCGGATGACATGGTGTCAGTGCGTATTTGGACCGACGGAAACTGTCTTATTTCGGCTCAGAGACGACCGCTGCAATCGACGACAGACATTGTCGATCGGCTAACTCAAGGGGAAGGGCCCGAAACGGTGCCCAATCTTGTACTGGCCTGGGTGGATCAATTGGTCAATCGTATGAACGACACCATTGGCAATCTGGAAGATCAGGTGCTGCAGCTCGAGGAACGAACCCTCGATAACGATACCGATGGGCTTCGCCACGAGTTCGCCAAGCTGCGCAAACAGACGGTTGTTCTGCGTCGATATCTCGCCCCTCAGCGGGAAACACTGTTCCGGCTTGCAAACGAAGCCCCCGTTTGGCTGGAAGAGCTCCAGCGTTTGAAGCTCCGGGAGACAGCCGAACGCTTGGCGCGGCACATCGATGCGATTGAGGAAGTCAGAGATCGCGCTGCGCTGGCACAGGAAGAGCTCATGAGCCAGCTCTCGGAAGAAATGAATGCGCGGATGTATTTGCTGTCGATTGTCGCCGCACTGTTTCTGCCCCTCGGCTTCTTCACCGGGCTGCTGGGTGTCAATGTCGGTGGCATGCCTGGCACTGAAAACGATCAGGCTTTTTGGATCGTAGTGGGCATCTGTGTGACCTGTCTTGCCATACTGGGTGTGATATTCCGCAACAAGAAATGGGTGTGAACTGTGCGCACTAGAGCATCGAAAAAACCGCCGATCAACGCAGCAATGAACTGGTTGGTTCTGGCGTTCGTCATCGGCTGCGTAACCCCGGCCCATGCGGGTCAATGGGCCGCCGACATTGAACGGGACCAATACGGCATTCCCCATGTGCATGGTGCTCGCGACGCCGACACCGCTTTTGGCCTTGCCTACGCACAAGCCGAAGATGCATGGCCGATTATCGAGTCTTCCATCCCCTACTACCGGGGCACCGCTGGGCGCTACTTTGGTCCGGATGCCGCTCGCTCTGACTACCTCGTCAAGTGGCTAGGCCTTTGGCAAGACATCACTGATCGTTATGACAGTGATCTCAAACCTGCGACGCGCGACTATGTCGAAGCCTTTGCAGCGGGCCTGAATCGCTATGCCGCGGATTATCCGGAGCGCGTCGAACGCGATGTATTGCCCATCACCGGGCAGGATATTGTCGCCGCGCACATGCTGCGCCACTTGCTGTTTTACGGCTTTGATGCGGCGGTTGCAGAGCTTACCGGCGACACGCGCGCACGCCCCATCAGTGCGCCCGCTCGTGCGCTTATCGGCGCCGCACCTATCGGGTCTAATGCGGCCGCCGTGTCGCCACGTCGGAGTGAGGATGGATCGACCCTGCTGATGATCAACTCCCACCAGCC
>JAZBOZ010000116.1:0-7913 GCA_036351405.1 Halieaceae bacterium
CCCGAGCTGAGTAACCAAGAGTTTCGTACCGCCAAGCTTGTTGCAGATCATCTGAGGTCGTTGGGCATGGAGGTACGCACCGAGGTCGCCAAGACGGGCGTTATCGGCGTGTTGCGCGGCGGCGACGGACCAGTGGTGGCACTGCGCGCCGATATGGATGCATTGCCCGTCACCGAAGAAGTCGATTTACCGTTCGCTTCAAAGGCGCGTTCGACGTTTCTAGGCAAGGAAGTCGGGGTCATGCACGCATGCGGTCACGACAACCACGTATCCATTCTGATGGGCGTTGCGGAAGTGCTCGCTGGGCTAGGCGATGAACTCCCGGGCACCGTGGTGTTTCTCTTCCAACCTGCCGAGGAGGGCACCCCGGACGGCTCAGTTGGGGGCGCTGAGCTGATGCTGCTGGAAGGTGCTTTCGATGATCCCCGCCCTGAGGTCATCTTTGGTTTGCACGTCTTCCCATTCCCTGCGGGTACTATCGCCACACGACCCGGCGGTCTGATGGCATCGGGAGACACATTCAGCATCACCGTCAATGGACAGCAAACCCACGGTGCCGTGCCGTGGGCGGGTGTAGATCCAATCGTTACGGCAAGTCAGATCGTCCTCGGCCTGCAAACGATCGTGTCACGTCAGCTGGATGCAACGCTGACACCCTCCATTGTCACGGTCGGGCAGATCAACGGCGGGGTTCGTAGCAATATCATTCCAGATTCCGTCAACATGGTAGGCACCATTCGCACCTTTGATACGGATACGCGCATGGATATTCATGAGCGTGTGCACCACACAGCGAGCAATATCGCCGAGGCGGCTGGCGCGACTGCAGATGTGGAAATCGATTTGGGATATGGCGTCACGCGCAATGACCCGGATCTTTACCGACGCATGGTTCCCACCCTAAGCAGCATAGAAGGCGGCAATCTGATAGAAGCGCAACAGACCACCACAGCCGAGGACTTCTCCTACTTCGCCAACGAAGTGCCAGGGCTATTCCTTTTCCTGGGCGTCGCTCCTGATGACCCCGAGTTGGTCTATCCGAATCACTCACCCCGCTTCTATGCGGATGAACGTGCGTTACCCGTAGGGGTCCGCGCGCTTACTGCGCTGACGCTGGATTACATGGCTGGCCAGTGATGACCCATGCGCTCACCCGCCGCTTGCCTGAGGTTATCCGGCAGCAGCGCCATGAGTAATAAAGGAGGCATTCTCAGCAGCGCGCCTCAGCTCAGTCGAGCGAGCTGCTCAGTGTCGGCATACTGCTGAAACTTGATCAGCTTGCCGTTATCGACCCACCAAGAGTGCACGGCCTGGCAATTTAGAGGCGTGCCGCTGTCTTTGTGCGTACCAAAATAACGCGCGATGACGATGACGCGCTGGCCCTCGGCGATGAATTCTTCAGGGATCGCTGCAAAGTCATCGAAAATTGCTGCCAGGCGCCCGAAAACGCCCTCAGCAATGGCACCAGCACCTCGATACGGGTTTCGATCGGCCAACGGGTTGCCTTCGGCCTCATTCCACTCGATGTCTTCCGCCAAGAGTGAGAATGCGCCCGTAGGATCACCATCCGCGAGGCACTGATAGAAAGATTTAACCGTCTCTTTTGCAGCTGTCATTTCAAGTGACCATCTTATTTTTCTTGCGAAGACCGACACCGTACCACGATTTGATTTCCCGCCATGATCCATCGCGGGTCAGTACACTGATGCCGAAGCAGTACTTGGAGACGTGGTGAATGTGCAGGGGGCAGCGTGGTCGCTCAACATTCAGCTCTGTAAGGCCCAGAATCAATCTTGCGTAGAGCTTTGATCTTCAGCCACGCCCCAATTCTTAGCGCGAGCGCCACAATGCCCGTCAGCGTGTAAGGCTCGGAGAATGGCTCAAAAGCTGGCAGTTCAAACTTCAACAATGCATCGAGATAGAAAGCGACGACAAATATGAAAAAGAATCCCCACATACCCACGCTATGTAGCAGTCGCCACCAGCGACCGAGTTTTTGCTGCGCGGCTTTCGTCGATGTCAGAACCATCGCGAGCAGGACTGCGTAGGCGATCACGCCTCGGTCGAATACGCCAACAGGCGGCAAGTTGTCACGCAGACCGTTGTAAACAAGGAGCGCAGCGAGGTGCAGGAAAAAGCACGCCGCAAAACCCAAACCCCACCAGCGCCGCTGACGCATGAGCGCTTGGGTAGCATGGCTAGGGAATAACCGCACCAACGAGGAAGCGACAAAGGTGACAATAAATAGAGGGAAAGACACTTGGGCCGTGTAGCGGCTGGCTAATTGCCATTGCTCGACTGTGTTTGCGCCAATCCAGTGGCCTAGTGCAACCGCAACCACACCACAAATAAATCCGAGCAAGGTGGGCCAATAATAAATGCGCTTCATGGGGCCACGGTCTCATTGATTGGATGGATGTCAGGCAAGAGCGCAACCTCGACGCGAATGACTCAAGCTGCACTATCGCGCATTGCCACCACTTGGTCACGGCCATTGCGCTTAGCCGCATAAAGGTGTTCATCGGCTCGCCGCAGAAAATCATGAACCGCTTCAGCCGGCCGTAATTCGGCCACCCCCATACTGATTGTTACAACCCCTACCTCATCAAAGGGTGTTTGGTTGATTACTGCGAGATAGCGCTTCGCGATTTCCGTCGCCGCCATTAAATCGGTGCTGGGAAGGATGACAAGAAACTCCTCGCCACCCCAGCGAATCATCGAATCCGGCTTTCTCAACGTCCGCTGGATACGTGAAACCAACGTCTTCAAAACCTGATCCCCGACATCGTGGCCATACTGGTCATTGACCTGTTTGAAAAAATCGATGTCGATCATAATTACCGAGATAGGCGTGCCGTAGCGCGCCAGGCGACTGCTTTCGGCTTCGAGCAAAGCCTGGCCCTTGCTGCGATTAAACGCGCCAGTGAGAGGGTCCGTCGTAGCAAGCATCTCCATCGTAGCCTCGCTTTGCTTGCGATCGGTAATGTCTTCTATCACCACCCAAAGACCCTGCGACCACGGCACCAAACTAACCTGCACCCAGTCGGATGAAGGTAACAGTTGCGCCTCAATTAGCTGGAAAGAACCCGTAGTGAGTGCAGCAGATAGCGCCGCATTCAGCTGCTCCGCCAATGCCGGCTGCGCTGTGTCGAAACTGGCGCCAATAAGCGCTTTGCGCTCGATTTTCAGTAGTGTCTCTGCCGCTCTATTGATGTTGCTGATGCACTTGTTGTGATCCAGCGAGATATAGCTCAGCGCAGAGTTGTCGAGCAGAGCCGTAATTTCTTGATGGTTGCGCTCGATTTCCGCTTCCATCTCGACCCTTGCAGTAATGTCGCGAAAGCTAATGATGATGCCCTGGCGAGAACTCTCCGAGTCATACCAAGGTCTCAGGACCCAGTGATACCAAACGTAACTGCCGTCATCACGATCCCAACGGCTTTTTTCATCTTCGACGTTTTCACCCCTGAGTCCCTTTTGATGTGCCTCGCGCCAGGCCTCAGGCAGGTCGGGAAAGACTTCATAGTGGTTTTTGCCAATTTGTAAGTGCACAGGAACACCGAGCAGTTCTCCCCAACGGTTACTCGCCGCGATGCAATTCATCTCGGTATCGAACATCGCCATGGCAACCGGCGTATTGGCAACAAAGGCTTCAAATCGTGATCGCGCCTGACGTTGCAACATCTCATGTTCGGTACGTGCCGTGATATCACGAATGTAGCCGTGCCACAGGGTGCTGCCATCATCGAGTCTTTCGGGGCTGGCCTCACCCTCTAACCAAATCCAGCCTTTTTCGGGCAAGTACGCTCGATAAATATGATGCCAGTCACTCAGCGTAGCCTCAGACTGATCGATACTCTCCGCGACTGCGGGTAGATCATCGGGGTGAATGCGTTCAAAAACCTTCGATGCATCCCGCTGAACATCCTCAGGCAGCAAGCCGTAGATCTTTTCAATACCAGGGCTGGCATAGGGAAATGCTGATTGCCCGTCGGGCCAGCGCCGGAACTGATACACAACGCCCGGGATATGTTTTGCAATTTTTTCCAGTTGGCGCAACCGAGGCCCCCCAGCTATCGGAAGTACGGTACACGCTAGCGCTTAATCGTAGTCAAGGGAACACTGCGAGATATGTTCATCTCATCACCTAACTGGCCAATGACTGACACCCCGGCACTCACACACCCGCCACTGCAGTGGCCCGAGAACGTTTATCTAGCGAGCCTGTCGCAGACCTGAAGAACGAGCAAAATTGGCATACGAGCGTTTGCAGGGCTGCAATTACGCCCACCGGGACGGTGAATTTTTCTGAATTTGTATAATGCGGATCAATTAGATTTATTCTGGATTCCCCGTTGATCATTTTCGAAGACATCGCCATCAGACGCGGTGCCAAGCTGCTGCTTGAGGGCGCCTCCGCGACGCTCCAGCCGGGTCAAAGAATTGCACTAATCGGTGCTAATGGCAGCGGCAAATCCAGCCTTTTCGCCATGTTGCTGGGCAGCTTGCCACCCGATCAGGGTGAGATTCGCGGCATGTCCGCCATGCGCATCGCGCACATGGCACAAGAGGCACCAACAGGCGATCAATCGGCGCGCGACTTCGTCATATCGGGCGACAGGCCCGTCTTTGATCTACTTAAAAACGTGGCGGAGGCCGAAGCCAACGAAGATTTCGATACGGCAGCCAAGCTACATCAACAGTTGGATGCTGTGCAGGGTTATGAGGCACCCCGCCGCGCTGAGCAGTTATTGACTGGCCTGGGTTTTAGCCCTGATCAGATTGAGAGGGCTGTCAGCCAGTTTTCAGGCGGCTGGCGAATCAGGCTCAACCTTGCCCGGGCACTGATGACACCCTCGGACTTACTGCTACTCGACGAGCCCACCAACCACCTCGACCTCGACGCCACGCTTTGGCTTCAGGGTTGGCTACAGACCTACCCGGGCACCTTGCTGATGATCTCTCACGACCGGGACTTCATCGACGCCACCTGTGAGCGAACGCTGAAGATCGAGGGACAGCGACTAACCACCTACCGCGGCGGCTATTCTGATTACGAACGTCAGCGGGCCGAACAGCTGAGCCAGCAGCAGGCCATTTTTGAGAAGCAACAGCGCCGAGTCGCCGAGATCGAAGACTTTGTACGCCGTTTCCGTTACAAAGCCACCAAAGCAAAACAGGCGCAGAGCCGACTGAAAGAGCTCGAGCGGATGCAGCAAGTCGCGCCTGCCCATGTCGATTCGCCGTTTCACTTTCAGTTTCCGCAGCCCGGTAAATCGAGCGACCCACTGCTACAGCTGGAGCGCGCATCGTTGGGTTACGGTGATACAACGATCCTCGACAAGGTCGATCTCACCCTGCGCCCAGGTGACCGTATCGGCTTGCTCGGCAAGAATGGCGCAGGGAAATCTACCTTACTGAAAAGCTTGATCGGCCACCTGCCCATGCTGTCGGGTGAGCGGCAGACAGGTGCGCACCTGCGGATCGGCTATTTTGATCAACAACAGCTGGAAGTGCTCGATCTCGACGCGAGCCCGCTCTTGCATTTGCAGCGATTGACGCCAGAGCGGCGAGAGCAGGAGTTGTTGGATTTTCTGGGCGGCTTCAATTTTCGAGGGGATGCAGCGAAAGACCCCATCGCAGCGTTTTCGGGCGGCGAAAAAGCTCGCCTGGCGCTGGCCATGGTGGTCTGGCAGGACCCGAATCTGCTGGTGCTTGATGAACCAACTAACCATTTGGATCTCGACATGCGCCACGCGCTGGAGGTTGCGCTGCAAGGCTACGAGGGTGCATTGATGCTGGTCAGCCACGACCGGCACTTGCTTCGAAACTCGGTAGAACAGCTAGTACTGGTCCACCATGGACGGGTGGAGCCCTTTGAAGACGACCTTGAAGCCTACGAGCAGTGGATTCTCAGTGCCGAAGGCAAAGCCGCCGTTGAAATGGCGACCGAGACAGAGAGCGGATTGTCCCGAAAAGAGCGGCGCCAGCTGGCGGCCGACGCGCGGGCAAAGCTACGCCCACTTAAGAAGGCACTGGAGAAGGTGGAGCGCGACATGGAAGCGCTGCAAACGCGGCTGACGTCGATTCAACAGTCGCTCGCTGACCCGGAGCTCTATGAGAGCCATCGCAAAGCAGAGCTTGCCGAGCTGGTGCGCGATGAGGGAGAGGTCAAGACCAAGCTCGCTGAGATCGAGGAGCAATGGCTGCAACAGCAGGACGAGTTGGACGCACTGGAGTCAAGGGCTTAATACAGTGGAGATTGCAGGGAGACGTTTTTAGACACACAACGTCGTAGACTGATGGTGTATCCAACATGACGTGGGCCGTGATTCGTTGAAAATAGCTCAAAGGAAAACTTCTCTCCGTGGACTGCGCTTGTTTTGCGTTGCTGCAAAATATGCCAGCTACAAGCTAGCCGCTGAGGAGTTGTCTCTCACCGCATCAGCAATCAGCCAGCAAGTAAAAAGCCTGGAGGAAGAGCTAGGCACCGAGCTCTTTATTCGGGAGAAGCGAGCACTTCGGTTAACACATCAGGGCGAGCGACTGTACCGCCGAATCGAACCGCTGATCACAAAAATTGACGACGCCATTGCAGACGCCATGCAAGACGCGGCGAAGCGACAATTACGTCTGTCAGTACAACCTTTCTTTGCCAGCGAATCGTTTGTTCCTGAACTTGAGGACTTCACCCGGCGTCATCCGAAAATCGAGATCTACGTGGATACCAGCGACGAATCCGCCGAGCGCCATCCAGCGAGTGCCGACGCCTCAATCAGGCTTTTTCGTCAACCTCCGAGCCATTTGTGTGCAGATCCGCTGTTTCCACTGCGACTCATACCTGCCTGTTCGCCAGCTTTTCTGAAGCAATACAAAGTTGACGGCGACGCACGCAGGCCCTTCCCCATCGTCGTCCACAGCAGTCGACCTGAAGCATGGAAGATTTGGACGCGGGTAGCTGGAGTGGATTTGCCTGCGGCTTCAAATGTCGTTCGTTTGGACTCTATGATCGCGGTGGCGCGTGCCGCAGAAAGAGGGGTCGGTGCTGCGCTTGTTCCCGTGCCGCTTAGTGACAACTGGTTTAAATATGGTGCGCTGGTGCCTATGTTCGAAACCATTGTTGAAATGCCCGAAGCCTATTACTTGGTTTACTCGCCGGACAAAGCCGATACCCATGAAGTCACTGCTTTGAGAGAGTGGGTGCTCGAGGTATTTGAACCTTTTAGACGCTCGCCGGTTTCTCAGGCACAGGTATCTCTCACTTAATAGTTAGCCCTAACGAGAGATATGTAGCGCCAACGCGTTAGATTTTCTTATTTGTTGGTCAACTTCTTTTCGTTTGTGCGCCTTCACAACGCGCTCTAGCCTGATGGGTATTCGAAAACCTGTCATTCAAGCAAGAGGAGCGTTGACATGAATTTAACTCTCAAAACCTCAGTGAGCGCGGCAATGCTAATTGCCGCAAACCTAGCCACAGCACATCCGGCGGCTGGTAATGACCCAGAGACCCCTAGCAGTGGCTACCAGCTCGCAGTGATTGAGGATGGCGCGTATGGGCCAGCGGTGGTTAAGGGCAATATTGCTGAGACGCTGCCTCGCCTTCGACTTCATAGCAATACCCGGTTCGATAGCAGCACCAATCTGTGCGTCGCACTGACCCAGTTAGGTGAACTCAATGATGCCAACACAGCCTGCGTAACCGCTTACCAGCTCTCAAAGCAGTCACAATTCAGTCGTGACCGGGCAATCGCATTATCGAATCTGGGTGTAGTGAGTGTTCTACGCGGCGACTTCATCAGCGCTAAAGGCTACTTCGAACGCGCACTGAAAGAAAATGGTCAATTTAAGCAGGCCTATAACAACTTGCGGCTCCTGGAACACCGAGGCGCTACCAACGCTTGAGATAACCAATC
>JAZBOZ010000117.1:0-2119 GCA_036351405.1 Halieaceae bacterium
GTCCAGGTAAGCCGCATTCAGCACGGAGCAATTGCCCGGGCAGGCGCGGAGTGCTGAACGTCCGAGTGAGCCGCAGGCGAACGGCTTGACCGCCTTGTTAGATTTTTTCTTCCAGATACGCATCGGTTGCCGTAGCCAGTTGTTTGACGAAGTAAATATGCTTGCGAAGATCATCTCGCTTGACGGCGTGCGCCGCTGGCTGGGCCTCCCCTGAAATGGGGCGCCAAGACCGATGCGCCACATCTCCCCGTTTCTTCGCAAGTGCATTGAGTTCCTTTCTGGCCTGCGCAGGCTCACAATTGTTCCAAGACCAGGCTTCAGTAATATCGAGGCTGAGATACTTCTTAAAGATGGGCCTCACCCTATCCGTGCTCGGCGTATGAAAGTACTTCAAATCGTTCGCAAGCGACTCTCTGAAAAACTGCGCCAAGTGCTGCTCGCCATTCGGACCATTCGAGATTTTTTCTACAGCCTCAATCAACCGATCCTCGAAGTATGTTTCCAACGCAGCCAACGCCATGACTAGACTAGCGCGTTTTAAGACTTCGATTTCTGGCGGCGGTGGATTGGTATTCAATGCATCGAAGTGATTGAGTAAATCAACTGCATCTTGAATTGCATGTTCGAAGGTTTGAAAAGCTTGAGATGCCATTTTTTGAAATCTAACAGCTTATTCGTTTGACTGAGTCTGATTGAGAAGTCATCACGGCATGGCCCCCTGACGCCACAGCGATTCAAAAAAACACAACCTCTTCAGAAACCTAGCACATCACCAGCGTTTGGCTGACTCATACATTTTCCTAGTGTCAGTGTGCGCCGTCCCGCGTTTCGGTCCTTTGTCACCAATCTCGCTGTAAAGATCGCCCGGTATGGCTGCAGCAGGCACCAGGTCTCCTCTCACACTCGACCATTGACCATGAAAACAGGCCATTTCGTTGCTGTGACTCAACGCCTTTGCTCTGATGCCGCTCCAACAGGAGTTGCATGGTCATGGACGACATCCCCGTACCGATTGCGAGCGGCACACCCCGTTTTCTGGATCAACTTCGCGCTGACTTACGAGCGAGAGGCTATGCCTATGCGACCGAGCGCACCTATCTGCACTGGGTCAGGCGCTTCATACTTTTTCATGGCAAGCGGCACCCGCGGGAGATGGGGCAGCATGAGATAGAGGCGTTTCTCAATCATCTTGGGGCGCACGCGTCCGTCTCGCCATCCACCCAGCGAACCGCACTCAACGCCTTGATGTATCTGTACATCAAGTTTCTTGGTCGTGAGCCTGCAACACTTAACTTTCAGTATGCAAAGCCGACCAAGCGGTTACCCACGGTGCTCACCCACGAGGAGGCCAAAGCGGTGATCAGCCATTTGCGTGGTACGCCGCGCCTAATGGTTGAACTGCTCTACGGCAGTGGTCTCCGCCTGAATGAATGCCTCAACCTGCGTGTGAAGGATCTCGACTTTGCTTTGCACACACTCACCGTGCGCCAGGGCAAGGGCGACAAGGATCGCACGACCTTGTTACCGGGATCCGCAAAGTCGCGCAAGCCGGTCAAGGCACATACGTTCCGGCACAGTTTTGCCACACGGTTGCTACAGCAGGGTTACGACCTTCGCACCATCCAGGAATTGCTCGGCCACCAGGATGTCAGTACCACAGAGATTTACACCCATGTGCTCAATCGGGGCGCTCGCGGTGTGATCAGTCCGGTGGATAGTTGAAGCCGCCAAGCTGGGGTGCAGCCGCCATTTGGCGACCTGCGAGACGCCACGTCCGAAGCGGTCGTCGATATTGCCCATTGAGCATAAAATAACCATTATTAGTCGCGGCACAGTCCGCCCCGCCCCGGCGCGACTTGCGTCGGTGAATGGTCCTCGCTACGCAGACCGGACGCCCGACGATACGTCAAACCACAGGCAACTTATCGAGGACAGTGTGTTCGGCCATCCCCGGATACTCAGGCCATGGTGTACTCGAGGCACGATCGCGCACCCCACATGCGAAAAGTCTGGGCGCTGCTTCAGGAATCCACGACATCACGATTCGCGTATTCAGCCTCTCGCTGGCTGCGCACCGCCAGCACGAACGCGGTGCCGATTTCCGGAATGTATTTGTAGA
>JAZBOZ010000118.1:0-2000 GCA_036351405.1 Halieaceae bacterium
ACCGTGCCGCCTGTCAGTGCGGTGACCACCGAGCTATTACCCGAGGTGCCCGATGATGGGCCGCTGTATTGCGAGGAGGAGGATCTTCGTGGCTGCGCCGGGCTGGTTCTGGGTAGCCCCACGCGATTTGGCAATATGGCAGCGCCCATGAAGCACTTCATCGACAGCACTAGTTCGCTCTGGATGAGTGGTGCGTTGATTGATAAACCTGCCGGGGTTTTTACATCGACGGCCTCACTGCACGGTGGCCAGGAGGCCACCTTGCTGAGCATGATGTTGCCGTTACTGCATCATGGCATGGTGATGGTCGGCTTGCCCTATTCGAATCCTGAGCTTGCCGCCACAACCAGCGGTGGCACGCCCTACGGGCCCAGCCATGTCGCAGGGCAGGCAGGAGAGCGCGCGGTCGATGAGGTGGAGGCATCGCTGTGTCGAGCGCTGGGACAGCGGGTGGCACAGTGGGCGGTGCGACGATGATGCCCCGTACCCCATTGATTCGTGGCGTATGGATCCTGCTGTGGGCCAGCTGGATTGGCTTGTGCGCACAACAAGTGGCGAACGTTGCCCGCTTCGGCGCGCCGTGGCCCATGTGGTTGTTGTGGCTGCTGCCGCTGGTGCTGTTTATGCCGGGTGTCGCACGGGACAACCTGCGGGCTGTTATCTGGCTCTGTTTCGTGACACTGTTCTATTTTGTTATCGCAGTGGAATGGGTGTTTGCTCAGCCCACTGCATGGGTGCCCGTATCCGGGCTGGTGCTCGTTGTGCTGTTGTTCAGCGCGTCGGTCGCCTACATACGACTGCGGGGCAGACAGCTGCGCGGTGTGACATCTGAAGTCTCACAGGGAGGTGAACAGGATGGGTAAGTTATTTCGCGGGTTGTGGGCGATTCTCTCGGGGATCAGCCGCTTCATTTCGGTTGTCGTTCCACTCCTGTTCGTGGGTTTTCTGATCTTTGTGATCTCGCAGGGCATGAAGGAGGCCAAACCTCGACCCATGCCGGACGCCACCGCATTGATGATCAACCCGAAAGGCGTATTGGTCGAAGATCGCGCTGCAAAAGAGCCTATCGAAGCGCTGATGGCGGAGTCAGAGAATCGCGAGATCCTGCTTTCAAATTTGATCCGTGCGATCGAAGAGGGTGCGGAAGACGAGCGGGTCAAAGTGCTCGTCCTTGATCTGCAGCAATTGATGGGCCCTTCAACCAGCCAGGCGATGGAGATCAGTAAGGCGCTTGAAACCTTCCGCGCGACGGGTAAACCGGTCGTCGCGGTGGGTGACTTCTACTCGCAAGGCCAGTACCTGCTCGCCGCCCAAGCAGACCACGTCCTGCTGCATCCGCTCGGCACTGTGATGCTGCAGGGCTTCGGGGTGTATCGCAGCTATCTGCGCGAGTTCCTCGACAACATCATGGTGAACATGCACGTATTCCGGGTGGGCGAGAACAAATCGGCCGTCGAGCCCTACCTTCGCGATGATATGTCCGAGGTAGAGCGCGAGGTGGTACAGCGATGGGTTGGCGGTCTCTGGACTGATTTTGTCGCCAGCGTCGAAACTGCGCGTGAGATGCCCGCTGGAAGTATCGAGGCATTGCTGAGCGATTTCCCCGGCCGGCTTAAGGCAACCGGTGGCGATATGGCGCAATTAGCGCTCGATGCCGGTTTGGTTGATCAACTGCTGGATCATACCGAGGCCAATGCATTCATCACCGAGTTGGTGGGGGACAGCAACGACGACGGCGAGTACACCCGAATCGATTTCGATGGTTACCTTTACACCAAGAACTTCGGTAACCCCGCGGCTTTGGAGAACGCCGGTAAGCCGGTGATTGCGGTGGTGCCTATCGAGGGTGAAATCATCCCGGGCGAAAGCACGCAGGGGATGGTCGGCAGTGAAACGGTGGTCCAACAGTTGGAGCGCGCCGCAGCCATCGATGATCTGGGTGCGCTGGTCCTGCGCATTAACTCGCCGGGTGGCAGCGTGTTTGCCTCGGAAGTTATGCG
>JAZBOZ010000119.1:0-2001 GCA_036351405.1 Halieaceae bacterium
ACGTCCGCATCCGGGCCATTGGTGATCCACATCTTGTTGCCATTCAAAATGTAGCGATCGCCGCGCTTCTCTGCGCGCAACCGCATGCCGACGACATCCGACCCGGCACCCGGCTCAGACATCGCCAGCGCGCCGATATGTTCGCCGGAACAAAGCTTGGGCAAGTAACGCGCCTTTTGGGCTTCATTGCCGTTCTTTTGAATTTGGTTAAGGCAGAGGTTGGAATGAGCACCGTAGGAGAGACCCACTGAAGCCGAGGCTCGGGAAATTTCTTCCATGGCCACGCAATGGGCGAGATACCCCATATCGGTTCCACCGTATTCCTCCGATACCGTCATACCCAGCAGCCCGAGATCCCCAAACTTACGCCACATATCCATGGGGAATTCGTTTTTGGCGTCGATCTCGGCGGACCGCGGCGCCAATTCTTTCTGAACAAGCTGGTAAACCGAGTCACGCAGCATATCGATCTCTTCACCGAGTCCGTGGTTCAACGTGGGGTAAGGCGTATTCATGATTATTGAGATCCTCGTGAGCTGTGAGTCCGCTGCGCCTCTCGGGGCGCGCGCAAGTTCGATGTACGGTAATCTACCTGACAAACGGCGCCATCGCTGCCCTCCCCGAGGGTTAGCCAGCGCCATGCCCAACCAACTGAAGATTGGAATTTCAGACTAACGCACTACTATCATCATGACCGAAGCCAACGCCAACGCCGATCTACAGCCCCTCTGGCACCCCAGTGACGAGCGGGTAGCCAGCAGCCAAATGACAGCCTTTACCCGGCATGTGGCGGATACTTACGGCGTCGACATTGCGGATTATACGGCGCTGCATCGTTGGTCCATCGACGCACCAGCCGACTTCTGGCGCACCCTATGGGACTGGTGCAGCGTCGTAGCGAGTCGCCGCGGCAATACCATCCTCGCAGACGAGGATCAATTCCCGGGGGCACGATGGTTCCCCGACGCGCGACTCAATTTCGCAGAGAACCTGTTGCAATATCGCGATGATCAAACAGCGCTGGTGGGTCTGATCGAGGGCGGAGAGCGTCGCAGCCTTACCTATGCGGAGCTGTGGTCAATGGTCGAGTCAGTGGCCGCAGCCATGACGGCGGAGGGTGTCCAGCCAGGAGATCGCGTAGCCGGGTTTATGCCCAACATCCCTGAAACCGTTGTCGCCATGCTCGCGACGGCGAGCCTGGGCGCAGTATGGACCTCGTGCTCACCCGATTTCGGTCGCAACGGCGCCACCGACCGGTTTGGCCAGGTGAACCCCAAATTACTGTTTACCGCAGACGCCTACCGTTACAACGGCAAGGTCATCGACTGCACCGAACGGGCAAGGGAGATCGCCGATGCCGTGACGTCTATCGAGCGCGTCGTCATCGTGCCATTGATTCAGCAGCAGCCACCTTGCCCTGAAGATGAGCGCTTTGCCGTTCTGGGTACCTGGATGGGGCAAGCACCGCCCCGGCCACTGGAGTTTCTGCAACTACCTTTCGACCACCCGCTTTACATCATGTACTCATCGGGCACGACAGGCGTGCCGAAATGTATTGTGCACGGCGCTGGTGGCACCCTGTTACAGCACCTCAAAGAGCATCAACTTCACACCGATCTCGGTCGTGACGACGTCCTGTTTTACTTCACCACCTGCGGCTGGATGATGTGGAACTGGCTGGTTTCTGGCCTGGCGAGCGGGTGTACGCTGGTGCTTTATGACGGCTCACCTTTCGCCTCCCAAGGCAGGGTGCTGGTCGATGCCATCGATGCCGAGGGTATAACCGTCTTTGGCGTTGGTGCGAAATACATCGATTCGCTGGAGAAAGCCAATATCCGGCCCACAGAGAGCCACCAACTCACCACGCTTAAAACGATACTCTCCACCGGCTCGCCGTTGAGCCGCAACAGCTACGAATACATCTATCGGGATTTCAAAGCGGACGTGTGCCTCGCTTCAATCAGCGGCGGCACGGATATCATTTCCTGCTTCGTCTTGGGC
>JAZBOZ010000120.1:0-12977 GCA_036351405.1 Halieaceae bacterium
CCGCTCGGTGATCGGGCAGGCATCCGTACTCCACTCACTACTCATCAGCCTGCTGTGCAACGGACACGTACTGCTTGAAGGGCTGCCCGGCACCGCCAAAACGCGATCGATAAGAACACTCGCTCAGGGCCTCGGTGTCAGTCTCGGTCGTATTCAATTCACACCGGACTTGCTGCCCGCAGATATCACAGGCAGCGAGGTGTATCGGGAGCATGAAGGTCATGGCGTGCTGACCTTCGAACGCGGTCCGATTTTCCACGAATTGGTATTGGCAGACGAGATCAACCGCGCACCCGCCAAAGTACAGTCGGCACTGTTGGAGGCGATGGAGGAGCGCCAGGTAACCATCGCTGGTAAGACCTACACCCTGCCAGCGTTGTTTTTGGTACTGGCCACCCAGAATCCCATCGAGCAAGAGGGCACCTACCCACTGCCGGAAGCCCAAACCGACCGATTCCTATTCAAGATCAATATTGACTTACCCGATGCCTCGACCGAGCGCGAGATTTTGCGCCTCGCCCAGCGGGAGGAGAGCCAGCCGGCACCGATCGAAACCGCCGTCACACCCGCACAGATTTTTTCGGCTCGAGATGCGATCCAACACATCGACCTCAGCGAGCCCGTGGAGAACTACGTCGTTGATCTCATCATGGCAACGCGTCACCCCCAGGGGTATGGCGGCGAGCTGGCGCGCTGGCTAGTCGCCGGCTGTAGCCCAAGAGCAAGTATCGCGCTGCACCGGGCCAGCCGCGCAGAAGCCTGGCTCGCGGGTCGTGACCATGTACTTCCCGACGATGTGCGTGCCGTGATCTACCCTGCTCTGAGGCATCGACTGTTGCTGAGCTATGACGCGCTGGCCGACGGCATCAACCCGGATCAGGTGATCGATGAGCTGCTCACACGGGTCGCCATCGGCTGACGCTGTGAGCAATGGCATCTACACCACGACCCGCGAGCTGGTGCGGCTGAGCGTCGATGCGCAGGCATTGGGGCTGCGCGCCGATCGTCCGCTGACGTCGGTCTGGAGTGGACAACGCCGCTCGCGGCTTCGCGGGCGCGGTCTCGATTTTGACGAGCTGCGTCACTACCATCCGGGCGATGACATCCGCCATATGGACTGGCGGGTGACGCGACGCACGGGCCAACCGTTTGTGCGCGCCTATACAGAGGAAAAAGACCGTCCGGTATTGCTGATCGTTGACCAACGCTTGCCGATGTTTTTTGGCAGCCGGCTACTGATGAAATCGGTGGCGACCGCGCAGGCAGCCGCCCTGCTCGCCTGGGCAACCCTGAATAGCGGGGATAGGGTGGGATGGATGCTCATAGGCCCACAGGGGCTCGCGCCGATGCCGCCCTCGCGACGTCCACAGGCACTGCTCGAACGCCTAGGTGCCTTGGCCGCCATGACTAACGATTTAGCAGCGCATGCGCGCCTCACGACTCAGGCTGACAATAAGACCTCCAACCATCTCAGCGCGGCAATGGAGCATGCGGCTCGGGCGGTCAGTCATGATGGCTTAATCGTTGTGCTGTCCGATTTCCATGACTGGGACGCGCGGTGCTTGAACCATCTGCGCAGCATTCGCCGACACAATGAGGCGCTGTGCTTCCACATATCCGACCCGCTGGAGCGTTCACTCGAGGGGCTCACACATTTGGTCGCGAGCGACGGGGAGTGGCAGCTGTCTCTGCAGCATCCTAAAAAGACAGTTAAACAACACTATCGCGCCACCTACACCGAGCGGATGGAGACGCTATCCGCATCGCTGGGGCGCATGGGTGTGCCGCTGCTTGAGATCGACTGCGCCCAACCAACGGCTGCACAGCTGCAGCGCCAATTAGGCCGCCAAGCGCGGAGCGCCTGACGTGATATCACTACCGCCGCTACCCGAGCATTTTGGCAATCCAGCCCTCGAAGGACTGGTGGAAATCGAGCCTTTATCGACGATTGATTGGATGCCACAAACACCCGGCTGGTATCTGCTGCTGGGGGCCTCGCTGCTATTTCTCACGCGGCTGGGTTGGCGTGGTGTAAAACGCTGGTATCGCAATCGCTATCGACGCGAGGCGCTGCGCCAGCTCAAGGTGCTGCAGCACCTTCCAGCAACGCAACAAGTCACCGCAGCCAATCGCCTGCTCAAAACTGTCGCGATAACAGCCAGCTCCCGAGCCAGCGTGGCAAAGCTGGACGGCGATCGCTGGCGTGAATGGTTGTCCACTCGGTGTGAGCCGCCGGTCCTGTCGGAAGCGACATTGCTCGTGCTCAGCCATGGCATCTACCACCCAGCCCCTCCAGCACCGCCCCAAAGTTTTATCGCAGAACTGCAAAACTGGATTCGGAGGCATCGTGACGACCATGGCTGATTGGAGCAGTGTCGTCGGCAACATTTACGGCAACATCGAGTGGGCGATGCCCTGGGCCTGGCTGCTCTTACCTTTACCGCTGGCGCTACGGGCGCTGCCGCCGTGGCGGGCTCCCGCCAAAGCCGTGCGCATCCCTTTTTTGCAGCAGCTGCTGGATGCCACCGGAGAGAGACCCCGCCGGGGCGCACAAATCCTCGAGCGTCACCCACTCCAAAATCTCATGATCTTGGCGAGCTGGATCCTGCTCGTCGCGGCAGCTGCCCGCCCCCAGTGGCTGGGAGAGCCGATCGTCCAACAACAATCCGGGCGTGATCTGATGGTCGCTGTTGACCTGTCAGGTTCGATGGAAACACGTGACTTCACCACCGCAGACAATCGCTCGGTCGACCGCCTCAGCGCACTAAAGCACGTGCTCGGCCAACTGGCCGCCGCCCGCAACGGCGATCGCCTTGGGCTGATCGTTTTCGGCAGTGGCGCTTATCTTCAGTCTCCGTTTACCGAAGATCACAGTACGTGGCTTCAGCTACTCGAAGAGACTGAAGTCCGCATGGCAGGCCCAAGCACCAGGCTGGGCGATGCCATCGGCCTGGCAATCAAACACTTCAGCGAAAGCGATAGCGAGCATCGGGTGCTGCTGCTACTCACCGACGGCAACGATACCGGGAGCATGGTGCCGCCGGTCGATGCAGCGCGCGTCGCCGCCGCACGGGGGATCAGGATTTACCCCATCGCGGTAGGTGATCCCGCGACGGTGGGCGAAGAGGCCATTGACCTCGATACCCTGGATCAAATCGCAACGCTGACGGGTGGCGAACGATTCGTCGCGCTGGATCGTGCCGCCCTCACGCGCATCCTGTCCACGCTAAACCAGCTCGAACCCGTCCTCTTCGAAACCGTTTCTTTCCGGCCACGCACGGATTTGCACTGGCTGGTGTTCGCGCTGCTGCTGGTAACACTCCCGCTGCTGCGGTTGATTCACAGGTTGACCAGGCGCCCAGTGGCAGGAAGCAATACACCGTGACGGAGCTTCTGGCTAACTTTCACTGGTTGCGTCCGGAGTGGCTGGTCATCAGTGCATTGGCGCTGTTTGTCGAGCTATGGCGACGGCGCCGCGCGTCATCAAGGCAGTCCCTGAGCGATGCCATCGCACCCCATTTGCGAGAAGCACTGACACTGCCCGTGACGCGGTGGCGCTGGTTCAACCCTGGCAACAGTCTGCTGCTGTTGATCCTGCTGGGCGGTTTGGTGGCAGCGGGACCCAGCTGGCGACAACAGCCATCGCCGCTGTCCGACGACGCCGCAGCACTCGTGATTTTGCTCGATGTTTCGCGCTCAATGAACAGCACCGATGTGGCACCCAGTCGACTGGAGCGCAGCAAACAGAAGATCAGCGATCTACTGGCGCTGGTTCCGGATAAAAGGGTGGGTCTCATGGTGTTCGCGGGCAGCGCGCATGTCGTCCTGCCGCTCACTCCCGACCACGACATCCTCAAGCATTATCTCGCCAGCCTGCACAGCGATATGATGCCCCGCCCCGGCAAACACGCGGAGTACGCCATCCCGGGGCTTACACAAATGCTCGACGCCACACAGCAACCGGCGGATATTCTGCTGATTACCGACGGCTTGGCCGAGAGCACCACGCCACAAATCACGGCGTGGCTGAATCGCACGGGACACGGTCTGACGGTGTTCGCGATCGGCGAAGAAGATGCACCGATACCGCTGCAGCGCGACTCACTGATAGCGCTCGCAGACGCGACGGATGCGCACCTGGTCGACGACTCGATCGATCCTTCAGATGTTCAAGCGATCAAACGAGCGCTCGATCAGCACTATCGGATTCGCGACGATATCGCACTGCCTTGGGAAGACGCTGGCTACTGGTTGGTTTGGCCTGTCTTGATATTGGCGAGCCTTTGGTTTCGTCGGGGCTGGACACCGCTCTGGCTGCTGCTGGTACTACTGCTCCCTGCGCTCAACAGTCCGCCGACGCAAGCACAACAAGCGCGAGACTTTGGACCAATCACAGCGCAATCTGAGCCGGCGATCCATGAAGCCTACCGCCCCACCCCGTTCGAAGCTGCGCTCGACGCCTTCATCGGACTTTGGCTCACCAATGATCAATACGGCCGGCTGTTGCTGCAGTGGGGCTACTACCACAAGGCGGGCGCCACATTTGACGATCCTCGCTGGATTGCGACCGCCGCTTACTATCAACAAGATTTCAGCCGCGCCATTGCGCTGCTCACAACCCTTGAAGGGCAGTCAGCGGCGTTCGCCGCAGCCAACGCCCGCGCCCATTTGCGTGATTACATGGGAGCGCGACGCGATTACAGCGGGCTATTGACGAGCCAACCCGACTGGGCTGCGGCGGAGACCAATCGCAAAATCGTGCAACAGCTGATCGATGAGATCGATGCATTGAGCGCGTCCCAACCCGATGAGCCGGGCACCTCGGGCGAAGCGGTCAACCCCGAAGACGGCGCGCCGGCCAACGGCAGCGAATCCGAAATCGATGCCACAACACAACCCACGCTCACAGCCGAGCAACTGCTCGCCAGCCCCGCGCTGGCCGAACAATGGCTGCGCGGTGTGCAGCAAGACCCGGCCCAATTTCTCACCGTCAAATTCGCCAAACAGCTCGAGTCGCGCGGGGTGAGCGAATGAGACGCTGCCATTACCTGCTCATCCTGTTGCTAATGGCAATGACTGACGCGGTCGGCCAGGAGAGCATTGCCGAGCTGCAAGCCGACGGGCTACTCGAAATCACATGGCAAGTGACGCCGGAGCGCTTCGTCGTGCCCGGGGAGCGGATTCGCATCGACATCACAGTCGCGACACGTCGCTGGTTCACGGGTGGCACGCGCATCCATCTGCCACCGGTACCGGACATGACCCTCAAGCAGAACCAGCAGTTCGCGACCAACGCCAGTGAACGCCGCAGCGATGGCGGCTGGACGCTGCAGCGCTGGACAATCGATGCCAGCACGGGGGCTGCAGGGAACTACCTGATCCCGCCGATCCGTCTCGACGTCAGCGTTGCAGGTGATGCAGGACGCACGCTCAAAGGCAGCCTGAAGACCGACCCGATTGCCCTGTCCAGCGCGGTGCCGCCGGCGCTGCAAAACCTGGATCACTGGGTTGCGGCACCGGAGCTCACCCTGCAGGAATCCCTGTCCGATCTCACAGGACTCACCGTGGGCAGTGCAGTGCGGCGCACCATCACGCTGACAGCTACTGATGTCATGGCGATGCAGCTACCGGCACAAACGCTGTCTGAACAACCGGGACTACAGGGCTATAGTGAGCCCCCGGTCCTGCGCAATCGGAGCAATCGCGGCAGTATGCGGGCGGAAAGACGAGACACTCGGGTATGGATCGTCACCGAGCCCGGGACTCACACCCTGCCGGCTGTCACCGTTAACTGGTGGAATACCCGCAGCCAAACGCTTGAGGTCATCTCGCTGGCACCAGTGACACTGACCGTCAGCGGCACTCAAGACTCCCGATCTGGCGTGAACAGTTGGCCGATGCCGGGGCTCTGGATACTGGTCGGACTGAGCGGTTTATTGGGGTGGCGCTACGGTGTCCGGCGCTGGGAGCTTATCGCCGTCTGCAGGAATGGCCTTACTAATATGCAGGCGCGGGTGGCAGCGGCGTGGCGTACACTGCAACGCCCGCCCCTACCGGACCGGCTCAACCCCGGTGGTATCGACTCGGCACCAGCGGCATCTTCACGATCTGAGCCGTAACCGATTTGCCGCGAACGTCCACCGCCAGCTCGGTATCTACCGCAGCAAAAGCGGGATCGACGTATGCCATCGCCACGGGTGCTTCTACGCTCGGGCCAAACGCCCCGGAACAGATCGAACCGATGACTTCGTCGGCGTCGCTTAACACCGACTGCCCCTCGCGGACGGGTCGCTTGCCCAACACTTTCAGCCCCACCCGTCGCCGGGTCGGCCCGTCGGCCATCTGTTGCGCCACAATATCAGCACCGGGGTAACCCCCGGCGCGCTCAGCACCTGGCCTGCGCGCCGCCGCAATCGCCCAGCGCAGCCCAGCTTCTACTGGCGTGATATCGGTAGTCAGCTCGTGACCATAGAGGCAAAGACCCGCTTCGAGTCGCAGTGAATCGCGGGCACCCAGACCCACGGGGGCCACCTCGGGTTGGTCGAGCAGCGCGCGCGCGACGCGCTCGGCATGCGCTGCCGGAATCGATAGCTCAAACCCATCCTCGCCGGTGTAACCCGAGCAAGTAACGTATATCGGCACCCCGTCGAATTCACATTCCATACCGGTCATAAAGACCAGGTTCGCCGCCTTGGGAATCAGCCTGGCCATGACCGCACGGGCTGCCGGGCCCTGCAGCGCCAGCAAAGCGCGATCTTCCAGCAACGAGAAAGTCAGCTCGGGCGCAGCGGATCGCAGGTAATCGAGATCATCATGTTTGCAGGCTGCATTGATGACCATGAAGAAACGGTCGCCGCCCCAACGGGTCACGATGAGGTCGTCGCGGACGCCACCTTGGTCGTTCATGAGCAGCGAATACACCGAATGGTGCTCGGGCAAGGCCACGAGATCTGCCGGCAACAACGCCTCCAAACTAGCCGTCACATTCGGGCCGGTAACGACGACTTGCCCCATATGAGACACATCAAACAAGCCAGCCTGAGCCCGGGTGTGCAAGTGCTCCTTGATGATGCCATCAGGGTACTGGACCGGCATGCTGTACCCGGCAAAGGGCACCATCCGAGCATTGAGTTCACGGTGCAGGGTATCGAGTGGAGTGGTCAGCAACTGGTCCATGGTTCACCTCGTGTCAGGGATGCGCATTCTGGGCAGCCGCTGGCGCCACCGCAAGAGGCTGGATAAAGTAGCATTTTACGGGAGCGCGACATGATTGCAGGAAAACCCATCAGCCTCATCGGCATGCCAGGGAGTGGAAAAAGCACAGTAGGCGTGCTGCTGGCAAAACGGCTGGGCTTTGACTTTGTTGATACCGACTTGCTGATTCAGGCGCGCGAAAATGCGACGTTGGCTGAAATTATTGCCCGCACCGACCATCAGTATCTGCGCGACCTCGAAGAGCGAGTATTGCTGGAGATGCCCATCGAGCATGGCGTGATATCGACGGGGGGCTCGGTGGTTTACAGCCCTGCGATCATGGCGCGACTCGGCGCCGCAACCACGCTGGTATACCTTCGCGCTCGGGTAGAGACCGTGACCTATCGCATCTCTCTGGCGCCAGATCGAGGCATTGCCTCCCCCGGCGGGCACACACTCGAGGACATTTACGCTGAGCGCGTGCCGTTATACGAGCGCTACGCCGACATCACCGTGGATGCAGATGACGAACCGCCTGAAACCATTGTTGGACACATCATCGCCGCGCTGGACACACTCTAAACGCGAGTGGACGCGTCCACTCGCGCGCTTCGCCATACATTTCACCCCGCAAACCCGCGCAATGGCAGGCGAACGCTGATTGGCACAGCACTTGCTCTAATCCAAGTGGCGACCCGCCGGTGGCCACAAGGATGCGATGTGGGATGCAGGGCTGCAGCAGATGCCAGGGAAGGCACACCACCGGCGGGGCCGCCTTAGCTGAAACAGTTATGTTGGAGCGCCTGATCAGCACAAAATAATTGTTGTGCGTGCGGGCACCAGCGGGCTAACTCGACATTGTCAACGGAGTGAAGGTTGACTGTCTTGTTCTAAATCATCGGAGGGTGGTTTATGGGTGAGCGTAGTAGAGAGACCGGGGTCGATGACACGTTGGATGATGGCTTCGAGTCCCTTTTGGTGGGCGAGCTCGGTGACGAGTTGCTCGACGAGTTGGAGCAGCGGGAACCCGCAGATGACAAGGCGCGGCTTGCCGCCAAGCGTCGCCGTGCCGAGCAGCGGCTAGAAGCGCTGCGTCTGCGCGAAGAGCTGGGTGATTACGACTTCGATTTCGACGACGACTTCTGAACGCTAACATCCGCCGATGGGCGGTCTTTTAAGCGTGAGGCGCCCCTATTGGCTGGCGCCGTGTGGTTCGCTCGCCCCGCTCAATTCACGCTGCCACTCAAAAACGTTCATTTCGATGAAGACAAACGCAAACAGCCACAGTGCGGCGTCCCAAAAGTCGAGAAATTCGCCGTCAACCCCCCAATACACCGCCGCGATGGCGAGCACTGCGTAAAGCAGGAATTTGAGGCCGTTGATCAGCGGCTTGAGCCGGTGCGGCAAGGCGTGCTCGGACCCCAGCAGACGCACCTCGACCTCGAGCACCACCACGACGAGAATCCAGGCACCCGCGTTGATCACGTCCGTCAGAGCCATGTAGCGCGCGCCTTCGAGCGCATCGGGCGTTGCAATAACACCATCAAGACCCGTCAGCTGTAGCGCGTCACTCCCCAACGCGGCGCAGTTATCCCGACTCAGCGCCACAAAGTTGTCAAAATTGACCAGCACTGACCAATCTTCATCGAGCAACGCGCACGCCGGCTGGGACAGCGGTACGGCGTTCCATAGCGCCGTCCACTCCCCCCAATAGCCGACAAAGGCTGCACAAATCGCCACCCCGCAGAGCAATCGCACACCGTGAATCACCCAGCGGGTGGGCCCCATCAGGCGGTCGTCCGGAATAACGGCGGTCTCGAGCTCGAACAGTAACAGTAATACCACCCAAGCCGCCGTATCGAGGGTCGCTGAAAAACGCTGGATGACGCCCAGGAAATCAATGTCACCCCGGAAACTCGCCGCGACCGTGGCCAACTCTTCCTGCAGAAACAGGACAATATTCACGCTGAGCGCGAGATAGGTCAGATACTTTACCGCCGTAAATGCCCGATAACGCAAAGTGCCCGGACCAAACCCCGCTCGAACGTCGTTCATCGCCGACCTCGACCTGTGCAACTTTGGGAGATAACGCTCACACCAGCCCCGCTCTTACACTTTTTACACTTGAAGCAGCAGGTGCTCGCGCTCCCAGGAGCTGATCACCCGGTTGAATTCCTCGAACTCATCGAGTTTGACGGCCGCATACGCGCGCATGAATAACTCACCGATCATCTCTTGCAGCTCGGGGGTATCGTTCAGACGGCGCACGCCCTCCTCCAGAGTGCGTGCCACCGCCACCTCATCGTCGTTGGCGGTGCCCCGATGGGGAGCAGACGGCTGAATTTGCTGGCGCATCCCCAACAAACCACTGGCCAAAGAGGCAGCAATCGCGAGGTAAGGGTTGGCATCGACACCGGGGAAGCGATTTTCAATCCGCAGACTCTCAGGCTCGCTGTTGGGCACCCTGAAGGCCGTTGTGCGGTTATCAAAGCCCCAGCTTAAGTTGATCGGCGCCGAGATGTCCGGCGCCAGCCGACGGTAAGAATTGACGTTCGGCGCGTAGAAGGAGATGAGCTCTGGCGTATAGCGCTGCAACCCGCCGATGTAGTGCATCATCGCCGCGGTCGGCCTGCCGTCAGCACCACAGAAAATATTCTTGCCCGACTCGATATCGAGCAAACTTTGGTGAATATGCAGCGCACTGCCGGGCTCTTTTTGCATCGGCTTGGCCATGAACGTAGCGTACATACCGTAGCGCTGGGCCGTTTCCCGAACCGTTCGCTTGAACACGAACACCTGATCGGCGAGATCCAACGGATCACCGTGGGTGAAGTTGATCTCCATTTGCGCTGCGCCGTTCTCGTGGATCAGCGTATCCACTGCGAGTTCCTGGGCATCCGCGAATTCGTACATATCCTCGACGAAGTCCTCGAACTCAGCCACCGCATCAATGCTGAAGGACAATCGCGAGACTTCACGGCGCCCGGAACGCCCTTTGGGCGGCATCAACTCGTAGTCCGGGTCGGTATTTTTGTGCACCAGATAGAACTCAACCTCGGGCGCGATGACCGGCTTTATACCCGCCGCCTCATACAGAGATAAGACGTAGCGCAGCACATTTCGCGTCGACAGCGGATGCGGCTCACCCGAGGGCTTGTAGCAATCAGCGATGATCTGCGCGGTGGGTTCCCGCGCCCAGGGCACCATCCGCAAGGTTGAGGCATCGGGCCTCAAAATCATGTCCGTGTCGGTAGGCTCGACGAAATCCCAGTGTTCGTCGGTATATTCACCGGTGACCGTCTGCACCATGATGGCCTCGGGCAGCTTGATATCGCGGGCGCCGATGAACTGATGGGCGGGGATGAACTTGCCTCGGGCATTGCCGGTCATATCGGGCACCAGGCACTCCACTTCGGAAATCTTTCGCTCCTTTAGCCAGCGCGCGATGGCCTCCATATCGCTGGGTGGCAGCTTGCTGGTATCGAATTGCTGCTCCGGACCATAGACCTGTGTGCCTTGTTCATCCCAAGAGGTACTCATAAAAAATCCATTACTGCCCAAGATAGGTCGAGTATGGGATGGCGCTGACACGGCGGCAAGCTGATAATCTACCCCTATGAAGCAATCCCTTCCTCATGTTGATTCCTGGTACGCGGCTTCCGCTGGCGCGCTGCCCGAGTTCCCCACGCTTAGGGGTGAGTCGGTCACCGACGTCTGCGTTATTGGCGGTGGCTACACCGGGCTTTCGACCGCGATCCACCTTCGCAAACGCGGGTTCAACGTCACGCTGCTTGAGGCGAACTCGGTTGGGTGGGGAGCCTCCGGGCGTAACGGTGGCCACGTCGGTACCGGTCAACGGGCGGATCAGCACACGCTCGAAAAAATGGTTGGCCTTTCTGCCGCCAAATCCCTGTGGCAAATGAGCCTGGAGGCCGTCCGGCTGGTCTGCGACCTCGTCGATGAATTTGATATCGAGTGCGAGCTCGGCGTGGGCAACCTGCACGTTGCCTCCAAACAATCGCACGCCATTGAGATCAAGGAAGAAGTCGAGCATCTCAGGCACCAGTATGGCCACCAGCAAATCAGCTACCTGAGTGCTGCCGACGTGTCGCTACGCACCAGCGGCCGTAACTTTTTTGGCGGCGCGCTCGACATGGCGGCACGTCATCTGCATCCGCTGAAATATGCGGCCGGTCTGGCGCGAGGCGCCGCGAGCTTAGGTGCGAAAATTTTCGAAAACAGCGCAGCACTGCGGATCGAGGAAGGCGAGCAGATTCGCGTTCACACCGATGAAGGTCTTGTGACCTCACGATTCTTGGTGCTCGCGTGCAACGGCTATCTCAGTAAGCTCGAGCCAAGAATCGCGGGCAACATCATGCCGATCAACAACTTCATGATTGCCACCGAACCACTACCGCCGGCGCTACTCAACCGGATCAATCGCGATAACACCTCGATCTCTGACAGCCTGTTTGTCATCAACTACTGGAAGCTTTCTGCAGACGGCCGGCTGCTTTTTGGCGGCGGCGAGAACTACACCAGCCGCTTCCCCAAAGACATCAAGAAATTTGTGCGGCCATACATGCTCAAAATCTATCCGGAGCTGGCCGGTATCAACATCGACTACGGCTGGGGCGGCACACTCGGCATTACCATGAATCGTATGCCCGACTTTGGGCGTGTGGGAAAGCGCATTTTCTACGCTCAGGGCTTCTCAGGGCACGGCGTACCCACTGCAACCATGGCTGGACGACTGATGGCGGATGCGATTTTTGGTGACACAACCCGCTTCGACCTGATGTCGGCAGTACCCACCCATCGCTTCCCGGGCGGGACCTTGCTGCGCTGGCCAGGGCTGGTGGCGGGCATGCTGTTCTACAGCTTGCGGGATAAGTTGGGGCGCTAACCCAACACAGTTGCCCAACCCGCACCGTTGGCGCAAGCTCATCGAAAGCCGTTGATGGACGCAGGTGAGGGATATGAGCACGTCAGTCAAAGAACTGGTGCTGCGCGATTGGGCCAGACGCAGCACTGCCGCCATTCTTAATTATTTAGACTATCCCAATGAGTGGGAGGTCTACCACGCCGAGTTCAGCACTTTCGGGACACCCCATTTCAAACTCGTGCGCACCGATGGGCTACGGATCAGCGACGAGATCGAAGTGACCTCTGAGATGGTCAAGTACGTGGAAGACTATTATCAAAGGCACTAACCAAAGACACTAGCGCGAATAATTCGAGGCGCTCAGATCTTCAGCGACTCCGATAGCAACTGATTGGGGTCCTGCATGACCAAATCGGTCTGCGGGACCCGATTCAGTAATGCATAAAGTACCACCGGTGCAGCCTCGCTTACGGTAGTCCAACCTCGCAGGTTGACCGCGTCAACGATGAGCTCATCCGGCTCGCGCTCGATACCCGCACAGCCCATCGGGAAACCGGGAATGTAAGCCCAGTCGGTTGGCCGCTTGAACAGCAAGTTGAGGTCTCGGTGCCGCGTGTCCTGGGTGATTTTGGCGTAGAGCGTATCGACCGCTTCCTCTTCGCCCTCGATCAGCTGACAGAAGTAACCCCCGCTGTACAACAACAAGCCGGTCACACCGTCCCGCTGATTATTGACGTAAGAGGTGGACAGAATACTGGAGATCACATCTTCGAGATCCGGTGCATCGGGCCGGATGTCGCTGGCACTGACATAAAGCAATTGCGTCAACACGGTTTGGGCTTCTGGCTCTGTGATGCTCAAAAAAAGATACTGCGTCGCATTAACCCACAATCTAAGC
>JAZBOZ010000121.1:0-9997 GCA_036351405.1 Halieaceae bacterium
CACATCGATATTACCGACCGAAAGATGATGGAGCAGTCCTTCCTGCAGAATCAGAAAATGGAGGCTTTGGGCACGCTGGCTGGCGGAATCGCTCATGATTTCAATAACCTTCTGACCCCAATACTGGGCTACACCACGCTCCTCAAAAGACACAACGGGCTCGACGAGAAAACCCGGAAACATATTGACCGCATAGCAACTGCCGCGGAACGGGCCAAGGAGCTGGTGCAGACGATTCTCGTCGTCAGTCGCCGGTCCGGACTCGAGATGGAAGAGGTGTCGCTTCAATCGCTGTTGCAAGAAGTGTTGGCGGTGTTGGAGGCCTCGGCACCCAAGAATGTCCGTATCTCAGTGAAAGAGACTGGGCCAATACCCAGCATCCTCGCGGACCCCGCCAAGATTTATCAGGTGCTGCTCAATCTCTGTACAAACGCGGTACAGGCGATGGAGCAAGGCGGCGAACTGGTTATTGAGATGAGCACCGCCGCTAAGGCGCCCGATATCGAGGCTCAGAATGCCGCCTCCGCGGGCTATGCCCAACTCACGGTTAGAGACACTGGCGCCGGCATGAGCGATGCGGTGAAAGCGCAAATCTTCGACCCCTTCTTCTCGACCAAAGTGCGAAGCGAATCGCGCGGCACGGGTCTGGGCCTTTCCATCGTCGCCGGTATCGTCAAGGAGCACCACGGTGATATCACGGTAGTGAGTCAGGAGGGCGTGGGAACAACCTTCACGCTATTGCTCCCCATCGCGACCCAGCACACTCCGCCCGCAGAACAAGACGCAGGCCAGGAAGGGCAACTCAAAGCCGGCACTGTGGCGCTCATCGACGATGACGAGATGGTGCGCGAATTGGGGGTCACTATGCTGCGCGAGATGGGGATGGAGGTAGAGGCTTTCGATAACGGCCCCGCTGCTCTCGCGGCTATCGAGCGCGGGCTCGACAGATTCTCAGTATTGATTACGGACTACACGATGCCAGAGATGTCAGGGCCAGATCTGATCAAACGCGTCAAAACGCTCACGCCTGACTTGCCGATCATCCTGTTCTCAGGGTATTCCAACCTGAGCGGCGGAGATCGCGCCGCTGAAATTGGCTACGATAAATTGTTGGTAAAACCTTATGAGTACGACGCTCTGGAACAGGCGCTCAAGGAAATTCTCGGCGCCGAGTAACTCCCCCAGCGCAGCCCAGCGGCGGCACAGGGTCAGTTGATGCCCTGCAAGTATTCGAGCCCGGCACAGACCGCTGCCACTTGCGCAAGAATGCAGTTTTCATCATCGACTTGCGGGCTGTCGGGATAGACCTCTGTAGTCGTCCTGTAAGGCGCGGCCGTCATGCCCGCACAGAGTCCAAGTCGATTCACGTCGTAGTTAATCACGCCTTCTTGAGCGATGCGCTCACCGATAATCCGCCCCTGAGCGTCGCTAGGTGCAATATGGGTCACCTGCTCAACAGCCGCGATCATGGCCCGCTGAAAATCGGGTTCTGGCGCTTCGCTGTCGCCCACCAGGTAAAAACCATCGGGGATTGCCCAGACATCCAGAGTTTGGCCATCACGCGCGGCCAGCGCCGGGCGGAACTCGCTGTTATCGGTGTCAGTAGTTTCGTGCAAATCAAAATGCGCCAGCGGCTCACCCGGCAATTGCGCCACCCAAGCCATAACCAGACGCGCCTCGTCCGAGGGACTGTCGGTGACGAAAGAGCGATTGGGGTCGATCGCCAGCGGGTTCCAACGATTGATGGTCTCGTAGCCCCAGGGGCTAATACAGGGGGCCACCGCAACATTGAAGGCATCAAAAAAATTCGACGCATGCTGCTCCAGGAAACGAATCGCGCCCTGAACACCACTGGTCTCATAACCGTGAACACCACCGGTGACCAATACCCACGGCAGTTCCGGGTTCCAGTGCTTGTTGATTAATCCGTATAACGGATAGCGGCCCTCAGCATAAGTGAGCTCGCCGTAACACTGCAGCTCAAAGGACGACGATAGTGGATGAAGCTTCGCCACCACCTCTGCATCGTAACTGCGACGCACCCGCTGGGCCTGACGCCACAGTTCGCGCTCTTCCTCACCCCAAGGCTGCCCGGGGGTGCCAATCGGGTAGTCACCCTCTGTCATACCGAATATCCGTTGTCGAAGTGCGCCGCAACGCGCTCGTATTAGAACGATCTCGTCACAGCCGCAATGAAGAAAAATTGGGTCTCATCGATCACGATGGGACTATCGGCCGCATTGTCTAACAGCTGACTGGCCCTGAAAACCGTAGTCCAGCGCCACGCGCTTTTGCCAATTGGAAGGCTCACCAGGCCCTGCACTCCCGCGCGCTCAACGCCGGCATCGGCCTCGTAAGCGGGAAGACCCGTGGCGGCCGCCGAAGATGGCGACACCCCAAACAAAGCATCCTTATAGGTTGAGTCACCCAAACGGAGTACGGGGCCTACAGCATAGAATCCGCCCGCATTCCCGATGCGCCCGCGGTAGGCGAGACTCAGATCGAGGTAAGCGCCCTCGTGGCCTGAACCCACATCTTGCCCCGCCGTTAGGCTGGCCGCCCAGCGCTGGCCGCCCGCTTCGACCAGCAGCCGCGCCTCAGCCGACACACCGACCTCATCGAGCCCTTCGATCGAGTCATCACGTACGTTGAAGCCGGGAGCAAGCGCTGCGCCAATATTGATAAATCCACCGTCGCCGGCTCGCCCGCGGTAGAAGTAGCCACCCACGCCTTGTGGCACGTTAGCGAAGTATTTGGCGCCTTTGTCGTCGAAGTATCGAAAATCAAAGTACGGAATCAGGCGCTGGTTGTAATCGTCGCTACCCACAAATTTAGGATTTGCAATGACGCCCAACCCATATTGATTGCGCCACCCGGATGCACCACCGCCGGCCGCACTCGGCAAGCCTGAACTGGCGGCGACAGCCGCGCTATTCGCGTCTTCTTGGGCCTGAGCTGGCAAAACGCTCGCCAGACAAAACACTACCCCCAGCCCCCAACGGATCCAATACATAAAAATCTCCCAAACCGCGCATAAACGGCCGCCAATGAAACAAAGCTTTAGCGGGGAAATAAGAGAGCTGTGAGGTCGGTTGCCGATCCATCACAATTCACCCCGCCTCCGTCATTTACGGAGACGAGGCTCGTACAGATTAGGCGCGCTGGATGCGCCCGGGGTTGCCCGTCAGATCGGTATTAGCTTGCACTGACGATTGAGGACCGGTGCTGGTCGAGGATTGAACCCGGGCGGCGGCTGGATCTGCAGAAGAAGGCGCGGTACTACTCGCTGTTTGACCGGGCTGCTGAGTAGCCCCACCAGGCAGTGAACCCGCCCGACGAGCTTCGCCACCGCTCACACCACGCCCACCCGACACATCCGTAGGCACAGTGGCCTCAGGTGCCGCGGTCGACGAGGGACCTCCGAGCAAATCATTGATACGTTGTTGTAGCGCGTTACCCGCCGGACCCACATTGGTCTGGGGGGCCTGAGCCGTGCCTTCTGCAGCAAGACGCTGCCGCGCCTCCGCAGACACGGACACGTCACTCACTCGCTGAGTCGGGTCAAGGCCATTCGCTGAAGGCGTGCCCCGATCCTGCGATGCGCCCGTGACGGCAGCTTGCACAACGTCCGTGACAGCGCCTGCGCGCTGGCGCGAGGCCTGCTGCAATTCGGTGTCACGCCGTGCACCCTCGGCGGCGGCCATCGCTGTGGTCGCGATGGGATTGTTACTGATATCTGGCATAGGTCTGTCTCAACCTCCCTTTATCACCGCCCCTTTGTCGGGTGGTGTTACGAAAGCGGGGCTTGAGCCTGAACGTCAGGAATAGCCATCCACGCCTTCTGAGACAACATTACACCAATCGAGTGCCAAAAACTGCGAAAAACCCCTCAGAATCAACAGGCTAAATCGTCATGAGCAGCGCTTAGTCATGCCCAGAACGAATATGCGAGGCGATGTAGCAAACGCGTCAACGGCCTAGCCGAGGGCAACGGCGACGCGCTCGCTAATCGTCATCGACCCCGCAATCAGAGCAATACCTTGAACATCATCGCAAGACCCACAACACCCACCATCCAAACAGCACTGCGCAAGTAGGGAATGCCCGCCCAATAAATCGGCAAATAAGCGACGCGCGCCCAGAAGAACAACTGGGCACCGAACAGTGCCGCGTCCGAACGGCCGGAGACATGTGCGACCAGCGCCAAAGGAACGAACAGCACAATCGCCTCAATCGAATTGCGCGCCGCACGCTCGGCACGGCCGCCCAGCGGGGTTGCCTCGGGGAGATCGTCACGATTGCTGAGGCCGACCTTCACGCCATCAAGCGTCCATTCTCGGTTGCGCAAAAAACCGCCAGCCATGATGGCAAACCAGGTCAGTGCGGTGGTGTAAGCAATCAATTCAAGCATTGGTGTCATTATTTTTACTCGCTCGTTCGACAGTTATTAAAAGCGAACCCGTGGCCGTTAACGTACCGCAGGCCGCGTGGTTATCATTGGTCGCCCATGAAGCCAAAAGACAGGGGCGCTTCCTCAACGCCACCGACCAGCGGGCTTCGCTCGGCGGCACTGAAGGCGCTGGCAATGGCCGCGCTGCGTTGATCGGTGACCGCACGATACCGCGGATGAGTAAAGATATAGAACTCCCCGGCAGCGAGTGCTTCTATCACCCGTTGTGCCAGGAGATCAGCCTCGATGCCCCCCTCCACCGCAGCGGTAGTGGCCTTGGCCATCTTCATCAGGTCAGGCCCCGGTTTCGTGGTCATAGCGTATTTTGGCTGACGATTGCGGTGCGATTCATGGATGCGCGTTTGCACGAATGCGGGCGCCAACACAGATACCCGAACGTTGCTTTGACCAAGCTCGAGCGCCCAGGCCTCGGACATTGCCACCACAGCCGCTTTAGTCGCGGTGTATGCTCCGGCCAGCGGCACGCCGCCCATACCGGCCATAGAAGCCACATTGATGAGCCAGGAAGGCTCGCCGTGCGCCTGCATCGCGGGCACCAAGGTGTCGGCACCATAAACCACACCCATCAAATTGACATCGATCGTCCAGCGCCAGCCTGACTCGTCCAAACTACCGAGCGCACCCATACCACCGCCAACGCCCGCGTTGTTGATCAACATATGGATGTTGCCGAAGCGCGTAGTCGACGCTTCCAGCAGCCGCGACCAGTCTTCGCGAATCGCTACGTCCATCTCGACAGCCTCCACCGCAACACCCGCAGCCGCTAAAGCCTCGCGGGCCGCGGCCAAAGGCTGCGCCTCGATGTCCGCAATCACGATATTCATACCGCAGGCTCCCAGTGCTTTCGCCAGCGCCAGGCCAATACCTTCTGCGCCTCCGGAAATTACCGCGGTCTTACCATTGAACTCCTGCATCAGGATCACTCCTCAAAAACGGTTATCGGTGACGGACTTCACTCGTCGGTAAAGGTCAGTCCCGCGTATTGCGTCAAACGTGCAATCAAAGGCGCGCCCATCGCCGGCGCGGGCGTGTAAATCCCGCCCGGGAGGTCAGTGCATTCCTCCAATAGGCAAACAGCGCACTCAGCAATCATCTTTGATGTCGAGCCATAACCGGGATCCATATCGCCCTGTACTGATACCCGTACCTCATTGCCGTCAGCGGTCGTACCCACAAACAACACGTCATAGTTCCCAGCCTCGCGGGATGCTTTCGAGGGGCCTTCTCCCGGCTTCGGCACATTGTCCCCGGACAGCGGATTAGCCGCAGCCACCATTTCGGCCACCGCTTTGCCTTGGTCGCCAGGGCCAGTCATCATCATTTCATCGTACTGGAAGTCCTCGCCGTAGGCGTGCTCCAGCAAAGCATTGGAGCGATGCACGTTCTTGGTATTAATCGTCGCCATAATGAAAGGCGCCACCCACTGACCGACGACCTCATCTTCATACGGTTTGTTATCCGCGGGCTGCTCCGGCCCCTGGAAACCATTGGCCAACGCGAAGGGATTCACGAGCTGTTTCACCAGCGAGGGATCGGCTTTGATAGCCGCCATGGTGGCTCCCAGCGACGCCGCGGTGCCACCGGAAAATTCGCCATTCATCGCCCGCACACGCCCGCGCACCCGAGGACAGGGCGCGCCTTGTACCTCACGGGAGCGCTGCTGTAGGTAATAGACCCCCAGATCAAAAGGCACAGAATCGAAGCCACAACTGAATACAATGCGAGCGCCGCTTTCGGCGGCGGTTTGCTGATGCGCCTCAATCATCTCCCGCATCCACAAAGGCTCACCGCAGAGATCCACATAATGGGTGCCCGCTTTCGCGCAGGCAGCAACCAAATCGCTTCCGTAAAGCTGATAAGGGCCCACGGTGGAGATCACGCAGCGCGTCGCCTCCACCATCTCCTGCAGGGATGCGGGATCTGCCGCATCGGCGGTCACCAGCGGTGTTTCCTCGGGGATACCCAACTCGGTTCGCACCGTTGCGAGCTTGTCCGCATTACGACCCGCCATCGCCCAGCGCAGACCATGTCCCTGCTGGCTGGCCAGGTACTCGGCAACCAATCGCCCCGTGAAGCCTGAAGCACCGTAAATGACGATATCGAATAATTTCTCTGCAGCCATAGTATTGGGTCCTGTTGAAGTCAGTTTGTGTCGCGATGGGTTCCGCATTCTGCCTGCTCTGGCCTCATGAAACTACGCCCCAGCGAGGCCAGTGAGCGTTATGCGCAAGGGTCCAAAAGAATAATGGACTTGCACTCTCACTAACCTGCGTTGTTAATAGCGTCGGTCAGTTGTCGCACAGATGAGTGCATAGCCCGACAACTCGTACGGTTTTTGCGGCCAGCGCTGGCGCTGAGGGAGACATCATGGAAAGAGTGCTTCTCGTTGAGGACGCAAAGTTTTTCGGCAGCATGATCGAAAAGCGGTTGCGTAACAGCATGGGCTTGGACGTCGTCTGGTGCGAAACCCTCAAAGAAACCCGAGCCGCGCTTGAAACCTCGTCCGACTTCACACTCGCCCTACTGGATCTGACCTTACCCGACGCATCGGACACAGACGTTGTTGAACTGGTGCGCGGCTACAACATTCCCAGCCTGGTGTTCTCGTCAACCTACGAGCGCCAGATACGTGACGAGGTCATGCGGCTTGGCGTCATCGATTATGTGATCAAGGAAAGTCCGGCCAGCCTCAACTATCTGTTCGCCGCGATTAACCGCGTGCTACTGAACCGCTCGCGGCAAGTTCTTGTTGCCGAAGACAACGAAGCAGTGCGCAAGATATTGGTGGATACTCTGGAACGGTTCCAGCTACAGGTCATCGCGGCTGCTGATGGTGAAAAAGCGCTCGAGCTATTTAAAACCAACCCGCAAGTTTCGCTGGTTGTCACTGATTTCGAGATGCCCAAGATGAACGGGCTTGAACTCACCAAAGCGCTGCACAGAGATGCCGCGGATCGGCGGTTTTCGATCATCGGCTTGTCGGCTGTTACCGACGCCGACCTGCGCATCCAGTTTATCAAGGCGGGTGCCGCCGACTTCCTGATGAAGCCCTTCGAAATCGAGGAATTGTTCTGTCGCATATCGCAGAACCTCAATATTCTCGATCAACTCGAACTGCTCCATCATCAAGCCAACAACGATTTTCTTACCGGGATTTACAACCGCCGTTACTTCTTCGAGACGGGCCGAACAAAGCTCGCGCAGGCGGCTCGATCGGGTGAGACCTGTGCGATCGTCATGCTCGATATCGATAATTTCAAAGCCATTAACGACACCTATGGGCACGATGCCGGAGACCATGTGTTGATAGAGATAGCAGATCGGCTCAATGTATCAACGCGCCGCTCCGACTTATTGGCGAGATTAGGTGGTGAGGAGTTCTGCAAGCTGCTGATCGCGCCCTCTATCGAGGGACTACGCAAAATCGCCAAAGAATTGCTAAACGCGATTGCCTACCAGCCTGTGCTGTTAAATGACGACGAGATTCCTGTTACCGCCACAATCGGTATCGCCTACAGCAAAACCGCTGACCTCGACGAGCTCATCGAGCATGCAGACGCACTGCTGTATAGCGGTAAAAACAACGGCCGCAACAGAGCAGTGATGGCACCTCTGCGCGACGGCGCAATTCCCGAAGTGGTAGAAGGGCCCGCAGATATCGAAAAACCCTATCTGCAAGCGGCGCTATCGAAGCATCCCGAAATGTGGCGTTAACCGAAGTCTTCGTCGACCACTGACAACCGGGGCCCACGGCGCAAGGGCTGCATGACGACCGGCGCGCCCCACTGACAGTTTGCGGCGAGTAAGTCCTGCACAATCGTGCCAAGATCATCGTAAGCCCGAAGCCTGCGCGCCTCACGAATGCCCTCAATGCGGCTCATGGTCTCACCATCTTCCCAGCGAATGGCGCCGTTGAGCAGTACGAAGGCACGCTGAGTCAGCACAGCACCCTCGACCCCAATATCCCGAGGCTCAACGGTCCGATAATTGATGAGGCCGTGATCAGCCAGCCACACCAGGCCTTCGAAACACGCCGTTGACTTACGATCAGGCATCCCGGTGAGGTCATAGCGGATCGGGCCACTGATGTCCTCAACGAGCAGCAGGTGCCGCACGGGGAACACACCGTATAGCGTATGCAGCGCTTCGGCGGCGACGTGGTAAAAATCGTCAATGTGTACCGGTTTCATGGCCTTAGCATAACGCGAGATGGCGCCCGCGTCGTCACTTGAGGATCGTCGGTGTTTTAGCCATCGGCATGGCTGATTGCACCGCGGCGGCATTGTGCCAACAGCGCCTCCAGGGCCGGCACGCCCAGCTGCCGCAGTCTGGCGATATTCGCACTGGGAATCCCCTCCACATCGGGGTGAGCACTCACAGCACGGGTCACACTCACCTCGCGAAGTAGATGCAGCATGGGGAACGGGGATCGATTACTGAAGTTCTCCGGGTCTTCCGGTGTGGCATCGGCAAATTGGTAATCCGGATGGAAACTCGCAATTTGGAAGATGCCTTCAAGGTCGAGGCTCACCAACAACTCGTCACAGATATCCAGAAAGGCATTGTATTCGTCGAAATCCCGGAGCACGCCCGGATGGAGCAAAAGGGTGGTTTCGATATCTGACTGGTCGAGCAACAACATCAGCTCGGCATGCAACGCACTCAGCAGATCTTCAGGCGCAGTGGCATCCGCGACGACATAGCGGACACGCTCCCCCTCCACTTCACGGCGTGCAAACGGGCAGAGATTGAGCCCAACCACAACGTTCCAGACCCACGCCCGGGTCGCAGCAATGACATCTGTATTCAAACTGGCGCTCCCCTTCCGCATACTGCCCCTGACCGCGTCTGCGAACCACGCCGAAGAAAGCCACTATGCCATGGATATTGCAAACAACATCGCTGCCAAACCTGTTCTCTACTCTTTTCGACGCTGTCCGTATGCGATCCGCGCGCGAATGGCGCTAGCCTATGCCGGCATCACCGTGGAACACCGGGAGGTGGTGCTGCGCAACAAGCCGGAGGCCATGCTGGCGATATCCCCCAAAGGCAGCGTCCCTGTGCTGCAACTCCCCGATGGTCACGTCATTGATGAAAGCATGGACATTATCCATTGGGCGCTCGACCAACACGACCCTGAAAACTGGCGTTCACAACCTGTAAGCGGGTCTCTCGATGCATGGGTCGGCATCAATGATGGCCCGTTCAAAGCGCTGCTTGATCGCTACAAATACGCCGATCGCTATCCCGAGCGTACTGCAGCGGATTATCGCGAGGCGGCTAGCGAGCACCTAAAACCCCTCGACAACGCGCTAGGAGATGGTCTTTGGTTACATGGACAACACGCTGGCGTGACCGACATCGCGCTGTTTCCGTTTATCCGGCAATTTGCGATGGTGGATTACGACTGGTTCGAAAAGGCGCCATTCCCAAACCTTCGTCGCTGGCTTGAAAAATGGCTGGAGGACCCCCGCTTCCTCCGAGTGATGACAAAACATGCGGCTTGGGCGCCCGGTCAACCACCCA
>JAZBOZ010000122.1:0-2476 GCA_036351405.1 Halieaceae bacterium
CCTGTCAGCTCACACCGTGCCGATGTCCAGATTTTGAAGCCACTTAACAAGCAGGCGGATGCGTTAGCCGTATCTCGCGGGACCTTCGGCGGCCTGGACGGCCGCCGCAGAGCCTACATGGACGTACTTGCGGCGTGTCCCGCGCGATGCGGGTAACGCAGCTGTATGCGTCGCAATAGCACACTGGTTGTGCACGCCCCGAGGCTGACGGCGGAAAACTGGCGCAATCTACTCGAAACCTGCCTGAAGGCTGAGCAAAAAAAAACGCCGGCTAAAAAGCCGGCGAACTTAAGGAGCCACTCAAAACGGGGAGAATCTGTTTAGTGCAGATTCCAGCCCCTGCGATGTTTCCCTCGCACCGTCCCCGCGGCGGCGCCATCTCAGAAGCCATAAGTAAGACTTTGGCTTCTGATAAAAGTTCACAAAAAATTCGAAAAATTCAGAAAATTTTGTGACCCACCTCTCAACTTTCAGCCTGCCAGATCGCTGAACCCGCCTGACCGTCCCCCGATGACACAAAAAGCTCGACCTCACGCAGGTCTTCGTCACCACTTTCGCGAATGAGTTCCCCCAGCAGGTAATGCGCCAGCTCTTCCACCGTCACGTTGACTACGGGCAGCAGCAGCGTTTCATCGGTGGGAAACCGCAAGGTCTTGTCGTTGAACACGACGTGATACTCACCCTCGGCTTCCGAGATCTGTTGGTGGGGCGAGTGCTCGGCGAGCAACATGTATTCGTCGTGGGCGTCGCACAGGGCTTTCAGGCGCCGTTTGTACACGTTGTAGTCAGCTGAGAAGCCCTCCGGCCCCATAGGCGCGACGATCCGCGCAGCCACGCCGTAGTTGTGGCCGTGCAGCCGCTCACGCTCGGTCGCGGAGAAAATCGTGAAATGGGCCGCCGAAAACTTGTGGGCTTCTTTATCGATGTGCAGAGTCGTCAGACGCATGGCGTGTCAGTTGGCTTTTTAGGGCGGCACAGTCTGATGCACTGATGGCTTGCGGTGCAACCGGGCAGAATGGCGCATGCCGGGGCAATCCAGCGACGCGCCAAAGCCGTAAGCCTCGGGGTACACTGCCCCGCAACCACGATTGTTACTAACAAGGATTTCCGATGTCGCAGCTCGCAATTATCACCGGCGCCAGTTCCGGTATTGGCGCCGCCGCCGCTGAACGCTTCATCGCCCAGGGTTTCACGACGATCAACGTCTCGCGTCGGGATTGCCCGGTGCCTGGGGTCGAGAATGTTTGTGGGGATTTGGCTGAGCCCGTCGCGGCAAGGGCCATTGCCAGTGACCTGGCGCATCAGATCGGGCACCTCAACCCCAAAGAAATCACCCTGGTACACAACGCCGCGCTGATGCTCAAGGACGATACCGAGCACTGCAGCGACGAAGATCTGGCCACCGTGATGCAGATCAATATCGGCGCGATCAACACCCTGAACCGGGCGCTGATCCCGCTGATGCGTCAGGGTTCCAGCGTGCTGTATGTGGGTTCCACACTGTCTGAAAAAGCGGTCGCCGGCGCCTTCAGCTACGTGGTCAGCAAGCATGCGCAGCTGGGCATGATGCGAGCGACCTGTCAGGACCTCATGGGTCGTGGCATCCATACCGCACTGATCTGCCCCGGCTTCACCAATACCGAAATGCTACGTAACCATATTGGCGATGACCCGGACATCATGTCGGCCATCAGCAATATGAACAGCTTCCATCGACTCATAGAGCCCGGCGAGATTGCCGAGATGATTGTTTGGAGCCACGCCAATCCGGTGATCAATGGCTCGGTCATTCACGGCAATCTCGGTCAACAGGAACGCTAAATCCCATGCCGTCGGCCTTATTGCGAGAACGCCGGGAGCGCGTCTTTCTGGTACTGGCAGGGGTATTTCTCTGCGCGATGACCCTGCTCAACGTGGTGGGTATTACCCGGTTTATCCAGCTGGGCCCGTTAGCATTGGCGGTAGGTGTGCTGCCCTATCCACTGACCTTTCTCTGCACCGACCTGATCAGTGAGATCTACGGCCGGGCGCGCGCTAATTTCCTGGTGAGTGTTGGTCTCGGACTCAACTTTTTTATTCTGGCAGTGCTGACGCTGGGTAATCTGGCGCCCGCAGTGCCCGCGGAAACCATGCCGCCCTGGCAGATCCTGCAACTGGCAGCCCCCGTATCGCTGCCCAACGGCGACACCGTGCAAAACGAAATTGGCTTGTATCAGCTGATTTACGCGACGACATCCGGCGCCGTGTTCGCATCCATGCTGGCCTATATCGCCGCGCAGTATTGTGATGTACAGCTATTCCATTTCTGGCGACGTCTCACCAAAGGCAAGCACCTGTGGCTGCGCAATAACTTCAGCACGCTGATCAGCCAGCTGGTCGACTCGGTCATGGTGGTCACCGTGACCTTCGGCGCGGTTTTTCTGGCCGGTGAGATGACCCTGAACACGCTGGGTATTCTGGTGGCGAGCAACTATGC
>JAZBOZ010000123.1:0-8918 GCA_036351405.1 Halieaceae bacterium
TGGGTGCGAGGGGAGAATGCTTGGGCGGCTTTTGGGTTCAGCCGCCCAAGTGTTCTACCGGAGCGCCGACTTCACTTTCGGCGGGTTCACCGCACCAACGCTCTCAAGTCAGAAACGTATCAACGCGTCAGCCAAACAACGGTAGCCATGCGGCCTGTTTGGCCGTCTCGACGGTAGGAGAAGAAGTCGTTCGGCTCACTGAAGGTGCAGCGGTCGCCGCCTGTGATTGATTCGAGGCCGGCTTCTTGCAGCTGAAGGCGAGCGAGGCTGAAAAGATCGCAGAGCCATTTGCCGCCTGAGTCTGCCATGGGGGCGCCGGGCAGCCGCTCGGCGGTTTTCTCGTTGGACTGACTCTTTATAAAGCAGCGCGAGGCCTGCTCTCCCAAACACTGGATAAATGCTTCCCGTACTTCATTGCCCACTTCAAACGCACTGGGGCCGATGGCGGGGCCGAGCCAGGCCTCTAGATCGCCGGGCTCAACGGGCAGTGCTTCGAGCGTGGCGGTGAGCACGCCAGCAGCCAAGCCTCGCCAGCCGGCGTGGCTAACCGCGGCACATGAGCCGTCTTTGGCGGCGAAAACGACGGGTAGGCAATCGGCGGTCATAACGGCACCGGCGTAATCTGGATTGTCGGTCCAGATCGCGTCGGCCTTTAACCCCTGCCCTGTTGACGCGTGCACGACGCGCGTTCCGTGAACCTGCTCCAACCATGTGATACCGGTGCCTGCCGGCAAATGGCTGCTCAAACGGCGACGGTTTTCCTGTACCGCCTCGGGTTGGTCGCCCACGTGGTCACCGAGGTTCCAATCCGCGAAAGAGCCCGTGCTGACACCACCACGGCGTGTGGTACTCAGGGCGCGAACGCCTGAAGCAAAGTGGACTTCAATGACGTTGCGCTCAGCCGTCATGGGGATCTTCAGCGCGCAGCGTTGCAATCAGTTGCTGCATATCATCGGGCAATTCCGTGGTGAACGAGACCGTCTCGCCCGATGCGGGATGCTCGAACGTCAAAGTACGCGCGTGTAGCGCCTGGCGCGGAAACTGGCGCAATGCCTCGGTGAGTGCGGTACTCGCGCCCGGCGGAATCTGTGGGCGCCCCCCGTAGACGGGGTCACCGATCAGCGGGTGTTTCTTGAACGCCATATGCACGCGGATTTGGTGGGTTCGCCCCGTCTCCAGGTTGACCTTCAGCTGCGTGTGATGCCCGAATCGCCCCTCAACCCGATAGTGGGTGATCGCAGGTTTCCCGTTGGGTACCACCGCCATTTTGACCCGCGCACTGGGGTGACGATCGATCGGTTCATCGACGGTCCCGCCGCCCACCAGAACGCCTCGCACGATCGCGCAGTACTCGCGGCTCACACTCCGCTCGGCGAGTTGCGCCACCAGCGACTTGTGCGCCAGCGGGCTGCGCGCAACAAACATGATGCCCGACGTTTCCTTATCGAGCCGATGCACGATACCGCCCCGGGGCAGCTGCTCGAGCTCCGGCGCGTGGCCGATCAACGCGTTGACCAGCGTCCCGTCAGGGTTACCCGCCGCGGGGTGAACTACCAAGCCTGCGGGTTTATTGAGCACAATGACGTGCTCATCCTCGAAAATAATATCGAGCGGTCGATCCTCCCCGGCCCAACTGACCTCGGCCTCAAACACCGGCGTCAGCGATAACACTGCGCCCACCATCACCTTCTCTCGCGGTTTCACGGTGGCGCCATCCAGTGTCAAGGCTCCCTCGCGAATCCAGCTGGCGAGCTTCGAACGCGAGAATTCGGGGAACAACTCCGCCGCCACTTGGTCCAAACGAGCACCGTGGAGGGTTTCCGGCACACTGGCCTCGCGTTTTTCAACCTGTTTTTCGCTATCGGCCACCCGTTACACTCCGCTGTCAGTCGCCGCGGGCTGTGGTTTACAATCCGCGATCACATATCTACCCATGAGTTTTTCCGCTTTGTTGACACTACGCCCCTTAAGGCTCTTGCTCGCCATCCTAACCGCACTCGCCCTCACAGGCTGCCTTGGCACCGATGAGATCGAAGTTGCTCAGGATTCCGGTGAGCAACAAATCTACCGCGAAGCCCAGCGCTACATCGAAAATGGCAACTTCGATTTCGCGATCCGCGCGCTGCAAACCCTGGAGAGCCGCTATCCCTTCGGCAAATATGCCGAGCAGGCGCAGCTCGAATTGGTGTACGCGCACTACGGCGCCTATGAATACGAAGCGGCCATCGAAGCTGCAGACCGCTTTATCCGCCTGCACCCGCAACACCCCAACGTCGACTACGCCTATTACATGAAGGGCGTGGCAGCGTTTGATATCGAGGGCGATTTCTTCTCAAGGCTGCTGCCGACCGACGACACCAAGCGCGACAACTCGCAAATACGCGAATCGTTCGCACAGTTTGCCCAGCTGCTCGCCCGATTCCCCGACAGCCCCTACGCGGCCGACGCGCGGGCGCGCATGGTACACATGCGCAATATGATGGCGCGCCATGAAATTCACGTTGCCAACTATTACTTCCGGCGGGGCGCTTACCTCGCGGCCTTAAACCGCGGTCGCTATGTGGTTGAGCATATGCAGCAGACGCCCAGCGTCGCCGATGGTCTCGCTGTGATGGCGCAGGCCTACATCCTTCTCGGCTACGACGAGCTGGCCGCCGATTCAGCCCGGGTGTTATGCAACAACTATCCCGATCATCCGATGCTCAACGATGACTGTGAGTTGGATACCGGGTTCTCTTTGGAAGATCCGGATCGTTCATTCATGAATCGTTTGAGCTTTGGCTTATTTGATCCGCCGACGCCACCACAGTTTAACTATCGGCCGCGATCTTGATTTGCTGGCAGCTTTTGCCTAGTAGATCTTGGAACTGTGCTGAGCGTTCTGTGCATGGCCTGAGCGGCTGCTCTGGATTGCTGGATCGTGGCACTGCATTGAGCGTGCTCAGGATGGCCTAAGGGACGGCTTCGGTCCGGTCGGACCAGCCGCCGCTCTCGCGGCGCCCGATCCGCCCCGCCCGAATCCTCGGCCATCCTTGCGCGGGGAAATTTGCGTGGATCGTTGAGCTGCGTGGATCGCGCGTAGTAGTTCGCTGTTCGCTTCAGGAATATGGCACGAAGCCTAGTTGCCAATCGGTGTGCGAGGGGAGTGTGCGCCGGGGGCTTGGGGTTCAGCCCCCGGGGTGCACTACCGGAGTGCGGCGATTGGCTGGCACGGACCGCGCAGTCCGGGTACGCAACGCACCTCGCGGCCAATCGGCCGTGCGAGGGGAGTGTGCACCGGGGGCTTGGGGTTCAGCCCCCGGGATGCACTACCGGAGTGCGGCGGTTGGCTGGCACGGCCGCATAGCCCGTGCCAAGAACCAGGCTTAATGCGCCTTTCGCCAAGCCCAGGAAATGGGATAACGGCGATCGCGGCCGAAGCCTCGCTGAGTGATACGCACGCCAACGGGTGCCTGGCGCCGCTTGTACTCGTTGAGGTCGATCAATCTCACGACGCGATTCACATCCTCGGCAGTGAAGCCAGCCTCGATAATTTCTTCCGGATGCTGGTCACGCTCGACGTAGCGCTCGATGATTTGATCGAGGATTTCGTAGGGCGGCAGGTTGTCTTCATCCCGCTGGTCGGGTGCGAGCTCCGCTGACGGTGCGCGGGTGATCACGCGCTCCGGGATGCAGGGAGAAACGGTATTTCGGTAGCGTGCCAAGGCGTACACCAGCATCTTGGGGCAGTCCTTGAGTGCATCGAAGCCACCCGCCATATCGCCGTAGAGCGTCGAATACCCCACCGCGAGTTCGCTCTTATTGCCCGTCGTCAGCACCAGCTTGTGCTTTTTATTGGAGATCGACATCAACAGCACACCGCGGGCACGCGCCTGCAGGTTTTGCTCGGTCACATCGGGGGCGGTTCCATCGAATTGCGGCTCAAGCGCGCTCATAAACGCATCGTAAATCGGCTCGATGGAAATCACGGAGTAGTCCACGCCTAGCTTGCGCGCTTCGGCCTCGGCATCTTCAAGACTGATCGACGCGGTGTAGCGGAAGGGCATCATCACGGCTTGCACGCGATCAGCACCCAAGGCGTCTACGGCGACCGCGAGCGTCACGGCAGAGTCGATACCGCCTGACAGACCCAGCACCACGCCGGGGAAACCGTTCTTCTCGACATAATCGCGGACGCCGAGGACCAGGGCTTGCCACACGGCCGCGACCGGCTCGAGTTCGGGTGCGATCGTGCCGGGAATGATGCGTGGTTTGATGCGCGGCATGCGGGTCGCCGCCGAAGCATCAGTCTCGGCATCCACATCAATGTCGAGCCAGTAGCAACCCTCGACAAAGTCCGGTGCCGCGAATACGAGCTCGCCGCTCGCATCGACCGCGAACGAGCCGCCGTCAAATACCAGCTCGTCCTGCCCGCCCACCTGGTTCACATAAACCACCGGGAAGTCGTGGGCGCGCGCCCGCTCCGCCACTAAATCAAAACGCTCGCGGCGCTTGCCCTGATGGAACGGCGAGGCATTGAGATTGATCAGCATCGCCGCACCCGCTTCGCGTGCCTTGGCCGCGGGCGACGGGTTCCAGATGTCTTCGCAAATCGTGATACCGACCGGCACACCCGCGATATCCACCACGCAGGCATCGGTGCCGGGACGGAAATACCGCACTTCATCGAACACCTGATAATTCGGTAAGCATTGCTTGTGGTACTCGCCGACCAGCTCTCCGCCACGGATCACGCCCGCTGCATTGAACAGCCCCTGTGGCGTGCGCCGCGGGTAACCGACGACAACGGTCAGAGACGGCGGCAGCTCGGCAAACAACCGATCGAGACAACGCCCAATAACCCGATCGAGATGCGGACGCAGCAGCAGATCTTCCGGCGGATAGCCCGTCAATGTGAGCTCAGGAAAGACCACCAGCGCATGCTCATCGCGCGCAGCGGCCTCCGCACACACCGCGAGCACCTGCTCGGTATTACCCTGGTAATCACCCACCAGCGTGTTGATCTGGGCCATGCACAACTTCATGACGCTTCGAGTCTCCTCAGTATTTGTAACGGCCGGCAGTCACCCCTGAGCGACCGGCGACGCTCTAGCATCGCTACAGCGAAGGCTGCCGTCGAGGGCGATCTGCTTCAGGGTTATTCGCCGACATCGTGGCGCGGCATTGTAACGGCGTAGGCCGCCCCCCTGATATAGTCAACCCATGGCAGAGATACGCGCATCCAGCACGCAGCATCGTCCGTTCCGTGACTTCGGCACGGGGCTTGGTGCGCCTCGTAGCACTAACCTGCGCCTGTTTCAGGTCTATAACGGCTACCGTCTGATCGTCAGCACCGTATTGCTCTCCATGCTGATTAGTCCCGCCACCCGCGATATGGTCGGGCGTCTTGATCAAAGCCTGTACGCCATCGGCAGCACGCTGTTGCTCCTCAGCTCGGTCTTCTTGTACGGCACCTTGGGGCGCATCATTCGCTCCAGCGAGACCGGTATCTTCGGCATGATGCTCGCCGATGTGGTCGCCACTACATTGATCGCGAACGCCAGCGGCGGTTTGATTAGTGGCTTCTCCGTCCTCTACATCATCACCGTCGCCGCCGCGGCGATCCTCCTGCGCACCCGCATTCTCGCAACACTGGTCGCCGCACTGACCGTTCTCGCCCTCCTCGCCGACACGGTGTACCTGATTGGCCGCAACGAATTGTCGATCGGAATGACTCTGCCGGCGGGGCTACTGGGCAGCTTGCTGTTCACTGTGTCGCTGCTGATGCAGACCGTCGCCCGGCGGCTTGAAACTGCTGAGGCGCAGGTCGACGCAGTGGAATCTAAGGTCGCTGCGCTGCAGGCGCTGAATCATCAAATCATCGCCCACATGCAGACAGGTATTCTGCTCGCCGATAGTGAAAACAATATTCGGCCCATCAACGTGGCGGCCGAGCGACTGTTACAACTCGACACCAATCGCCTACAACCATTGGTCGATGTGAGCCCGATCCTCGCCGAACAGCTCGAAGAATGGCGCGCCCACGGTGGCGGCCGACCGGAGCCCTTCGGGCGCGACCCTGATGCACCCAACCTCATTGCCAGCTTTGCGCATTACCGAACCGGCGGCAGGGATGAGACGCTGATCTTCCTCGACGATTACACCCCGGTGACCCAGTACGCCCAGTCGTTGAAGCTCAATTCGCTGGGCAAACTCACCGCCAGCATCGCCCACGAAATCCGCAATCCGCTATCGGCGATCAGTCATGCGGGGCAGCTGCTGCATGAGTCACCCTCCCTCGACAGCAGCGATCGCGGGCTGTGTGAGATCGTCGTTAACAACAGCCGCCGCGTGAACGAGATCATCGAGAACGTCATGCAGCTGTCGCGCCGACAGCCACCCAATGCCGAACTATTGAGCATTGGTCCCTGGGTCCGCGACTTTTTAGCCCAGTACTGCGAGGGCCGTACCGACTCGAGCCCGATCAGCCTGATCGGTGGGGAGCTGGCGGCGCGCGTGAGCGTTGACCCGGCGCATCTGACTCGCGTGTTATCAAACCTGCTCGACAACGCCTTGCGCCATAGTGCGCTCGACACGGGTGAGGCTGGCGCGCGCGTAGTCTTGACCGCCGAACCCCAGTCGGGGGAGGTTCATATCGACATCATCGACTTCGGAGACGGTGTGCCGCTGCAGAACCAGGCCCGGCTGTTTGAGCCATTTTTTACTACCTCAGAGAAAGGCTCCGGGTTGGGTTTGTATCTCTGCAAGGAATTGTGTGAGATCAACGGTGCAGGCCTTATTTACCGACGCACCGATGCCGGAGAAAGCCGTTTTCGGGTCAGCCTGAAAACCCAACTTGTAGACGCTGAGCGAGCCCGCGCGTGAGTGATCAAACTGTTCTGATCGTCGACGACGAACCCGATATTCTCCAGCTGCTGGAAATCACACTGGCGCGAATGAACCTCGGTAGCCTGTGCGCGAGTAACGTCAAACAAGCCAAACAGCTGCTGGCCGAACACAAACCTGATTTGTGCCTGACCGATATGAAGCTCCCGGACGGCTCGGGTATGGCACTGATCGAGCATATGCAGCAGCACCATCCGGACGTGCCCGTCGCCATGATCACCGCGCATGGCAGCGTTGAGAGCGCGATCGAGGCGCTCAAACTCGGCGCGTTCGATTTTGTGACCAAGCCGCTCGCCCTCGACAAGCTACGGGAACTGGTGAGCCATGCGCTACAGGTTCAGCCTGTGGCGGATCAGGCCGCCGTGCGAGATTTGATCGGCAGTAGCGCCGCCATGGTGGCGCTGCGAGACCAGGTCGGCCGTGTGGCGCGGAGCCAGGCCCCAGTGCATATCCACGGTGAATCCGGTACCGGTAAAGAGGTCGTTGCGCGATTGATCCATCGGATGAGCCCGCGTGCCGATCAGCCTTTTGTCGCGGTGAACTGTGGGGCAATACCACCCGACCTGGTGGAGAGCGAACTGTTTGGCCACGTGAAGGGCGCCTTCACCGGCGCCACCCAAGACAAGATCGGCCTGTTCGAGGCTGCGCGTGGTGGCACGCTACTGCTCGATGAAGTGGCCGACTTGCCCATTGCCGTGCAAGTCAAACTGCTGCGCGTCATTCAGGAAAAATCGATCCGCCCGGTCGGTGCCGCCAGCGAGAAGCCTACCGATGTGCGCTTAATCAGTGCCACCCACAAGAACCTCGCAGATGAGGTACGCGCCGGACGTTTCAGGGACGATCTCTACTACCGCATCAACGTAATTGGCATCGAGGTACCCGCACTGCGTGAACGCCCCGAAGACATCCGCGAACTTACCGAGCACTTACTCAATAAAATGGCGGACGAGCACGACCTGCCGGTAAAACATCTGGATGCCTCGGCCTTTGATGCACTGATCGCGCACCGTTTCCCCGGCAATGTACGGGAGCTTGAAAACATTCTGGCCCGTGCCAGCGCGCTGACTGCGGCGGATACCATCAGCGCCGCCAATCTTGAGTTCGAATCGCTGCGCGAACCTGTAGCACCTGTTGAAAGTCCACCCGCAGCAGCAGAAGCGCCTGTCTCGACGCCTGCATCTGCAGACCAATCGCAGGCCTCGCACTTTGGGCTTGAGGATGTCGACGGTGACCTAGAGGGCTATATGGTCAATATCGAAAAGCAGATACTCGAAGATGCTCTGCTCAAAAATCGCTGGAACAAGACCGCCACGGCCAAAGCTTTGGGGATCAGCTTCCGCAGCCTGCGCTATCGACTGAAGAAACTGGGGCTGGATGACTAGACGAAGCGTTCGACGATCGAGCCATGGATGATCAGGCTCGACCGACGAACGGGTAGGAAGAAGCGCCAAAGCGCTTACTGGTTGCTCAGACGCTTCGCGAAGGAGATCGCATAGGCCGTTGAGCGCATCGCCAGAACGGGATCGTCACTGGTCGAGAAACCGGTTGATACACGCACCGGGTCGAAGTTCAACGGTGTGCATGCCTCACCACCGGATGCCGTCAGTTTCAGCTCACCCAGCAGTACGCGCTCACGATCTTCAGGCCACTGCTGACTCGGGTCGTTGATGCTGTCACCCGACTGGCCAATCACTGCTTCCAGCCGGAAGGTGGCCTCGCCCGATGCAATCTGCTCAGCCAAGCGGGTCTCCAGGAAGTCGGCATCCAGTTCTGCAGCCTCTTCCGGTGCCATGGTCTTGTCGCCCGCGTTGGGTACCAGCTCCCATCGGAACGTAACGGGCTCACCCTCGGCAGTGTTATAGAAGAACGTATGCAGACCCCAGTACTGGGTATTCGCAAACGAAGCGGGCACACCGCGACCCCGGTTGTAAGCCACGTTCGCCTGCACGCTGGGGTGATTCTTAATGTATTCCATCACTTTTTGCGGATCGCGCTTGCCATCAGGCCCAGGCAAACCGGCCTCGACCAAACCA
>JAZBOZ010000124.1:0-2568 GCA_036351405.1 Halieaceae bacterium
ACCTCAGGCGCTGCCTGTGGCCCCCGAATCACGCCACCCGGGTACACACCCTGCCCTTCACCGCCACGGAAGGTGACCTGCCCCGATTTAATGGTCAGCTCATAGCCCTCGGCAGTCTGTAGCAGGCGCTTGCCACCCGCGGGCAAATCAAACGCCACCCTCGGTGGGTTGAGCTTCACCGCGGCAAGGTCAATCACATTGAGATCCGCCAGATACCCGGGCGCCAACACACCCCGATCTTCAAGACCGTACAAGCGCGCGGTGTCCCGACACTGCCGCTTGATCGCCATCTCGAGCGGAATTCGCCCCTTGCTGCGATCCCGCACCCAGTGCTCGAGCATGAACGTCGGTGCCGCCGCATCACAAATCGTGCCGCAATGCGCACCGCCATCCGACAGCGAATTGACGCAGTCGTCAGCCCGCAGGATCGGCTCAAGAAAGTCAAGATTGCCATCGCTGTAGTTGAGCAGGGGGAAGTAAATAAAGCCGTTACCCTGATCACGCATGAGCACATCGTAAGCGTAGGCGTTAGCGTCGATACCCTGAGCTTCCGCCCGGGCAGCGATGGATTCTTGCGGTCCGGGCTCGTAATCAAACCCCTCCGCCATCTCGTACTGCATGTTGAAAGCGCCCGTCATGAGGTCTGCGAGCAGCTGCAGATCGCCACCCATCGCGTCGCTCGGCTCGGCCAAGAGTTGCGCGCGGAATTCGGGATCACTGAGTTTTGCGTACTGCGCCTCCCAGGGCAGGTCAGCAATCGCTTTCCAGCTGGGCTTGAACGCAAACGGATGAAAACTCGCGCGCCAGCCGAGTATTAAACCGGTGGCGCGCATGGACACCTGCGCCACTACGTTGGCGCCGGCAGCGTTCTGCTCGCGCATCGCAGCAATCTGCTCATCAAAACTCATCGCCTTGAGAGGGGATTGCAGCGCGGTAAAACTAACGGGGACACCATTTTCCCTGCTCAGCTCTCCCATCCACTCAAATTCATTCCACTCGGGCTCGAGATCTGAGGCAAGCTCGAATACGCCGTGTCCGACTCGCCCCATCGCCTTACCGATCGTGAGTAATTCCTCTTTGCTGGCCGTCGTGCCAGGCACCAGCTCACCATCAATCGATTTATGCAAAATCGTACGCGAGGTCGAGAATCCGAGAGCACCTGCACGCAGGCCCTCCTCAACAATGGCGGCCATGCGAGCCATATCCGTCTCGGTGGGCATCTCATTGGCGGCGCCACGCTCGCCCATCACATAAGCTCGCACCGCGCCGTGAGGCACCTGTGTGGCAACGTCTACGCAACGCGGCAGACTCTCAAGCGCCGTCAGATATTCATCAAAGGATTCCCAGTTCCAGGTCATCCCCTCGGACAGGGCGCTGCCCGGAATGTCCTCCACACCCTCCATCAGACCGATAAGCCAATCGTGCCGGTCGGGGGCTGCCGGGGCGAACCCCACACCACAATTACCCATGACTACAGTGGTCACACCGTGCCAGCTCGAGGGGGCCATCTCCTGATCCCAGGTGGCCTGACCATCGTAATGCGTATGTATATCGACGAAACCAGGCGTTACTATTTTGCCAGTCGCGTCGATCACCTCGCGCGCCTCGCCCAGGTCATGACCGACAGCAACAATGCGGTCACCCGATATCGCCACGTCGGCCAACTGGGGTTCACCGCCAGTACCGTCCACCACGGTCCCGCCCTTGATCAAAATATCGTGCATTGCGAATCCTTATTGTTATTGCTGTATCGACTACCCCGCACCTTAGAACGCCGCAGGGAAGGCTTCAACTATGTCCAGCCAACTGTGTCCAGCCAAGCATGTCCAAAGCCAAGCGCGAGGAAAGGCATCAAGCAGACGCGGCGTTCAGGCCTCGCCGCTGATCTGGTTGAGCAGAATGTCGAGTTCGCGGATTAAAGGATCGATGGATTCAATCCCCAGCAGCTCGTACTTAATGGACTCTTCAAAAGGCAGCAGCTGCAGCAGGGTATAGGCCACTTCCCACGCGTTATCGTAATCCACCTCAAGATTCATGCGCTGCACGTGTGGATGTGCCTCCAGCCCTCGCAGCACCTCAACCAGGGGCTGCCAGCTATCGAGCATCGGCGAGCTACCGACCGGGGCTTCCATTTGCACATCGGCCATCAGCAGGCCCGAATCCGCGCGCCAGGTGTCCCCGACATCAAACCGCGCCTCACCCTGAACGGTAATGCCCAGCAGTCCGTTGGGGAGTTGGTCCCAATCGACGATCCGGGCATAGGTGCCGTAATCGCCCACGACCGGAACACTCGTCTCTGCAGCCAACACCTCGGCGCCCTTACGCAACCACACGACACCAAACCCTGTGTCGTTGCGCATGCAATCGGCCACCAAATCGATGTATCGCTGCTCAAAGATCTGCAGTGGCATTCGGCCGAAGGGCACCAACACCGAGCTGAGTGGAAAAAGAGGGATCTGCTCCATCTCAGGCCTCCGTACCCAGCGGTCGAGTGATGAGAATGAGCTTGGGCAGAAGTAGCAGCGCACCGGCGACGGCGGCGACCATCGCCACAACCGTCAATACGCC
>JAZBOZ010000125.1:0-16524 GCA_036351405.1 Halieaceae bacterium
TGCGGCTCCCCAGCACCAGCGGCGTGCTAATCCCGCCTTCAAAGGAAATGTAGCAGCGCACCCCGATGTCGATACGGCCAAGGGACATCACTGCATCGGCATCAAGCACAAAGCTTGTGTTCATCGTTCGCGGGCTGCCAAGAACACTGATGGGCGTCGGGGCGCCCGTGACGACCACCCGGCGTTTCTCGGTGAGGCGGAGACTGAGATTACCCAGAGGGATTTCCAACGCTGCCGCTGTCGCCGGATTACCGAGTAACTGTTGTCCGGTTCGATACGCGAGGGGGTCTACCGCGCCGCCGGGTGTAATGCCGATATTTTCAAATCCGAAGCGCCCGGCATCTTGAACTGTGACACCGGGGCCGCAGGAAATTATCTCAATCGTGCTCACAGCACACCGCCGAGTGCAAAAAAGGTATCGCGATCGATGGGTTCGAATTTGACACGATCGCCAATGTTGATTCGATTGGGTGGTGTGTTGGTTTGATCAAACAGGGTGACAGGGCAGCGACCAATAATCCGCCAGCCGCCCGGGGACTCGCAGGGATAGACCGCTGTTTGTCGGTCAGCAATGCCCACAGCGCCTGCAGGCACGGCGCGTCGAGGTGTGTCTAACCGTGGCGCAGCCAATCTCTCGGGGACCTCGCCGAGGTAACAGAAACCCGGCGCAAAGCCGTTGGCGTAGGCGTGGTAGGACGCGGCGCTGTGTAGTGCGATCACCTCATCAATCGATAGCCCCGCGCGGTCGGCAAGCCACGCAAGATCGGGCGCAACCGATGGGTCATAGTAAACGGGGACCGAAACGGTTTCGCGCTCCGGGCTGTCGGTGACTGGTGTTGCGTTGAGATGTTGTGCAAGCAGTTGTTCACAGTCGCTTCGCGAGATCTGTCCCGGTTGGAAGTGAACCATCAAGGTTTGATAGCCCGGTACGCAAGTCAGACTTGCGCCGGGCGCGCTACGGTGTAAAGCCTCTGCGATTGCGAGTAGCCGTGCTGTCAATGCCGGGCTGGGTGACTGCTCGAAACTGAGCAGAAATGCGGTTTCGCCGGCGGGCTCAATGTGTGGCATGTATTAATTCGCCAGCAAAGACGAACGAATAAGGCGCAGAGTCGACAGTGCATCGGGTGAATCCCCGTGGACGCAGAGTGTATCGGCGTCGATCCGCAGCGGCTTACCGTTTTGGCTCAGCAGTCGTTTTGCAGCGATGGCCGCGGCCTGCTCGGCTGCAGCGGTCGCATCGAGAACCGCCCCGGGTTCAGAGCGGGGCACCAGCAGACCCTCATCTGTGTAGGCGCGATCGGCGAAAGCTTCAAAGCGCAGTCCGATACCGTATTGTGCGGCCAAATCTTCTATTGCATCTCGCTCGGGTGTGGCCATGGTCATCAGGTCGATGGGACGCGGCCAGGCAGCAACTGCTCGCATCACGTCTTCCATCAATGCGAGATCAGACGCCATGTCGTTGTACAGTGCGCCATGGGGTTTGATGTACGTGACGTCAGTCCCCTGAAGTTGCGCAAGACCTGCCAGCGCCGACAGCTGATAGTGGATCAGATCTTCCAAAGCCTGGCCGCGAATGGCCATCGACCGCCGGCCAAAGCCCTGAAGGTCGGGGTAGCTGACGTGCGCGCCAATTTCGACTGTGTGCTGCACGGCCAGTGCAATCGTCTCGCGCATGATGGATGCGTCCCCTGCGTGAAAACCACAGGCAATGTTGGCGGCATCAATCAGCGGCATCACTGCCGCGTCATTACCCATTATCCAAGCGCCAAAACTTTCGCCCAGATCGCAGTTGAGTGTGAGTGTGCGTTGCATCAAAAAGCCGCCATCTCGGCGTTGCGCCGGTCGGTAATCAGCATATGCCCTGGGCTATGTGTGAACGCCAGTGGCAGGCCGGCGTGTTCCAGCGCAACCTGTGGTGTGACGCCGCAAGCCCAGAACACGGGGACTTCTCCCGGCTCAATGGATACGGCATCGCCGAAATCGGGCTGGCTGAGGTCGTGAATACCGATGGCCCTCGGGTCCCCGAAATGGATGGGTGCGCCATGCACGGCAGGGAAGCGGCTGCAAATTTGAATGGCACGGATCGCATCGGCCGGCCGCATGGGCCTCATGCTCACCACCATCTCACCAATAAAAGGTCCGGCGGGTTGGCAGGCGATGTTGGTGCGATACATGGGCACGTTACAGCCTTGAGTGATATGCCTGACCTCAAGGCCGGCATCGATCAATGCTTCTTCGAAAGAGAAAGAGCAACCGAGGGCAAATACAACGAAGTCACTCTGCCATTCGTCTGTGAGTGTTGTGAGTTCCGCATTCAGGTGGCCGTTTACCCAGCGCCGGTAGCGGGGTAGGTCTGATCGCACGTCGATGTCCTCGCCCAGTGCGGGCAGGGTCGGGTCGCCGGGCGCAGGGTTACAGGCGAGCAGCGGACAAGGTTGCGGATTGCGCTGGCAGAACGCCAGGAAATCGGGGGCATAGTCGCTAGGCAGCACCACCAGATTGCACTGGACGAAACCCTGCGCAAGCCCACTGGTCGGCCCCGTCAATTCCCCGTTCCGAATCCGCTGCCGTATCTCATGGCTGAATGACGAATGCATTTCGTTTATCGGCATATTGAAATCTGTGCCCACATCGCTTGTATAGTAACGGCAAACGATAACAGTTCATGGAACAATCGATATGCCCCATATTTCAGTGACAGCTAAGGAAACCCCGGCCAAGCCTGCCATCATCATGGCGGCCAGCGAGGAGATCGTCAGTTACGGCGCGCTCGATGCGGCTGCGAATCGGGGTGCGCAATTGCTGCGCACCTGCGGCATTCACAAGGGCGACCACATCGCCATGATGATGACTAACTGTCGCGAATTTCTCGAAATTGCGGCTGCGGCCATGCGCGCAGGTGTAATCTTTACACCGATCAGTACTCATCTGAAGCAGCATGAGACCGCCTACATTCTCGATAATTGCGGCGCCAAGCTGTTCGTGGTGAGCCAATCATTGGCCGATATCGGCGCCGCGGCGTTGCAAGAGGCTCCCGCGGTCGCTCATCGTTACGTGGTCGGTGGATTGCAAGATGGCTTTGATAGCTGGGAAGACGCCGTCGAGAAAATGCCGGCGGAGCCCATCGATGATCAGTTTATGGGTGCCCCCATGCTGTACTCCTCGGGTACTACCGGCAAACCCAAGGGGGTTTTTCTACCCCCTGCGAGCGATGATTTTGATGCGCCGCATGCGTTGGAGCCGACAGTTGGCGCCTTTTTCGGCTTCAGCCCCGAGACGACCTATTTGTCACCGGCACCGCTCTATCATGCAGCGCCTTTGCACTATAACTTGCTGGTGCTGGCGACCGGTGGCACCACCGTCGTGATGGATAAGTTCGACGCTGAGGAAGCGCTCAAGCTGATCGAAACCTATCGCGTCACCCACAGCCAGTGGGTGCCCATTATGTTTGTGCGGATGCTCAAGCTGCCAGAGGAGGTCCGACAGCGCTACGACGTCAGCAGCATGCAGGCGGCGATTCATGCAGCCGCGCCGTGTCCTATCGAGGTCAAGGAGCAGATGATCGACTGGTGGGGCCCTGTTATTTACGAATACTATGCGGCGAGCGAGGGTGTCGGCTTTACGCTCATCGGCTCCGAGGATTGGCTCAAGCACCGCGGCTCGGTCGGTCGGGCATTGTTCGGCGAACCCCACATCCTTGACGACGACGGCAACGAGCTGCCGCCCGGAGAAGTGGGTTTGGTGTGGTTTGCCAATGACGGCGCAACAGGCTTCGAATATCACAAAGAGCCCGGTAAGACGGCCGAGGCCTATAACGACAAAGGCTGGGCTACCACGGGTGACGTCGGGTATCTCGATGAGGAGGGTTTTCTCTACCTCACCGATCGCAAAAACTTCACCATCATCAGCGGTGGCGTCAACATCTACCCCGCTGAAATTGAGAATTTGCTCATTACGCATGACAAGGTTGCGGACGTTGCTGTCTTTGGCGTGCCTCACGAGGAGTTTGGTGAGTCTGTCACAGCAGTCGTGCAGCCGCAGGACTGGGCTGATGCCACAGATGAGACTGCCTTCGAGTTGCTCGAGTGGTTACGCGAGCGTTTGTCTCATATCAAGGTACCCAAAGCATTGCATTTTCACGAGCAATTGCCGCGAATGGACAACGGCAAGTTGTATAAGCGCAACCTGATGGAGGCCTATCGCAGCAGCGACAAGGCAGGCTGAAATCCGCGCGCCACGCGGTGATATCGGCTATCCTGATTAGCTAAGTAGTAGTGGGGGATAAGCTTTGGCAAATCGCAGGCGTTTGCAGCGGCTCGAAAAAGCGATGGCGCAGGCCGAGAGCTATGACGAGTGGCTGCGCCATGCAGCTGAACATGACGAGCTCTCGGGTATGGCCGAGTGGCGCGGCGTAGAGCACACCGAGCTTTACGACTACGCCCAGATTCGACTGCGACTCGACCGCCTCCGTAATTTACGCGCCCGCGAGGACTGGCAGGGGCTGCTGTTTGCGCTCAATGAAGGCATTCACGGCAACATGGGCGGTATGGGGAAAAGCGTTCTCTATCGCAAAGCCAAGACGGGTACCAAGCGACTGATCGAGGACTACATCGACCAGATCGATCAGTCGTTGCGATTGATTGCCGAGTTGCCAGATGACGTGGTGCCGGTGCAACAAAAGCTCGACTTCCTCTACCGCTGCAACGTCTGTTTTGGCCGATCTGGCCTGATGCTCAGCGGCGGCGGGGTGCTGGGTTTCTTGCACCTCGGCGTGGTCAACGTATTGCTTGAGCAAGGGCTGATGCCCCGCGTCATTTCTGGTTCGAGTGCGGGCTCGATTGTTGCCGGCGTGCTGGCGTGTCATACCGATCCAGAGTTGGTGGAGTTCCGTGATCCTGCACGTATTCACCACGAGGCGCGGCGCGATGCCGGCCTGATGCGGCGCCTATTGCTGGGTGCGGGGCCACAACTCACCATTGACGACGTAGAGCAGATCGTGAATCGCCTGATTCCGGATATGACGTTTGAGGAGGCTTACGCAAAGACCGGTCGTCAGGTCAGTATTACTGTGGCACCTGCTGAGCCGCACCAGCGATCTCGATTGTTGAACACCGTCACCTCACCGAACGTCTTTATCCGCTCCGCTGTGATGGCTTCGTGTGCCGTGCCGGGCGTCTTTCCGCCTGTCATGTTGATGGCAAAAAATGTACATGGCGACCCGCAGCCCTACTTGCCGGGACGTCGCTGGGTGGATGGATCGGTTGCTGATGATCTACCCGCCAAGCGCTTGTCACGTCTGTTCAGTACGAATCACTACATCGTCAGTATGGTGAACCCCATTGCGACCGCCTTCCTCGGCAAGGACGAAGATCGGGGTGCGCTATCCAAGGCGGTGGGAACCTTGGGGGCTGGCGTCGGCCGCGAAGTACTCAACTTCTATCGTGGTATCGCCCAACGCCAGGGCGACAACTGGCCCCGGTTCAATATGATGTTGCACGGTATTCATTCCTTGCTGGACCAGGAATACACGGGGGATATCAATATCCTGCCGAGTTTACGCATGGCGAATCCGCTGCGCTTGCTGTCCCACCTCACCGAGGATGAGCTGGCAAGGTTGGTGCAGGAGGGTGAGCGAGCGACCTATGGCAAGGTGGCGGCGATTCGTCGTTGCACCCAAATTTCTCGTACGTTGGACGAAATTCTTTATCGCTTTGAATACGGAGATCTGCGGCCTGACCCGCGCAAATACCGGCGGCCCCGTAGTTCACGGCGCCGGCCGCCACCGACCGCAGAACAACTCAAGCAGCTGACAGAGGCGCGTGAGCGAGAAGCTTCACTGCTGAGTCGAGAACGGTCTGCCCGAGGTACAGCGGTTGCGAGCAAGGGTAAGAGCCCGACCAAAGCGAAGGCAAAGTTAAAAACATCGGCGGGAGCGAGCCGGCGCAAAACTGCTACGCCAAAAGCAGCTTCTCCTCAGCGTCGAGGGGCGGATCGCCGTACGGCGGATGCTTAATCGTTAATGCGGTGATGGTCTTTGGCGTGTTTGCCAGAGGCCACCGCCCCGAGGGCGAATGGCCCGTGTGTATCCTTACTGTGTGTAAGCCAGCCCCATCGCGGCGAGCGGGCCGACTTGGTCACCACGAGTCGCGGCCTCTGCACTTGACGCATTGCCTTGTAAGGCGCGTTTCTTGACCCCCTGCAGGATCGCCGCGATCCGGAAAAAGCAAAAAGCCATGTAGAAGTTCCAATCCGGGATGCCGCTGCGTCCGGTGCGCTCGCAGTACTGATCGACATATTGCTGGTCACTCGGGATCCCCAGCGACTCACGGTCGATACCCATTAAACCCATTACGCCGCCTTCACGTGGGAATTGCCAGGCCATAACTTGATAGGCGAGGTCAGCAAGTGGGTGTCCCAGCGTTGATAACTCCCAGTCGAGTACGGCGATGATGCGCGGCTCTGTTGGATGAAACATGACGTTGTCCAGGCGATAGTCGCCGTGAACCAGTGACACCAGTCCATCGTCTTTTGGCATGTTGGCGGGTAGCCATGAGATCAATGCCTCCATGGCTTCTACTGATTCAGTCTCCGAGGCTCGGTACTGTTTGGTCCAACGACTCACCTGCCGTTCAAAGTAGCTGCCGGGCTTGCCGTAATCGCTGAGACCCACTGCCTCGACATCGACCGAATGCAGTGCGGCAAGTACCCGGTTCATCTCATCAAACACTGCCCCGCGATCCGCACGGTCCAGTTCGGGAAGAGCGGGATCCCAAAATACGCGACCGTCCAAATACTCCATGACGTAAAACATCGAACCGATAACGCTCTCGTCCTCGCAAAGCGCAATGGCGTCGGGTACGGGTACGTCGGTATCGCGCAGCGCCGAGATCACACGGAACTCTCGATCTACAGCATGCGCAGAGGCGAGGAGTTCACCCGGTGGTTTGCGTCGCAGGACATATTGGCGATCGCCGGCGGTGAGTTTGAAGGTCGGATTGGATTGGCCTCCGGCAAATTTCTCAGCGATCAGATCACCTGAAAAGGCGGGCACGTGCTCGCGCAGCCAAGGATCGAGGCGCGCTGTATCAAGGGATTGGGTGCTCATATCGGGGTGTAGAGTCCATTATCTTTCTGTCTTGAGGACGGGAATGTAACGCACCGCGGGCCCGACGTCAGTCCGGGTGTGCGATAACCGTCATCAGTAGGTTGCCCCCGGCGCTAGGAGAATTTAGTCTGTCCCGGCCGTTGGCGAGCAAATCCCTAAAAAAAACGAAGGCACACAGTCGGTTCCACGCCCACCGAGGGCTGTGGAGACGGAGACCCTGTGAGCCATACACTGGCAGGACCCCCAAACACATGACTGATCTCATCGAGAAGTATCAAAAAGCCCGAGAACTGACACTGGCACCCGGTAGTTTGCTCGAATTAGAAACTGTCGAGCGCGATGGCATTCCGCTGCTGGCCTACAAGAACGCCCCCGGCAGTATGCGCGACATCTGGTTACTGGCAGCGGGTAATGGTGACAATGATTACTTGGTCTACGCAGACGAGCGTTGGACCTACGCGGAGGCAGCCCGTGACATCGCCGCTTTTGCAGCTTGGCTGGTAGAGCAGGGCATTGGTCCCGGAGACCGGATCGCCATCTCCATGCGCAACTACCCTGAGTGGATGCTGGCACACTGGGCAATCAACAGTATCGGTGCTGTCGTTGTCGGTATGAATGCGTGGTGGGTGGCCGATGAGATGGCTTACGCACTGAATGATTCAAAGCCGAAAATGCTGATTGCCGACGATCGGCGGCTCGCAACCTTCGCAGAGATTCAAGGCGATTTTCCTGATATCAAGGTGATCTCGGTGCGGGAGGACAACAGTCCCGTCGCGGCTACGCCCTGGGCAGCAACCGTCGCAGCCGATGCCGACATGCCCATGCTGGAGATCGATCCCGACAGCGAGGCCTGTATCTTCTACACGTCGGGCACGACGGGGCGCCCCAAAGGTGCCCAGCTCACCCACCGCAGTTGTGTTGCTAACATCATGAATGTGGCTGCCATGGGTCGTATTTATGCCACTACTCAGGCGATGGTGCGTGGTGTAGATGTGACCGAAGCGGTATCACCCCCGGTTCCTGCGGCGCTGATTGCTACGCCCCTGTTCCACGTGACAGCCAATAACTGTGTGCTGCAGGCGGGTTCGCTGGCTGGTGCCAAGTATGTGCTGATGTACAAGTGGGACCCTGTCGAGGCCCTCAAGCTCATCGAGCAGGAGAAGCTGACCACTCTCAGTGCAGTGCCGATGATGACTCGCGAACTGCTGGCACACCCGGATTTCGCTGACTACGACACGTCGAGCCTTACTGCGATGGGTGGTGGCGGTGCGGCAATGCAGCCCGATCTCACCGGTAAAGTTGCCTCGCAAACCAAACGTGCGAAGCCCACCCAAGGCTACGGCATGACAGAAGTGAGCGGCATCATTACTTACATTGCGGGTGATATCTTTTTGGCGCGCCCCGAGTCCTGTGGTCCGCTGGTACCAACGCTTGAAGGGCGCACGATTGATGCCGATGGTAAACCACTGCCAGCGGGGGAAATCGGCGAGATCTGTGTGCGTGGCACACCGGTGATCAAAGGTTATCTCAATCGGCCCGAGGCCACCGCTGAGACCATTGTCGACGGCTGGCTACACACGGGGGATATCGGCTACTTCGACGACTATGGATTTATCTTCCTGGTTGATCGGGCGAAGGACATGATTCTCCGGGGTGGAGAAAACGTTTATGGCGCCGAGGTGGAGAACGCAATCTTCGATCATCCCGCCGTACTCGAATGCGTGGCCTTTGCAGTGCCCGATGAACGTTTGGGAGAAGAGGTCGGTGCGGCGGTACACCTCAAGGACGGCGCGATGCTTGATGCCGCCGGACTGCGGGAACACCTATCTACCAAGCTGGCGGCGTTCAAAATTCCTCGCTATCTGTGGTTCCTCGCTGAGCCGCTGCCGCGTAACGCCAACGGTAAATTCCTGAAGCGAGAGCTTCGCGAAGTGCTGGATCCCGCCAGCGCCGACTGACCCGAGCTGGCATCTGCGACGTGAGTCGCTATCGCACTCGCACTTCCATCGAAACGCCGGCGAAATGTTCGTCGGCGTTTTCGTTGGTGGCGGCAATGGCGGCGCGCTGTGGGTCCATTCCTTCAATTTCCACCAAATAACGTTTCACTTCGCTTGCCCGTTTGGTCGCCAGCGCATCGAGAATGTCAGGTGAGACTTCTACGGCGTCGATCAAAGACTTGCGCAACTCAGCATGCGGCTGCGCTGGATCGAGCCCTGCTTCAGCGGCAAGACGTTCGATGAGTTGCTGCCAGAGCACCGTGCGCTCGGCAATATCGGTCTCCGAGGCGCCGGCCGCCAGAAGTTGTTCCTTGAAGGCTCGGCGACGCAACGCCTGAGTATCTGCGATGGCGTCGATATGCGGCGTCAGGCGAAGTGCAACGCCTGGCCGCTGAGTCAGTGCTGCGGACAGCGTTGATAGCGCAGACTCGACCTCGGGAGCCAGAGCGGTGCTGCCCGGGTTGAAGGCCAAGCGTTCGGGGACGTCGTCATCGCCCACGAGCGACGCCAGAAACTTAAACGGTGCAGCAATCAGATTTGAGGCTAGATTGAAGAAGGCTTTCCCGGCGGCGGCCCAGATATCGAATTCGGGGTCATCCAACGGACCCTCAACCGGTAGCGATAAATCGATGACACCCGCTGCATCTGACAGCAAAGCCACCGCGGTTTGCAGCGGTAAATCAATGATCGACTGCTCGCTCTCCTGTCGCTCTCCCAACGCCAGCTGATCAATGCGGACATGGTTATTGCCTTTTACAAATCCGTTGACGACGGTGTAATCCAGATCCAGAGCGAGGACGCCCCGCTCAATGGGGTAGCTGGCATAGGTTGCTGTGTAGGGTGTCAGGCGGCCAAGATCGACACCGCGAGTCTTGAAGCGTAGTCCCCCCTGCTTGATATCCGAAAAGTGGCCAATGCTTCCCTCAATGTCTACGGGCGAGTAGCCATTGATATTGCCGGTGGCTGAGAAGGTCGCCTCGCTATCAGTGCGAGTATCAAAACCCGAGAGTTCGCCCTCCAGGTCCTCCACGTGCGCAGTGAAGTCGATCGGCAGCGTGTCATCTCTGAAGTCAATCACGCTGTCTGAAAACGAGGTTTCGAGCACGCGAATCGACCACGGTTGAACGTCCGTCTGGCCCTCGGCTTCAGCGATTTCCTGGGCGTAAAGCGTGCTGTCTTCCTCGACTTCTCGGGCTACCCCGGTGAGTTGCAGCAGGTTGATGCTGCCGTCTTCAAAAATGTGTACTCGCCCATTCAGGCCATCCACGTCCACACGGCCGATCTCCAGCAGCTGTTGGTTCGCGTCAAGCGTTAATGCTGCGATCTGAATATTGCGGCTGGCAAGCATCGGGGCTTCATCACCGGGTCTGCCCACGGCCAGTTGGCGTAGCTGAACATCGGCTTTCGCCGTTTCCGGCAGAAACTCGCGCCAACCGATGTTGCTGTCGAGTTTGAGCAAGCCATCGCTGACGGTGACTCCGGCCTGATCGATCAGCACGGGTTCGAACCAGCTGATCGGGAGCCCGGCCAGCTGAATCGATGACTCGCCGATGCCACTGTCGAGCCAGAGCTTCGCTTGCAGATTGAGTTGACTGACGCTACCAAGCTCAGCCTTTGCTATGACGCTCGTCGGTTCGCCTGCAGGCCAGGCCAGATCATTGATCTGCAGCATGAACGGTGCAACGCGGAACATCTCAGGTGACAGCAAATCCGTGTTCAGGGACAGTTCGCCGTCAACGAGATTCAGTTGCTTAATAGTGAACGACCAAGCTGCTGATTCTGACTCGGCAGTAGAGGGCTTCTCGTTTTTTTGGGTGAGGTCGTCCCACAGCGTGTTGATGGTGCTGCGACTGTCGATGAAATCTGTAGCGAGCATCGGCGACGCCACACTGATGTCGCGGAATGATAGGCGCCGGTTGGTTGGGTCGATCTGGATGTCATCAAGTGACAAGCGTTCCCATTCGAGCGCGCTGTTTTGGTGGTCGGCTGGCTGCGCCCGCAGTGCCAACAGCTCAACGCTGTCGATGATCAAGCGCTGATTCTTGAGCGAATCGATGACCCTCGGTTCGATCATCAGTGCTTCGATGGATATCCGTGGCCTTCCGTCAGGCTCCGCCAGCGTTATCGATTCAGCCGTCAGAGCGAACGTAATCGGATTGATCAGCAGTACACCGAGTTGCAATGGTTTGCCGGTTTGACGTTCTGCCAGAAAGGGAACAGCAACATTCAGCGCAGGGGTGAGGATCCCTATGATCAACACCAACCAGACAATCAGCAACAGGCCACTCCAACGCAGCAGAGCGTTGATGAGATCGGCAAGTTGTCGGGTTGATTGCATCCGTCGTGCCTCAGCTCAGTCCTTTCCGGTACGCGTAAGGTGTAACGCCAGTCCAGCTTTTGAAAGCGCGGGTGAAAGCGCTGGCTTCAGAGAAACCTGCGCGGTAGGCGATCTGCTCGATGCTGTGTCCGGGTTTGCCTAGATAGTGTAGTGCGATGTCTCGTCGAATGGAGACTTTGAGCTCGGTGAAAGAAGTTCCCTCGCTCGCCAAACGTCGACGCAGGGTCTGTGGGTGAACGTCGAGTAGGGCGGCTACTTCAGTGAGTTCTGGCATCGCGTCGAGGTGACCGCGGAGCACACCCCGTACTTTAGCGCTCCAGCCATCGCTTTGACGTTCAGTCAGCATAGTGAGAATCGGGTGCCGCATAAAGCGGCGCAGTTGTTCGGGTGACCTTTGGCCAGGCAGCTCGAGGATCGATGCTGGCATCGTGAGCGCTGCGGTGTCCTGCACCGTGTGCACCACCGCACCCGGGAACAATTTTGCGGCGTTCTCGGCAGGTCCGGTCATGCGACCGGGGAGGGCGACTTGATGAATCGGTAACCGCTGCCCGGCAAACCAGGATAGATATCGATGCAGCGTAAAGAACCAGCTCTCCGAGAAAAACGCGTCATGGCGTTCCTCCCAGTCGAGCTCTACCGACACCCATTTGCCCTCGCTTTTGATGCCGCTGGATATTGCAGGATTGATGAGCTGATAAAAGGCCAGGTGCCGCTCCAAACACTCCGCCACGGTTGATGCGGTGATCGTGGCATGTCCCATCATTTGCCAACTCCCCAGCGGTATGCCTCCGGGCATGTGCCCGAGAGACTCATCGCCAGACTCGCGAATGAGCGTCACCGCCAGATCAGCGAACTGTGGCAGCGATATGCGGGCTTCGTCCTCTGCCAGCAGTCGCGCAGGTATTCGGTGCCGGGTGAGCAAAGCGGGCAATTCCAACCCCAGCGCTACTGTGTGCCGGGTCAGTCCGCGGAGAAAGTCGATATGTATCGAGGGTGTGCTCAAGGATCAGCCTGTTGTCAGTGGGGCGTGTGATTTTACGTCAATAATGCTGTTGTCACGGATCATTGTTCCCTCGCGGACCGCTCCCGATACTGAGCCCCACCATGACATAACAAGAGGGTTAGGCCGTGCTGGAGCGACATTTCACGGAAGAGCAAACCATGTTTCGCGAGGCGTACCGCCGCTTTCTCGCTGAGGAAGTGGTGCCCCATATGGAACGCTTCCGCGAGCAGGGTATCGTTGATCGGGAGATCTTCAAAAAAGCCGGAGAGCAGGGTTTTTTGATGGTCTGGCCCGAGGAACAGTACGGCGGCATGGGCGATTACGATATCCGCTGGGAACAGATCATCACTGAGGAGCTCGCCTATGCCCGTGCCGGCGACTGGTTCGGTTCATTGCACAGCCGCATCGTCGGCCCTTACATCACCCGTTTTGGCAACAAAGAGCAGATTGATCGCTACATGCCGGGTTGCGTGAGTGGCGATACGATTTTGGCGATTGCCATGACCGAACCCGATGCGGGGAGTAACCTGGCGGGTATGCGCAGTACTGCGGTTGAGAAGGATGACCACTGGGTACTCAATGGGCAGAAAACCTATATCTCCAACGGCATCAATGCGGACTTGGTGATCGTCGCGGCAAAGACTGACCCTGACAACAATCCTCACGCGGTGACGCTGTTCCTGGTGGAATCCCAGTGGGAAGGCTTTGCCCGCGGCCGCAATCTCAAGAAGTTGGGTTTGAAGGCGCAGGACACCGCCGAGCTTTTCTTTAATGATTTGAAGGTGCCTAAAGAGAACGTGCTCGGTGAGCCACACCATGGTTTTTACTATTTGATGGAAGGTCTTGCGGAGGAGCGACTGCTCGGTGCGATGGGTTATCTCGCATCTGCACAGTTGTCCTGGGATCTCACCGCAGAGTTCGTCAAAGAACGCGAGGTATTCGGCAAGAAACTGGCGCAGATGCAAAACACGCAGTTCAAGATGGCAGAATTACGTGCCGAGCTCGATATCATGCAAGTCTTTGTCGATCAGTGTGCACTTGCCTTTAACGAGGGCAAGCTGAGCCCCGAGGACGCGGCGGCGGCCAAGCTCAAGACCTCTGAATTGCAACAGCGTGTAGCCGACGAGGGGCTGCAGTTGCACGGCGGTGCAGGCTTCATGGATGAGTACCCCATCAGCCGCCAGTGCGCCGATGCGAAAATCGCCACCATCTACGCCGGCAGCTCCGAGATCATGAAGCTGATTATTGGGCGCAAAGTGCTGAGCGACGATTACAAGCCTTTCAACACGCGCAATTTCTGAGTGAGGGAATAATGGGGCCGCTCAACGGATATACGGTAATTGAGTTAGCGGGGCTTGGGCCTGCACCGATGGGTTCGATGCTGTTGGCTGATATGGGCGCAGAGGTGCTGCGCATTGATCGCCCCGGAGCAGTGGAGCCAGCGGTTTCTGAGCCGGTGAGTGCCCGGGGTAAGAAATCCGTGGTGCTGAATCTGAAATCAGAGGCGGGCCGAGAAGCGTTGTTGACGTTGATCGAAAACGCCGATGTGTTGATTGACCCTTACCGGCCTGGCGTTTGCGAGAAGCTGGGCATTGGTCCCGAGATATGCCTTGAGCGTAACCCCAAGCTCGTTTTTGCACGCATGACGGGTTGGGGGCAAACAGGTCCGCTGGCTCAGGCTGCTGGGCATGATCTGAATTACATCGCGATCACGGGTGCGTTGCATGCCATTGGCCGGCGTGGAGAACGCCCCGTCGTGCCGCTCAATCTGATTGGCGATATGGGCGGTGGTGGCATGTTGTTGGCTAATGGCGTACTTGCGGCGTTGCTGGAGGCCAGTCAGTCAGGGCAGGGGCAGGTGGTAGACGTCGCTATGGTCGATGGCGCCGCACAGCTCATGTGGATGATGCAGGGGATGCAGCAACAGGGACTGTGGAACGAGCAGCAGCGTGAAGCCAATCTGCTCGACGGTGCAGCACACTTCTACGACACCTACGAGTGTGCCGATGGCCGTTATGTGGCGATTGGCTCCATCGAACCCCAGTTCTATGCCTTGTTACTCGAGAAAACCGGTGTCGACCCGGAGGCCTTCCAGCCCTATATGGATCCCTCACAGTGGCCCCGTATGAAAGCCGCGCTGTCTGAGATATTCCGCATGCGCACGCGAGATGAATGGTGTCAGCTTATGGAGGGCAGTGACGTCTGCTTTGCACCGGTGCTCACGATGTCCGAAGCGACCGAGTATCCGCCTAACACCGCACGGAATGTATATATCGAGGTCGACGGCATCAAACAGCCTGCGCCTGCCCCGCGCTTTTCGCGAACACCTTCTTCTGTCGAGCACGGGCCGCGCCAGCTAGGTGCCGATACGCGGGCTGTGCTGCAAGCGGTAGGCATGGCGGAAGCCGAGATCGATGCCATGCTCGCATCCGGCGCAGTGGTGCAGGCTGATTAATAACCAAAGTTTGAGGTCCCCATGTCCGACTATGAAACCCTGAAAATCGAGCGCGACGGTCGCGTGGCTAGACTGTCGTTTAATCGACCTGAGAAGTTAAACACGTTCAACACGCAGCTTCGGCAGGAGTTCGTTCTTGCATCCCGAGAGCTCAATGCCGATGACGATGTCTGGGTGGTTCTGTTAAGTGGCGAGGGCAGGGCGTTTGGCGCGGGCGCTGACCTCTCTGAAAACAACGGCGGCATGGGGGGCGGTCAAGCCGTCGAAGACCAGCTCAACTACGAGTACAAGCCCGGCGTATTGGCGATTCGCCACGCGCGCAAACCCTGGATTGCCGCAGTGCATGGTGCCTGCGCCGGTATTTCCTACTCGTACGCGATGGCTTGTGATCTTGTCGTTATGGCAGAGGGTAGCTTTCTGTATCAGCCTTTTGGTGCCATTGGCTTGGTGCCAGATGGTGGCGCGACTTGGTTGCTGCCTAATCTGGTCGGCAGCAAGCGAGCCTTTGAGCTCATGGCTTTTGGCGAAAAACTGCCTGCAGAGAAAGCGGTCGCGTGGGGCTTGGCTAATCGCGTGATGCCCGCTGAGGGTTTTGCCGAACACGCTATGGCCTTTGCCCAGGAACTGGCGGGTAAGGCGCCCTTGGCGATGCGCTATACCAAAGAGGCAATTGCATTCGCTGAATCCCACACCCTGGCTGAAAGCATCAGCGAAGAGGCCGCCCTGCAGAGCCTTTGTATTGATAGCGATGATGCCAAGAATGCCGTCCTCGCATTTCTGGAGAAGCGGGCACCGAAGTGGACTGGGCAATAAGTCTGCCTGCGCTTCCGCGCTGCCTTGCGAGCCACAGTGGTCAGTAGGTCTTAAGCCGTGCTGTACAGAGGTTGCGCCTAGACCAGCTTGACCATGATGTCCTGTAGGACGTTGGCTGCGGCGTGTAATCGTCGCGAGCCATCCATCAGGTGGTGGTAAAGCTCGCGCTTGATGAGCATTTGGGTAGTCACTTCTCCCTGAAAAAGGTCGCGCAGGCTGTGCCGGTATAGGCGCTCGATACGACGGTGTGCGTGCCGTGCCGTGTTGGCCTCCTCCTCACTGCTCTCAGGCTGACGGGACAGCAATCGATAACCCCGCTCCAGCGCCACGACGCCGTTGAGCAACTCGTCGGTCATGGCAATCATGTGCTGGTCAGGTTTAATCCCGAGATCCAGCAGCTCGTTGATCGTGCTCTTGCAATGAGTCACCAGTCTGTCGAGTGCTTCAATCGACCGGTAGATATCTTCGCGATCGATGGGCGTGGAAAACGCCCGATTCAACCGGTAGAGGTTGCGCGCTTTAATCGTATCCGCTTGGTGCTCGTCTTCGGTAAGCCGGTCTTCGAGCTCATCGGTCGGATCCCGCATATAGTCATTGAGGTTGCGAACTGTGACGGTGGCCATCTCGCTTTGCTCGGCTAACAGCGCAAAAAAGTCTGGTGGCTTTGGGATAAAACGGTTAACGAAAACGCGAAAAATGTTTCTCATGTAGAGACTCCAGACGTGAGGCTGCCCAACGTCCACTGCAGCAGCAGATAGCAGGTGGCTGCCAACAATGCTGACCCCGGAATAGTGATCAACCATGTCATGCCCA
>JAZBOZ010000126.1:0-23460 GCA_036351405.1 Halieaceae bacterium
GACGTCATCCTGAACCCGCTGTATGTCCGGATGTGACTGGATATCCAACTTTCCCTGTACGGGCACATTAATCAACACCTGCGGCAGCTTGGTCATACCCGCGCGCAGCACCGCCAGAGGCTGCCCCGCATAGGCAATCGCCGCCAGCACCTGCAAAGCCGCAACAATGCCGTCTCCCGTGGTGGCCAAATCACTACAGATAATGTGTCCGGATGACTCACCACCGAGACGCCAGCCTTCGGCATTCATCATCTCTTTTACGTAGCGGTCGCCCACTTTGGCGCGCCTGAACCGCAGCCCCTGCTCGGCCAGTGCCAGTTCCAGACCCATGTTGGACATCAGGGTACCCACAACCCCCGCGTCCGATCGACCGGTGGCCAGACGATGCATCGTAATGACGAACAACAGCTCATCGCCGTCCACCGCGCTGCCATCGGCGTCTACAAACAGCACCCGGTCGCCATCACCATCGAAGGCAATACCCAAATCAGCGCCCGACTCCACGACCGCCGATTGAAGCGCAGCCGGTGCCGTCGAACCCACGCCCTCGTTGATGTTGTACCCATCAGGTGTGGCACCGATCACCGTAACGTCGGCGCCCAACTCGCGAAAAACAGACGGGGCGATGTGGTAAGTCGCGCCATTGGCGCAATCGACAACCAGCTTGAGGCCGCGAAGACTCAAGTCGTCCGGCATCGTCGCTTTACAGAATTCGATGTAGCGCCCCGCGGCATCGACCACGCGGGTCGCCTTGCCCAGCGCGGAAGAATCGACGGTAGCTAGCGGCTTGGCGAGTTCCGCCTCGATGGCGAGCTCCACCTCGTCGGGCAGCTTCGCGCCCTGATCACAGAAAAATTTGATGCCGTTATCGTAATAGGGATTGTGAGAGGCGCTGATCACAATGCCCGCCGCCGCGTTTTGCGTCCGGGTCATCAGCGCCACCGCCGGGGTCGGCATCGGGCCCAGCAATTTGACGTCAGCGCCAGCGGCAACCAAACCTGCTTCCAAAGCCGATTCGAACAAATAACCCGAGACTCGCGTGTCTTTGCCAATGACTACAGTCGGTCGCGCGCCCCAGCGCTCGGCGAAGACTTTACCGGCCGCCCAGCCGAGCTGCAGAATGAAATCCGGAGTGATGGGGCGGTCGCCCACACGACCGCGAATGCCGTCGGTACCAAAAAACTGCTTACTCACTGGCCGTAAGTCTCCATTGCCATCAACATTGCCAGACCGTCGCGAGTGGCCGCGACGTCATGGACCCGCAGGATACGCGCCCCTCTTTCGGCGGCCAAGACGGCCAATGTCACACTTGCGGGCAATCGATCAAGCGCCGGCTCCGCGATGACTTTGGCAATCATGGACTTGCGCGACAAACCAGCCAGCAGCGGGTACCCCAAACCGGCAAGCGCTGGCAGACCAGCCAACAGCGCGAAGTTGTGTTCGACTGTCTTGCCAAAACCGAATCCGGGATCGAGGAGAATCGCCTGCTCAGGAATACCGGCAGCCATGCAAACCTCGGCACGCGCCGTTAAAAACGCCGCCACCTCCTCCACCACCGAGTCATAGCGAGGCGCCTGCTGCATAGTGTCGGGCTCACCCTGCATATGCATCAGACACACGGGTAAACCGGTCTCCGCTGCGGCTTCGAGCGCGCCGGGGCGACGTAATGCACGCACGTCGTTGATGAGACTGGCCCCCCGCGCCGCGCCGTCGCGCATCACGGCGGGAGTACTGGTGTCGAGGGAGATCATCGTGTCAAAACGCGACGCGATAGCCTCTACCGCAGGCAACACCCGGTCGAGTTCCTCGGCCTCAGAGACCACCGCTGCGCCGGGTCGGGTGGATTCACCGCCGATATCCAGCAAGTCTGCACCTGACGCCAACATGGCTTCCGCGCGACGACACAACGCATCGAGCTGCAGCTGCCCGTCACTGAACAACTGTCCGCCGTCGGAGAAAGAATCAGGGGTAACGTTAAGCACCCCCATGATTCGCGGGGTGCTTAAGTCAAGAGAACGCCCTCCAGCGGAGAGCGTTGGGTATTGAGCGATCACTGACCCAAGATCAGTGTTCTGAAGCAGGGTCCCCTATAGGGCCAACCTTGCTGTCGTCGGCATCACCCGCGGGGCTGCCGCCCGTGGGCTTCCCACCATCCTTGCCCGTCCAGTCGGCGGGCGGTGCAGGCGGCTTGCCCTCCATGATGGTCGAGATCTGATCGGCATCGATGGTCTCGTACTTCATCAATGCATCCGACATGAGATCGAGTTTGTCGCGATTCTCTTCCAGTATCCGTGTCGCCGTGGCGTAGCAGTCATCGATAATCTTGCGGACTTCCTTATCGATCGCACGGGCAGTCTCGTCAGACATCGCTTTCGAAGGCTGACCCGCCGAACGACCCAGGAACACTTCTTCACCGCCCTCGTCGTACATCAAAGGTCCCATACTCGAAAGACCCCACTTGGTCACCATGTTGCGCGCCATCTCAGTGGCTCGCTGGATGTCATTAGAGGCACCCGTCGTGATGCCGTCAGGACCCAGCGTCATTTCCTCTGCCACCCGGCCACCGAACAAGCTGGTGATCTGGCTGATAATGTGGCGACGGCTATGGCTGTAACGATCCTCTTCAGGCAGGAACATCGTCACACCCAAGGCCCGGCCACGCGGGATGATCGACACCTTGTACACCGGGTCATGCTCAGGCATCAGTCGCCCGACAATGGCGTGACCAGCTTCGTGGTAGGCGGTATTTCGCTTTTCATCTTCAGACATCACCATGGATCGACGCTCTGCGCCCATCATGATCTTGTCTTTTGCCAGCTCGAACTGGGTCATGCCAACCATGCGCACACCCGCTCGGGCGGCAAAGAGCGCAGCCTCATTCACGAGGTTGGCGAGATCGGCACCAGAGAAACCAGGTGTACCGCGGGCGATTTTCGACGGATCGACGTCTTCAGCCAGCGGCACTTTGCGCATATGTACCTTGAGAATTTGCTCACGACCGCGAATATCCGGCAATCCCACCACCACTTGGCGGTCAAAACGACCGGGACGCAACAGCGCCGGATCGAGCACGTCGGGACGGTTGGTGGCAGCGATCACGATCACGCCATCGTTCATCTCAAAGCCGTCCATCTCAACCAACAACTGGTTCAGCGTCTGCTCGCGCTCATCGTGGCCACCGCCGAGACCCGCACCACGGTGACGACCCACCGCATCGATCTCATCGATAAAGATGATGCAGGGCGACTGCTTTTTGGCCTGCTCGAACATATCTCGCACGCGAGAGGCACCCACACCCACGAACATCTCGACGAAGTCAGAACCCGAGATAGAGAAGAACGGCACTTTGGCTTCGCCGGCGATCGCCTTGGCAAGCAGCGTTTTACCCGTGCCCGGTTGACCGACCATCAGCACACCGCGTGGAATACGACCGCCCAGCTTCTGGAATCGGCTTGGGTCGCGCAGGAACTCCACCAGCTCCTGAACATCTTCCTTGGCTTCTTCGACACCCGCGACGTCTGCAAACGTGGTGGTGATCTGGTCCTCACCCAACAGCTTGGCCTTGCTCTTGCCAAAGCTCATCGGGCCACCACGACCACCGCCGCCACCCTGCATCTGACGCATGAAGAACATAAACACGGCGATAATGATCAGGATCGGGAAGCTGGCAACCAGTAGCTGCGTCCAAACACTTTGCTGCTCAGGCTTGCGACCCTCAACAACCACGTTATGCGCCAGCAGGTCATCCATCAGTTTCGGGTCTTCCACCATGGGGCGGATCGTCTCGAAACGGCTGCCATCCACACGCTCCGCGTTGATGGTCAAACCATCGACAACAACCTTGCGCAGCCGGTCATTCTGGACTTCCTGGATGAACTCCGAATAACCCACCTGTTGGGTGTTGCCCTGCATGCTGAAGTTGTTGAAGACGGACAGCAACACTGCCGCGATCACCAACCAAAGCAATAAATTCTTTGCCATATTGTTCAAAATCTAGTCCTCTTGGGCGGCATAAAACCGCAAGCCGGTCAACCAGTATAGCGCGATCAGGCTGTGAAGAGCGGTGCAACGTGTCACATATCTCACAATGTCAACGTGCGCCCGACCCCACGCTATTTCAACCCCAGCAGGGTAAATGAATGCGACAACTGCACCAAACCGACTTCACGATCCCTTAAAGCCCGTGGCGACGATGTAGACCTCGCGGGATCTCGGCCTTGAAGCTTCCGGTTTGCGCGTCACGACGCGGCTGAAATATTGGCGAGTGTCAGCGAGCCAAGGTTCCACACCCTCGCCCTGAAAGATTTTGGTCACAAATCCACCGCCGGGTGCCAGCAGTCGGACCGCGAGATCGAGCGCCAGTTCCGCGAGATACATCGCACGAGGCTGATCTACCGCGGTCATGCCGCTCATATTGGGCGCCATATCAGACATGACTAACTGCACGGGATCGTCTGCCAACGTCGCTAAAAGCGCGTCGAATACTGCCTCTTCGGTAAAGTCACCCTGAACGAACTCGACCCCAGCAATCGGATCCATGGGCAAGATATCGCTGGCCACGACGCGCCCGCGATGCCCCGCCAGTTCAGCGGCAACCTGGGACCAACCGCCGGGGGCGCTGCCCAAATCAACCACGGTCATACCGGGCTTCAATAAACGATCACGGTCATTGATTTCCATCAGCTTGTAGCAGGCGCGGGATCGGTAACCATCGCGAATGGCTCGCTGCACGAACACGTCGTCGCGGTGCTCCTTCAGCCAGGCTTTACTCGAAGGGCGCTTTTTGGACATCAGATCGGGACTCATCAATTGGGCACGCGTAGAATAACCCGATCACACAGGACAAAGACCCATGACTGCAAAACAACAAACCATGCCGGGCAAAGCCGAGCTCAAACAGTTCCGCGCGCTGGCGCATCAATTGAACCCTATCGTGACCGTTGCGGGACACGGTCTCAGCGACCCTGTGGTCGCCGAGCTGGAGCGCGCACTGGACGACCACGAACTGATCAAGATCAAGCTCGCAGTGGGCGATCGCGCTGTGCGCGACGAAACCCTGAGCGCGCTGTGCGAAAAAACCGGTGCCGTATTGATCCAACAGATCGGCCACACGGCGACCATTCTCCGTCGGGTCGCGCAGCCTGACCCCCGAAAGTCCAACTTGCTGCGAATGCGCTGATATGGCGGAGGTGCTGGAATTCCCAAGCCGCGAGTCGAGGGCTTATGCATTCCTTGAGCGAGAGCTGAGCGCCCTGCTCACAGCCAAAGGCGCTGACGATTCGCTGATCGCGTTCGCAACAGAAACGCTGCAATCGGTCTATCGCGAGTTATCAGAATCCAGCGAATTCAGCTTTCGGGTGGATTTGCCCGCCAACATCACCGTTGATGAGGCGGAGCGGCTACAGCAGCAGATTGCCACGGGGATCGACGACATGCGGCGCAGCCACCATGACGTGCTCGTCAAACTGGCGGCCCGACTCGTGCTGACAGAAATGCGCCTTTTTCAGGAACAGCGCCCGGACGACTGACGCCGACTAGAACATCAGCACCAGGCGATAGGCGATGAAAGACAGGCACCAAGCCAACGCCAGATAGGCGACCATCATGCGCCCCGCCAGCTTCCAGGAGTTGGACTCGCGCGCGAGCAATGCAACGGTCGATACGCACTGCAGCGCAATCGCAAAAAACACCAGCAAAGCGATCCCTGAAGCGACAGGCAAGCCACTGCTCTGGATTTGCTCTACCAACGGCACCATATTTTCGTCGGCGCCCTCGATACCGAAGATAGTGCCCAACGTCCCTACAAAAACCTCACGGGCGAGGAACGCAGTCAGCACCGCAACACCGTAGCGCCAATCGAGACCGAGCGGCGCGAACAATGGCTCCACCCAGCGACCCAAAGCACCGAGCCATGATTCACCCAGGTCAGCGCCATAGTTGGGGAAGTAGCCAAGCACCCATACGACCACGGTGACAATGAAGATAATTTTGCCGGCTTTGGTCACGAAGTGGCGTGAGCGGTTGATCGCGTTACGCAAGATCGGGCGCCAGCCAGGCAACCGGTACGGGGGCAATTCCAACACAAAAGGCAACTCGTCACGGTCGCCCGTACTAAAACGACTGGCCACGCCCGCAATGGCTAGCGCAGAAAACATGCCGAAGAAATAAATGGCAAACATCGCGAGGCCCTGCCACCCCAGCAAACCGCCCAAGACAGTGCCGTCGGGGATAAAGGTGGCAATCAGCAATGCATAAACAGGCAGTCGTGCAGAGCACGGCATGACCGGAATCGCCAGATAAGTCATCAGCCGCTGGCGCGGCGAATCCACCGCACGCGCCGCATAAACCGCCGGAATCGCACAGGCCACACCAGACAGTAGTGGCACAAAACTCTTCCCCGTCAGCCCAAAGAAGCGCAGAGGCCGGTGGCATAGCAGTGCGGCGCGGGCGAGATACCCGGAATCCTCCAATAAGCCGATGATGAATGTGAGAACAAAGATCTGCGGCACAAACACCAAAAAGGCACCCACACCGCCAAACAGCGCATCAGCCGTAAAGTCTCCGAGCACCCCAGGACCAATCAGCGGCACGACGATATCTGCGACCGCACCGATGAACCCCTCCACAGCATCCATAACCGGGGCGGCCCAGGTGAATATCGACTGGAAGAACACCAGCATGATCGCAAAGAAAGCCAATCCGCCTGTCACGCCACCCAAGAAGAATTGATCGAGTCGCGCTTGCTGCCTAATCAGCACGTCACCCTTGGGCCCATACTGGCGGGCCATTTGGTGGGCAGTACCGCGCAGCAGGGTGTCGGGCGTATCGACCCAAGAGCCCGAGTGGGCAGCCTCCTTGACCAGTCGATCGCGAAGGTGGTCTCTCAAGTCATCAATGCCACTGCCGCTGCGAGCAGATACCGGCAGCACCGGGACGCCCAGGGCCTCGCCAAGGCCCAACGCGTCGAAGCTGAGTCCGTTACTCTCGATCACGTCGGCCATATTCGCCAGCACTGTGACGGCCTTGCCGTGTCGTTGGCAATCGCGGATGACTTGCAGCGTGAAATACAGACTCTTCTCTAGCCGCGTGGCGTCGATCACGCAAAGGACGTGACGCACCTCGACGTCGGTCAGCGCACGCCGAAAATATTCAACAGCGACTACTTCCTCGGAAGAAATTGGTTGCAGTGAGTAAGTCCCGGGGAAATCCTGCAGCTCCACATCCGGCATACTGCTCAGCTGCCCCGAGTTCACTTCAACGGTAATACCGGGGAAATTCGCGACCTTTTGGTTGAGCCCAGTCAGGCGATTGAACAGCAGACTCTTGCCCGAGTTCGGGCTGCCGACCAGCAACACGCGATTCAAACCGCACCTCCATCAAGCACGGGGCGCACCTGAACGCGTTCGGCAAGATCGCGATCCAACGAGTAGACGGTGTTGCTGACCCGGTAAACCCGCGGCGCGCCCATACCTGGCGTCATCAGGCAAGTCACCTGTTCTCCAGGATGAAAGCCAAACTCCATCAGCCTGACCCGATACGCCTCGGGCAGCGCCTCCTCGAATCCCACCACCTCACACTGCTGGCCAGTGGTGACATTCCAAAGGTTGATAAACGAATCGTCAGTCGACATGAACGCCCCGGGGCGCGATTAGGATCGCAGCACCCTAAAACAAATGAGAATGACTTACAAAAAAACCGGTCGCGAGAACAAACGTTAAATATGGTGAACCTGATCGATTTCGTAGTGGATGTCACCGCCGGGGGCTTTAACCACCGCCTCGTCACCCTCGCTCTTACCAATCAATGCTCGAGCGATGGGCGAGTTGACCGAGATGAGATTCTTTTTCACATCGGCCTCGTCCTCTCCGACAATGCGGTAACGCACGGTGCTGTCGTCCTCGACATTGATCAAATCAACCGTGGTACCGAAGATCACTCGCCCGGTGTGCGGCATGGTGGTGACGTCGATGATCTGCGCGTGGGAGAGCTTGTGCTCCAACTCTTTGATGCGACCCTCGGCAAAGCTCTGCTGCTCACGCGCGGCGTGATACTCGGCGTTCTCCTTGAGATCACCGTGCTCCCGAGCCTCGGCAATCGCCTGGGTAATTCGCGGACGATCGACCTTCTTCAGGCGCTCCAACTCCTCTCGCAGAGCTCGCTCGCCCACTACCGTCATCGGCACTTTATTCATGATGCAATACTCTCATGCAGGTCCTGCAATCGGCGAACCGTGTCGTCTTCGGTTTGCTCAAGCGACAGGCACACTGCCTCTGCAGCGGCCAGCGTCGTAGTGTAAAAAACGTTGTGTTGTTCTGCACTCGCGCGGATAGGCGCGGAATCCATAATCGCGCGTCGACCTTCGGTGGTATTAATGATGAGTGAGGCTTCATCATTCTTGATCGCATCGACGATATGCGGCCGTCCCTCAGCGACTTTATTGACGACACGAACATCCAACCCTGCCGCAGACAGCGCCGCTGCCGTTCCCTTGGTCGCACCCAGCGTAAAACCAAGCGCAAGCAAGCGTTTGGCAACGGAAATCGCGCCGGGCTTATCGACATCCCGCACGCTCAGCAGGCACAGGCCGGACGAAGGCGCGCGATCACCAGCACCGAGCTGTGCACGCGCAAAAGCCGTTGCGAAGTTATCGCCAATGCCCATCACCTCACCGGTCGACTTCATCTCCGGGCCAAGAATCGGGTCGATGCCCGGAAATTTGTTGAAAGGCAGCACCGCCTCTTTGACGCTGTAGTAATGCGGCACGACTTCCTTGGTAAAGCCCTGAGCTTCCAGCGTTTGCCCTGCCATACAGCGCGCTGCGACCTTAGCCAGCGACACACCAATGGCCTTGGAAACAAAGGGCACCGTTCGCGAGGCACGCGGGTTCACCTCGATCACGTAGATTTCATTATCTTGCCAGGCTAGTTGTACATTCATGAGGCCCACCACGCCCAGCTCGAGCGCCATGGTTTTTACCACCTCGCGCATCTCGTCCTGCACATCGGCCGGTAAGCTGTAGGGCGGTAGCGAGCATGCTGAATCACCGGAGTGCACCCCGGCTTGCTCGATGTGCTGCATGATCGCGCCAATCACCACTTGCTGGCCGTCCGAGACAGCATCGATATCCACCTCTACCGCTGCGCTGAGGAAGTGGTCGAGCAGCACGGGCGAATCATCAGAGACCAGCACCGCCTCGCGCATGTAGCGCATCAGATCCTCTTCCCGATAGACGATCTCCATAGCCCGACCGCCCAGCACGTAAGAGGGACGCACGACCAGAGGATAGCCAATACCCGCTGCGGCTTCGATCGCCTCATCGACGCTACGCACAGTACGGTTGGGGGGCTGCTTCAATTCGAGCTTCTGAATCATGTGCTGGAATCGCTCGCGATCTTCAGCGCGATCGATCTGATCGGGCGTTGTGCCAATAATCGGTACGCCAGCTTCTTCCAACGCCCGGGCGAGTTTGAGCGGCGTCTGTCCGCCAAACTGCACAATCACGCCCGTGGGCTGCTCAAGCTCGACAATCGCCAGCACATCCTCAAGGGTCACGGGTTCGAAATACAGTCTGTCTGAGGTGTCGTAGTCGGTGGAGACAGTTTCCGGATTGCAGTTCACCATGATGGTTTGGTAGCCATCCTCGCGCATCGCCAATGCCGCATGCACGCAGCAATAGTCGAACTCGATACCCTGACCGATGCGGTTGGGGCCACCGCCCAGCACCATAATCTTCTTGCGCTCCGGGTCGGCGTCCGCCTCGCACTCTTCGTCGTAGCTCGAGTACAAATAAGCTGTTGCGGACGCAAACTCCGCAGCGCAGGTGTCCACGCGTTTATAGACGGGGCGCACGCCCAATTGCTGACGGTGTGCTCGCAAATCGGCCTCGGCGACACCGATCAACGCGGCGAGCCGGGCATCAGAGAAGCCCTTACGCTTGAGCCTTCTGAGCGTTACCTCATCGAGAAACTCAAGCGTTCGCCCCTCCAGTGCCGCCTCGCTGTTAACGATGTCTTCGATCTGTACCAGGAACCAAGGGTCGACCCCCGAGTAACCGTAGACTTCTTCAAGATCAAACCCTGCACGGAAGGCATCTGCGATATACCAGAGCCGATCGGCACCCGGGTTGGTTAACCGGTCAACCAACTCCGCACGAGTATCCTCGTCGATCACGGTAAGGCGCGATTCGAAGCCGCTGGAGCCAACCTCGAGGCCGCGCATGGCCTTTTGCAATGACTCCTGGAAGTTGCGGCCTATCGCCATCACTTCACCGACAGACTTCATCTGCGTCGTCAAACGGGCGTCAGCGGCAGCAAATTTCTCGAAGGCAAAGCGGGGAATCTTGGTGACGACATAGTCGATCGCAGGCTCAAACGAGGCTGGCGTCACGCCGCCTGTGATGTCATTGGCCAGCTCATCGAGGGTGTAACCCACCGCCAACTTGGCGGCCACCTTGGCGATGGGGAAACCCGTCGCCTTCGAGGCCAAAGCCGAGGAACGAGACACCCGAGGGTTCATCTCAATCACCACCAGCCGCCCGGTATCGGGGCACTGACCAAACTGGACATTCGAGCCACCCGTTTCGACGCCGATCTCACGCAGCACCGCCAGCGAGGCGTCGCGCATGATTTGATATTCCTTGTCTGTCAGCGTTTGCGCGGGCGCTACCGTGATCGAGTCGCCCGTGTGCACACCCATGGCGTCGAAATTCTCAATGGCACACACGATGATGCAGTTGTCGTTGCGGTCTCGCACGACCTCCATCTCGTACTCTTTCCAGCCAATCAGCGACTCATCGATCAACAGTTCGCGGGTCGGTGACAATTCCAAGCCGCGCAAACAAATCTGCTCAAATTCATCCCGGTTGTAAGCGATACCGCCTCCGGAGCCACCCATGGTGAAAGAAGGCCGGATAATGCAGGGGAAGCCGATACGACTCAGAACATCCCAGGCCTCCTCCATACTGTGCGCCAGCTCTGCTCGGGGAGTCTCAAGGCCGATACGCCGCATCGCCTGATCAAACTTGTCGCGGTCTTCGGCTTTGTCGATTGCCTCTTTGGTGGCGCCAATCATCTCAACGCCGAATTGGTCGAGAACACCGTGCTCGGCGAGCTTCAGCGCGCAATTGAGAGCGGTCTGTCCGCCCATGGTCGGCAAGATGGCATCCGGACGCTCGCGCTCGATAATGCGCGCCACGGTTTGCCACTCCACCGGTTCGATATAGGTGGCATCGGCCATCGCCGGGTCGGTCATGATGGTGGCCGGGTTCGAGTTCACCAGGATAACGCGATAGCCTTCCTCACGGAGAGCCTTGCAGGCTTGGGCGCCGGAGTAGTCGAACTCACAGGCCTGGCCAATCACAATCGGGCCGGCACCGAGGATCAGGATGCTTTCAATGTCGTTTCGCTTCGGCATGATCGCCTCCCTCAGTGCTCGCCGCGGGCGCGCATCGCCGCAATAAATGGATCAAACAACGGGCTGGCATCGTGAGGTCCCGGGCTTGCCTCAGGGTGCCCCTGGAAACTGTAAGCCGGCACGTCAGTACGCTCGATACCTTGTAGCGTCCCATCAAAGAGCGAGCGATGGGTCACCTTGAGATTAGCCGGCAAATCCGTCTCAGACACCGTAAAACCGTGGTTCTGGCTGGTCACCATCACCTCCCCCGTTGCCAATGCCTGCACCGGATGGTTGGCACCGTGGTGGCCAAACTTCATCTTCTCAGTGCTGGCGCCGCTGGCCAGCGCCAATATCTGGTGCCCGAGGCAAATACCGAACAACGGAATCTGCCGTTCCATAATTTCTTGCGCCAGCTTGATCGCGTAGCTGCAGGGGCCGGGATCACCCGGGCCGTTGGAGAAGAACACCCCGTCGGGTTCATAGGACAGCACCGAATCAATCGTCGATTCTGCAGGCAATACAGTGACGGCACAGCCGCGATCGGCCAGCATGCGCAGAATGTTTCGCTTGATACCGAAATCCAGTGCGACGACCCGGAACTCGGGGTTCTCCAGAGTACCCATGCCCTCGTTCCAGACCCAGGTCCGCTCGCGCCATTCGTAGGGCATCTTGGTGCTCACCACCCGAGCGAGATCCATGCCTTTTAGGCCAGCAAAGCCACGCGCCGCCTCGATGGCCTGCTCCGCAGAGACATTATCGCCGGCAACAATGCAGCCCGATAGCGCGCCTTTCTCACGGAGCAGCCGCGTCAGGCGACGGGTGTCGATGTCGGCGATTGCCACTGTGTTGTTAGCCCGCAGGTAATCTGAAAGTGAGCGTTCACTGCGGTAGTTAGAGGCCAGTAGGGGCAAATCGCGAATAACGAGGCCCGCTGCCTGAATGCCTGAGGACTCTTCATCCTCTGCATTCACCCCGGTATTGCCGATATGGGGATAAGTGAGCGTCACGATTTGCCGCGCGTAAGAGGGGTCGGTCAGGATCTCCTGATAACCCGTCATCGAGGTGTTGAACACCACTTCGCCGACAGTCTCACCGTCGGCACCGATCGACAGGCCGGAAAAAACCGAGCCATCTTCGAGCGCGAGGATAGCGGATTTGGACACATTGACCTCCCAGTCTGCGGTCCCCTCCCGAGCGGCGCGACACTTTGCGGCGCCCCCACCGGGTGCTGTGCGCACGTCAGGATCGAGGGGGAGATAATGTTGGGCTGATCCACCGCATTTGTTGCATCGGCTGCTGCCGGACGATTCGCGTGGACCCCCAATCAGGCTGGGATCGTATGTTACTTTCGGCGCTGCCCAGCGTCCACGAATTTTCCTGCCGACGTTATTTTTCAACGTCGATGCACTAGGATGCGGTAGCGACTCGGGGAGATAGACATGGACTATTATCAGGGCAAGCGAGCAGCAGTCACCGGCGCAGGCGACGGCATTGGCCGGCAACTCGCGATACAGCTTAATCGGGCAGGTTGTGAGCTCTGGCTATGCGATATCAACGCTGAAAAACTGGCACAAACCCGGTCGTTACTGCCCAACCCTGCCGTCAACGTTCATTGCGAAACGGTAGATTGTGGCGATCGTCAGGCGATTTATCGATGGGCGGAGCAGGTGGCGGCAGAGACCGATCACCTGGACGCGCTATTCAACAACGCCGGAGTGGCTTACGGGGCGACCTTCGCGGAGTCGACCGACGAAGACTTCGAATGGTTGATGAACATCAATTTTTGGGGTGTTGTATGGGGAAGTCGCGCGTTTCTGCCGCTGCTACTCAAAGCGCCGAGAGGTCATCTCGTTAATCTCTCTTCAATTTTTGGGATGGTTGGAATCCCCTCCCAGTCAGCCTACAACGCCGCGAAATTTGCGGTGCGCGGCTTCAGCGAGGCATTGCAGGCGGAGTACCTCAAAGGCCCACTGGCAGTGAGTTGTGTCCACCCGGGCGGTATCAGTACCAATATCGCCCGCAACGCACGGGTCGCAGGTGACACGATGAGTGACGACCCCGAGGAACGGAATCGCAACTTCCAACAACACACGCGCACCACGCCAGAAAAAGCCGCCGAGATCATTCTGCGCGGCACCGCACGGGGCAAACGGCGCATTCTGGTCGGACCCGATGCCTGGTTCGTGCAGATCCTCACCAAATTCTTCCCCACGAGCTATCATTTCCTCACCGCCCGCGTGAATGACGTCGTCTGATGCAAGACAGCGCGCAGGAACAACGGCTGGGTAACTGGGAATTCGCGCTGCTTATCAGCGGTCTCTTCAGCAGCTCCATTGGGCAATCACTGATTTTCGCGATCTTGCCACCGCTCGGGCGCTCGGTGGCGTTCAATGAAGTACAAACAAACGCGATCATTTCGCTATCAGCGCTGGTGTTCACGCTGAGCTCACCGCGCTGGGGGCGGCTCACCGATCGCGTCGGCCGAAAGCCGATTATGATCAGCGGCTTGGTAGGCTACTCGGTCGGCACCATTCTCTTTACGTCGGTATTTGTCGTCGGACTTCAGGGCTGGATCACAGGCACCCTCTTGTATGCTCTGGCTCTGCTCGCGCGCTGCCTGCAGTCAGTTGTGATGTCTGGCACCAACCCTGCAGCGGCTGCCTACGCCGCCGACCACTCAAGCCCCAAATATCGCACGCAAACATTGGCGCGACTGGGCACTGCCACAAGCCTTGGCATGATCATCGGCCCCGTCTTCGGCGGCGCATTGGCAAGCTTTGGCCTGTTGGTACCACTGTTCGCCGCCGCCGCACTGACCGGGATTTCAGCGTGGGCGATCTGGTATTGGCTGCCGCCGGTCGCACGCCCCCTGCACGATCGAAAATTACGCCGGAAACTACGCGTGCTCGACCCGCGGATTCGCGGCTACTTACTCGCCTCCTTCGGCGGGTTTGTCGGCTTCTCGGGTATCCAGCAAACGCTGGGGTTCCGGCTTCAGGATTCCCTGGCGCTGAGCAACACAGAAACCGCCCAATACACTGGCATCGCCCTGATGGTTTCTGCAGGCTCGACCTTCGCGATGCAGGTGTTGGTTGCGCAACGTTTCAAAAGCACACCGGTTCTTTTAGTGCGCTGGGGATTGGGCGCACTGCTGTGCGGTGCGCTGCTCATTGCCTCGAGTCACGGTTTTTACTTATTGCTAGGGGGAATGGCTTTCCTCGGTGCAGGACTCGGACTGATGGTGCCGGCGGTGGCATCAGGTGCTTCACTTGCGGTAGCGCCCGAGGAACAGGGGGGCGCGGCGGGGTTGGTCACGGCCACGCCTGCGGCGGGCTTTGTCGTCGGGCCTGTTGCCTGTGGTTGGCTATACACCATACACCCCTGGCTCTCGCCGCTCGGGGCTGCAGGGGTTATCGCGCTAGTGCTGGTATTGATGCTGCAAAAAGACAGGATCCGGTCGCACTGACGGCTACAAGAGCGTTTCTATCGCCGTCCGGATCGGTGTGGGGATGGCTGCCGACTGCTCTGAACTGCGATCCACGAAAGCATGCGTGAACTGTCCAGTCACCCGGGTCTCTGAGTCACCCGACAGAAACACACCGACTTCCCACGTCACCGATTTACTCCCGAGACGAACGATGGCCAGTCCCAGTTCAAGCTCCGCAGGATGTGTAACCGGTCGAAAATAATTTGCCGAGGAATTCACCACATAGCCCACGACCGCGTCCTCACCGGGGCGCAAACCACCCTCCTCGATCAGAAAGCGGTTCACCGCAGTATCAAAGTAGGCGTAGTAAACGACATTGTTCACGTGCCCGTAGATGTCGTTATCAGCCCAACGTGTGGGCAGGGTATAAAAGTGTCTATACCGCTCCCGCGGTGCCGGTGTCGGCCGTGTATCCGAGCTCATGCCCGGCCTGCCCAAGCCTGCTGATAGAGTTTGAGCGCCGCGGCTTCGTCGACCTCGACGGGGTTGTTCACCAACAACCGCTGCTGCAGCATCGCATCCGCGGCCAGCATCGGTAGATCAGCCTCAGGCACATCCGCCGCCGCCAAAGTCGCGGGCAGACCAGAGTCTGCGATCACCGCCTCAAACCAGGCGATAAGACCCGCCGCACTGGCTGGCACGTCCCCCGGCAACACCGCCGCCAACTCTGCGTAAAGATCACCGGCACTACTGGCGTTATAGGCCAACACGGTAGGTAGCATGAGTGAATTACTGAGCCCGTGGGGAATGTGATAGTGCCCGCCCAGCGGGTACGCCAGAGCATGAACTGCACCCACTGGCGCATTGGCGAAAGCTTGTCCGGCGAACATCGAGCCGAGCAACATCGCCTCGCGAGCCGCGATATCGTTCGGGGTCTCTAACACCGTACGCATGTTGGCCGCCAACAAACCGAGCGCCCGTAGCGCCAGCATGTCAGAGATGGGGTTCTTCTTGATTCGCGAGGTGTAGGCCTCCACCGCGTGCACCATCGCGTCGATGCCGGTCATCGCTGTGACGTGCGCCGGCAAACCCACGGTCATCGCTGCATCCAGCACCGCGATATCGGGCAGCAATACGGGCGAGCTCACACCCATTTTGGTGGTCGCACCCGTGGTGATAATGGCTACCGGCGTGACTTCCGAACCGGTGCCCGCGGTCGTCGGGACGAGTATCAGCGGTGCACGGCCACCGCTGACGTTGCCGACACCATACATGTCGGACAGGGCTTGATCCCCCCCCGCCAACGCCGCGACGACCTTGGCAACATCCATCGAGCTGCCGCCGCCCACAGCCACAATGCCGTCGCAGCCACCGGCAGTGAACGCCGCCAGAGCCGACTCGACCACGGACTCGGCGGGGTCTGCCGTCACGCCATCGAACAAGGCCACATCGTCGCATTGCGGCGACAATCCTGCGGCAACCGGCTTGATCAGACCGAGATCAACCAGCCCGCGATCGGTGACCAATAGCGGCCTGCGCACCTGCAAACGGGCACAAAAAACCCCCAACTGATGCGCATGGCCCGCGCCCACCGCAACCTCGGGCACGGTGTGAAAACTGAATTCACCCATGGTCGAAGGTAAAGATCACTTTGCCGCGAGCGCGACGCTCCATCATGGCCGCGTAGCCGTCAGCGTAGGATTCGATCGGAAAGACATCTGTGACGACCGGTTTGATTTTACCCTCAGCAAACCATCGCCAAAGGGTGTCAGCGTTCTCTTGCTGCGCAGCGGGCTCCTCGGCCATAAAGCGACCCCAGAACACACCCACAATCGAGCAACCCTTCAGCAACGCGAGATTTAACGGTATTTCCGGGATTGGACCGCTGGCGAAACCGACGACCAGATACCGCCCCTTCCACGCCATACCGCGGATTGCAGGCTCGGCGTAGTCGCCACCGACGGGGTCGTAAACGACATCCACGCCCTTACCACCGGTCAAGGCTTTGATACGGTCCTTCAACGATTCCTCGCTGTAATTGATCGTTTCGTCGGCCCCCAGCTTGCGACATAACTCGAGCTTTTCTTCACTGCTGGCTGCGGCAATCACGTGCGCACCCAGCGCCTTACCCAACTCCACCGCTGTACTGCCAACACCACCCGCAGCACCAAGCACGAGCAGCGTTTCACCCGGTTGGATCTGCGCCCGCTGTACCAGCGCATGATAGGAAGTGAAGTAGGTCATACCGACCCCGGCCGCTTCAACGAAGTCGAGGGACTCAGGCATCGGCAACACCTGGTTTTCATTCACAACAGCCTCAGCCGCAAACGCGTTGCCCAAGCCAATGTGAATCACCTTATCGCCCACTTTGAAGCGCTTCACAGCGCTACCGACCTCTTCGACAACACCGGCACACTCGCCACCGGGTACAAACGGCAGATCGGGTTGGAATTGGTATTTACCCTGAATAATCAGCACGTCCGGAAAATTCAGGCCCGCAGCGCGAACCCGAATTCGAACATCGTGATCACCGACTGGTGGCAACTGCCAGTCGTCGGTCAGATCGAGCTTGTCGGGCAAACCGTGTTCACGACATACCAGTGCCTGAGTCATGATCAAAACACCTCAAACAGGCCGGCAGCACCCATACCACCGCCAACACACATAGTGATGACAACGTACTTCACGCCACGCCGCTTACCTTCGAGCAATGCGTGACCCACCATGCGTGAACCGCTCATGCCATAGGGGTGACCGACCGCGATGGCACCGCCGTTAACGTTCAGCTTGTCGTTGTCGATGCCGAGTCGGTCACGGCAATACAACACTTGGACTGCGAAGGCTTCGTTCAGCTCCCACAGACCGATATCGTCAACCGAGAGACCGTGCTGCTTGAGCAGCTTCGGTACCGCGAATACCGGGCCAATACCCATTTCATCGGGCTCGCAGCCGGCAACCGCCATGCCACGATAGGCACCCAGCGGCTCGAGACCCATCTGCTCGGCCAGCTTGCCGTCCATCAGGACCTGCGCGGCCGCACCGTCGGACAACTGGGACGCGTTGCCTGCAGTGATGGTGCCGCCCTCAATCACGGTCTTGAGACTCTGAACGCCCTCGAGCGTGCTGGGCCGCACACCTTCATCAGCACTGACCGTCACTTCCGCCTCTGACTGTTCGCCCGTCTCTTTGTTGAAAACGATGCGGTTACATGTGACGGGAACCACTTCGTCGACAAACTTGCCGGCCTCGTAGGCTGCTGCCACACGATTTTGTGATTGCAAACCATACTCATCCATCACGTCGCGCGAGATGCCATAGCGGCTGGCGACGACCTCGGCGGTTTGCAGCATGGGCATGTACACGTCCTTATGCATCGCCATCAGTTCTTCATCGGCGATACGGTGAGTGTTCATGTGCTCGTTCTGTACCAGTGAGATCGAATCCTGACCGCCGCCAATGACGACTTCCATACCATCGTGAAGGATTTGTTTCGCGGCGGTCGCCACCGCCATCAGACCTGACGAGCACTGGCGATCGATGGTCATACCCGAAACGGTGACGGGCAATCCCGCACGCAGTGCCGACAGCCGGCCGATGTTCATGCCTTGGGTACCCTGTGTCAGCGCGCAACCCATGACCACGTCATCGATGCGTGCGGGGTCAATCCCGGCACGTTCGACCGCAGCGCGGATCGCATGACCACCCAATGTAGGGCCAGGCAAATTGTTGAAACTCCCGCGATAAGCCTTGCCGATCGGGGTGCGTGCAGTCGAGACGATGACGGCTTCTTTCATGGTGTTCTCCGTTTGTTCGGTGATAGCGCCTGCGCCCAACACTAGGACGCGGCGCGTTGTATTGATGAGCGCTTGAGCGCCCGGTGACGTCAGTCGAGCTTGATACCTTTGGCTTCAGCCGCTTTGCCGACCATCTTAAAGGTCTGCTCGAAACCCGCGTTGAGGACTTTCTCTCCGCCATTGGCAATTTGATCCCAATTAGCGGCGATGCCCTCGGGTGTCTGCGCTTCTTCAGGCAGGTACATACCTTCGGACTCGACGATCTTCGCCACCGCGAAAGAGCCCGCACCGGCGGCGAGAATCGCGCGTGTCGGCGCCTCTTCGGACACCAGATAGAGCACCGCAGGAGTGACCGTCTCCGGCGTCAGCAACTCGAAAGCTTTCTCCGGAATCAAGCCCTCGGTCATACGCGTGCCCGCAGTCGGCGCCAGCGCATTGATCTTGATGTTGTTCTTGGCACCTTCCTGCGCGAGCGTGTTCATCATGCCGATGACACCCATCTTCGCTGAACCGTAGTTGGTCTGACCGAAGTTCCCGTATAGGCCGCTTGAAGAAGTGGTCACCACGATACGACCGTAGTTTTGCTCCTTCATGATGTCCCACACCGCTTTGGTGCAGTAAACCGAGCCCATGAGATGCACATCGACGACCAGCCGGAAGTCATCCATGCTGCCCTTGCCAAAGCTCTTGTCACGCAAGATACCCGCGTTGTTAACCAGAATATCGATGCGGCCCCACTTCTCCATGGTCTGCTTGACCATGTCCTGAACCTGCTCAAAATCTGCAACGTTGGCACCATGCGCCATCGCCTCGCCGCCCAGCGCCTCAATTTCAGCGACCACGCTCAAAGACGCTTCACTGTTACCACCTGACCCATCAACGCTTCCGCCGAGGTCATTCACCACCACCTTGGCACCGCGCTTGGCCAGCTCAATCGCGTGGCTGCGGCCCAGACCGTTACCTGCACCGGTGACAATGGCTACTTTGCCGTCATATCGAATCGACATGAAATAACTCCTGAATTTGGGGGTAGAAAAATTAAGCGACGAAGATCATCGATAACCACTCGGCGATCAGCGCCGGGGTTTCTTCACCTTCAATCTCTACGCTGATGTTCTGCTTGACGAGGAAGCGGTTAGCATCCTTCTGATCGACTTCGGCGATTTCAACGTGGGCACGCACCCGCTTACCCGCGCGAACTGGGGCCAGAAAGCGCACTTTATCGAAACCGTAATTAACGCCCATGACCGTGTTTTCGTGGGCGACCGTGGCCTCTTCGCACAGCTTGACCAACAGCGACAAAGTCAGAAAACCATGCGCAATGGTGCCACCAAAGGGCGTCGCCTTGGCCTTCTCTTCATCGATGTGAATGAACTGGTGATCCAGTGTGCAATCAGCAAAAGCATTGATGCGCGACTGATCGACTTCAAACCAGGCGCCGGGCTCAAATTTTGTGCCGGGCAACGCCAGCATTTCCTCGGTAGTGTAGGTTTTAACCGCCATCGGGTCTCCTCCGGAGTGTCAGTTGTATTGGTATTGGAATATCAGTCGCTGGTAACGCCACGCACAGCGATCAGCCATCTCGGAAAGTGGCGCGCACATTTTCGACGTTACCCATGTACTGCTTGAGTTCGTGACGGCCCACTACCATTCGGTGCACCGCGTCCGGACCATCCGCCAATCGCAGCGTGCGCTGACCTGACCACATGGCTGCCAATGGTGTGTCTTGCGAAACACCGATACCACCATGCATCTGGATCGCTTCATCCACTACCTTAAGGGTCATGTTGGGTACCACGGTCTTGATCATGGAAATCCAGACTCGCGCCTCTTTAGCGTCGACGTTGTCCATCATCCAGGCGGTTTTAAGCGTCAGCAGACGCGCCTGTTCGATGCTCATTCGCGCGTTGGCAATCACATCAATATTGCCGCCCAGTTTGGCCAGTGGCCGGCCGAAAGCCTCACGTGACACAGCGCGCTCACACAAAAGCCGTAATGCTTTTTCTGCCGCACCGATGGAACGCATGCAGTGATGGATTCGACCCGGCCCCAGGCGACCCTGTGAAATTTCGAAGCCTCGGCCCGCGCCGAGAATGATGTTGTCCTTCGGTACCCGCACGTTATCGAGTTTGACGTGCATATGGCCATGCGGCGCGTCATCCATATTGAACACGCTGAGATGGCGCAAGATTTCCACACCCGGCGCATCCATAGGCACCAGAATCTGCGATTGCTGCAGGTGCTTGGGCGCTTCGGGATCTGTTTTCACCATGCAGATCATGACCTTGCAGCGGGGATCGCCGGCGCCAGAGGTCCAGTGCTTCTCACCGTTGATGACCCACTCATCGCCGTCCAGTACCGCAGAGGTTGAGATGTTAGTGGCATCAGATGAAGCCACACCGGGCTCGGTCATACCGAAACAGGAGCGAATCTCGCCAGCCATCAGCGGCTCCAGCCACTGCTTTTTCTGCGCCTCACTGCCGTACTTATGCAGCACTTCCATATTACCGGTATCGGGTGCCGCGCAGTTGAAGACCTCGGCGGCAATATGCGACTTACCCATCTCCTCGGCCAGGTAGGCATACTCCACCGTATTGAGGCCCGCGCCTTCTTCGTTGGTGAGAAAGAAATTCCACAATCCCTCAGCCCGGGCTTTCGACTTCAAAGACTCAATGATCTCAGTCTGACGGCTCGTGAATTCCCACGGACTCCCGACACGCACCTCGGCGAGGTACTCCGGCTCAACAGGCAATATATCTTCGTCAATAAAAGCGCGAACACGCTCAAGCAGGGGGGCAACGCGGGCAGAAACGCCGAGATCCATATCGATACTCCACTTTGGGACAGACTTTTGGAGCGCGCTCAGACAACCCACGGACAGCGTTCGCAGGAGCGCGCTGCAGCGGATTTGAACATACAGTATGTTTTTTTAACGCTCAAGTATGTTCGCCGTTACAACGCCTCCAGTCTTGCCGCCGAGCCGACATCGCTCAGCAGCACACGTAGTGCGCCAAAACACTTGCTAAGCGGCACCACCAGTGCTTCTATGTAAGCTAAGTGAAGGTGCCGCCAGAATGCACCGCACTCCGCCAAACATGCGGACAGGGGACGCAGTAATGATAAAAATCTTGGCCGTCGACGACTCCCGCTCCATGCGCCATATGGTGAGCCAAACGCTTAACGACGCGGGTTTCGAGACCAAGTTGGCCTGCGATGGCGTAGAAGCGCTTGAAGTCGCCAAGGAATACGTCGCTGACGTCGTGATCACCGACGTCAATATGCCGAACATGGACGGCATCACACTGGTCAAACGCCTCCGCGAACTCCCAGAGTATCGCTACAAGCCGATTCTCGTGCTCACTACCGAGTCCAGCAATGAGAAGAAGATGGAGGGCAAGCAAGCGGGCGCCAGTGGCTGGATCGTTAAACCGTTTGACCCGGACCGACTGGTAGCAACCGTCAAAAGAGTGCTCGACTAATCATGGATTTGTCGGACGTACAGGATATTTTCTTCGAGGAATGCCTCGAAGGTCTCGATGTCATGGAATCGGGCTTGCTACGGCTCGATGCCTCTACCGACGTCGAAGAAATCAATGCCATTTTTAGGGCCGCCCATTCGATCAAGGGCGGCGCTGGCACCTTCGGATTCCCCGAGATTTCCGCTTTCACCCATGTCATGGAAACCCTGCTTGATGAAATGCGCGATGGCCGTCGCGAGATCGAGCGAATCGCGGTGGATCTGTTGCTCGAATCGGTCGACGTCCTCCGGGGCATGGTCGATGCGGCGCAAAACGGTGGCGAAGCGGATCCCGAGCGAGTAACCGATGTGCAGGGTCGCTTGGAGACGCTGCTGTCAGGCGAGGCCACACCAGCGGCTCAAACCGCCGAAGAGCCAGCACCCGCTGACAGCGAGCCCAGCGCCGAAGCGCCAGCAGCTACAGCTGAACCTGCAGCGGCAGCGCCAACAGAGACACCGATCGCAGGCTGGAAAATCTTTTTTGCCCCCGGACCCGAGATGCTGGTCCGCGGTAACGAGCCGCTCAGAATATTCCGAGAGCTGGGCAAGCTGGGTGACATGACGGTCACTGCCGATCTCAGCGATCTGCCAGGCTTGGATCAACTCGAGCCACGGCAATGCAACATCAAATGGACCATCGCGCTGAAAGGCGACGCCGCGGAGAACGACGTCCGCGAGGTTTTCGCTTGGGTGGAAGACGAGTGCACGCTGCAGATCGAGCGAATGGGTGGCGCCGACACTCCCGCCGCGACCGCAGCAACTCCGACCGCTGAAGCGCCGCCTCCCGCGCCCAAAAAAGAGATCAGCGCACCCAAACCCAGCCGCAAGAAGGCGGCGGTTTCCGCAGCTTCTCAGAGCAAGGCTGCACCCAATCAGACCAACAAAGCGAAGGATGGCGGCTCGATACGGGTAGGCATTGAAAAAGTTGACGAACTGATCAATCTAGTCGGTGAACTCGTCATCACCCAATCCATGCTGACTCAGGTCTCGGAGCAGTTCGAAACGCCCGAGGGTGGATCCATCGAGCTGTTGCGCGATGGCATCACGCAGCTTGAACGCAATACTCGCGAGTTGCAGCAGTCAGTACTCAAAATTCGCATGCTGCCGATTACGGTGTCCTTCAGTCGCTTCCCGCGACTGGTTCGCGATCTGAGCTCAAAGCTGGGCAAAAAGATCGAACTGAAGATGGAAGGCGAACAAACCGAAGTCGACAAGACAGTTCTAGAGAAAATCAACGATCCATTAGTGCATTTGGTACGCAACTCGCTCGATCACGGGATTGAGATGCCCGCAGATCGGGTGGCAGCGGGCAAACCGGAAATGGGCAC
>JAZBOZ010000127.1:0-24431 GCA_036351405.1 Halieaceae bacterium
CGCAGACTGGCTGGTCAACATCGCTCGTTATCGTTTCAGGCCGTTCCTCGCCTTCGCGCTGCGGCATCATTTGATGGTCGGCGGCGTCTTCTTGGTGGCCTTCGCCGTCAGTATCGCAATGTACGGCGGTGGCTGGCTGCGCACTGCATTCTTCCCCCGCGTTAACTCTGATTACGTGTTTGCCATTATCGATATGCCTGAGGGCGGTGCCTACGCGGATTCGGTGGCGGTGCGGGACAAGGTGGTCGATGCTGCAAGGCAGCTCAAAGAGGAGTGGAACAGTCGTCCCGAGTTCGCTTTCGAACCGGCGATCGGCAATGTCATCGCGCGATCGACCAGTAACCAGATTGAAGTGACCCTGCAGTCGGTCTCCGAGGCGGTCGACACCGAAGTATTGGCACGCGAACTGCGTGCTGCAGCGGGCCCGTTGCGCGAAGCCAAGGAAGTCAGAATGGACTTCACGATTCGGGATCCCGGCAAGCCCATTTATATGGTGCTGGCATCGCGCAACGTCTCCCACCTCGAGCAGCTCGCTGACGAAGTGCGCGCCGTGCTGGAGACCTATCCCGGCGTCTTCGATATCAGCGATAGTTTTGATAACCCGCGGGATGAGGTCGTGCTCGATCTCAAGCCCGCTGCCGAGAATCTCGGCATTACGTTGGCAGAGGTGGCAAGGCAGGTTCGGCAGGCTTTCTATGGCGCCGAAGCCCAGCGTATCCCTCGCGGACGTGAGGATGTGCGGGTGATGGTCCGCTACCCTGAGGATGAGCGCCGCTCTCTAGCCAACCTCAGCACCATGTACATACGTGCGCCAGACGGTACTGAAGTGCCGTTTGAGTCGGTGGCGACTTATCACATCGAACCCGGCTACCAGAAGCTGGAGCGTTTGAATCGTCTGCGGACACTCGAAATCCGAGCTGATGTCGCCCCTGACGGGCCGCAGCCGCGAGCGATCGTCGATGCGGTATTCCGCGATCATCTGCCGAAATGGCAAGCCAAGTATCCCGGCTTGACGGTGGATCTCGAGGGCGAGCTGCAGGAGCAAGCCGAGTTCCAGTCCGCGATGCTCAAGTACATGTTGCTTGCGATGCTCGTGATTTACGCACTGATGGCAGTGGCGTTCCGTTCCTACTGGCAGCCGCTGCTGGTACTCACGGCGGTCCCGTTCGGCTTGATGGGGGCGATCTTCGGCCACGCCATCCTCAATTGGCAGGTCAGCATCTTCTCAATGATGGGTGTCATCGCCTGTGCGGGTGTTGTGGTCAACGACAACCTGGTATTGATTGATCGTATCAACCAGCTGCGCGATGAGGGGTACGACCTTTTGGAAGCGCTGCTACAAGGCGCAGAGGATCGGTTCCGTCCGATTATCCTGACTTCGCTGACTACCTTTGTGGGATTGATTCCGATCATGTCCGAGACCAGCGTGCAGGCGCAGTTCCTGATTCCCATGGTGACGTCGCTGGCTTTTGGTGTGCTATTCGCGACGGGGGTAACGCTGTTTTTGGTGCCCGCGCTGTATTTACTCGCTGAAGATGTATCGCATCTGGTGGCGTACTTGAAGGGGCAGCGTAGGGAGGTTGTGCCGGAGATTGCATCTGAGCTTGATCCGGAGCCGAAGCCTCATTCACTCTGATTTGGTGGGGTAGCGCTGTATTAGGCAGGCAGCCACGGCCCAGTGAGGTGGCAGGACCTTCGGCGGCCCGGATGGCCGCCGCAGAGCCTACATGGATGTACTTGCGGCGTGTCCTTCCACCTCACTGGGCCGTGGGTGGCTGTCGATCAGTGCTGTGACGCCAGCCGTCAACTATCCAGCGATCAATCGTGCTAATCGATAGGCAAAAAAAGCCCCGCAGTGCGGGGCTTTTCGGTAGCGCTCTCTGAGCTGATATCGCGTTAAGGCGCTTTCGGACCTGCCGCGACAATCGCGTCGCTGATGTCGAACTGCTTGATGTTGTCCTGGAACAACGTCGCCAACTTGGCGGCTTGCTCGTCGTAGGCGGCGGGGTCGTCCCAGCCTGCGCGTGGGTCGACGTATTTGGGGTCAACACCGGGGATTTCCACGGGGAAATCGAGGTTGAGTGCGTCGATGTGTCGGGTTTCGACGTTGAGCAGCGCGCCGCTCTGGGCAGCGTGTACAACAGCGCGGGTGACCGGAATCGGGAAGCGCGAGCCGGTGCCGCCGGGTGCGCCTGAGCCACCGGTCCAGCCGGTGTTGATCAGGTAAACCTGGCTGCCGAAGTCCTCGATGCGCTTCATCAGCAGTTCCGCGTAGTCACCGGCCGGGCGAGGCATGAACGGTGCACCGAAGCAGGTGGAGAAAGTGGGGTGAATACCCGCTTCCGCGCCGACTTCAGTCGATCCAACCCGTGCGGTGTAGCCTGACAGGAAGTGGAACGCGGCTGCTTCCTTGGACAGGATTGAGATGGGTGGCAATACGCCAGACACATCACAAGTCAGGAAGATGACGCATTTGGGCTCGCCGCCAGCGTTGGTCTCGGTGCGCTTCTCCACATGTTCCAGCGGGTAGCAGCAACGACCGTTCTCGGTGAGGCTGGTGTCGTCATAATCGGCATGACGGTTCTCATCAAGCACAACATTTTCGATGATGGCGCCAAAGCGAATGGCATCCCAAATGATAGGCTCGTTCTTCTGGCTGAGGTTGATCGTTTTGGCGTAACAGCCGCCCTCGAGGTTGAATACTGAGCCTTTGGTCCAGCCGTGCTCATCATCGCCCACCAAGTAAAGATCGGGATCTGCAGACAGCGTGGTCTTGCCGGTTCCGGACAGGCCGAAGAACAGGGTGGTCTCGCCATCCTCGCTCACGTTGGCTGAGCAGTGCATTGGCATGACATCCTTCTCGGGGAGCAGGAAGTTCTGCACCGAGAACATGGATTTCTTCATCTCGCCCGCATAACGCATGCCGGCAATCAGCACCTTACGCTGGCCAAAATTGATAATGACGGTTGCATCCGAGTGGGTACCATCACGCTCCGGGTCACACTCAAAGGAGGGCACATTGAGCACTCGCCACTCAGGCTTGTTGGCCGGATTGTACTGTGCCGGTCGGATGAACATGTTGCGACCAAACAGCGATTGCCACGCGGTGCTGGTGGTGACTTTCACAGGCAGGTAGTGGTCAGCGTGGGCACCGACGTGGAGATGTTGAACGAAGGTGTCGCTCTGATTCGCGTGGGTCTTGACGCGATCCCACAGTGCATCGAATTTGTCGGCGTCGAAAGGCTTGTTGACGCTACCCCAGCCGATGGCATCTTCGCTGGAGGGTTCGCGAACGATGAATCGGTCCGCCGGTGAGCGCCCCGTACGTTTGCCCGTCTCCACACGCAGGGCGCCCGTATCCGATAGCGTGCCTTCACCTCGGGCGATCGCCATCTCAATCAGGGTTGCGGGTTTCAGATCGACAAATTTCTGTGGCGCTGTGGCGTCAGATTCAGTGGTCATGAGCGGGTCCAGTCGGGAGATCAGGTCAGATTAGGGAGCCGGATTTTAATGCAGTATGCGATCTTCTGCGAGGGTGGGTAATTCCTCGCGGGCGAACTCATAGGTCGCATTACACATCTCGCAGGTCATCGTGATGACTCCTTCGTCCTCCAGCGCCGCCTCCAGCTCATCTGCTGGCAGCAGACTCAGCGCATCAAGGCTACGCTGACGCGTGCAACGGCAGCGATACGTTAGCGCTTTTGGCTCGAACAGCTGTAAGTCGTATTCATGGTAAAGCCTGTGTAGTAACACCTCAGCATCCAGTGTGAGTAACTCATTCTGCGTCAGTGTGTCAGCGAGCACCGTGACGGTTTGCCACTGTTCCTGCCGATCCGCTGCGTCTTGCGCCACTTGCGCAGGCAGCTGCTGCAACATAAATCCGGCGGCTTCACCCGCGCTCGCGGCGAGCATGAAGCGGGTCTGCAATTGCTCCGACTGCTCGAAGTAATCACTCAGCGCATCGGCCAGCGAATCGGCGTCCAAGGCAACGATCCCCTGATAGCGCTGTCCGCCATCGCGCTCAATCGTCAAGGCCAGTTGCCCACCGGCAATGAGGTCAAGGGGATTGTCGGCATGGTTACTGATATCACCGCGGGCAATACCACGTATTTCGAGTTCACTGGAGCATTCCACCATGATCAGCGACAAAGCTCGCTCGCTTCGCGCCTGCAGGATAATGCGGCCGTGATACTTAAGATTGTTGCTGATCAGCACCGCTGCGGCAGCGAACTGACCGAGCAGCGTAGCCGTCGTTGCGGAGTAATCATGGGCGCCAAGCAGCTCCTGATAAGCATCGTTCAGGTGCACAACTTCTCCGCGGATATCTGCGCGGGAGAAGAGGAAGCGGGTGCTGCGGTCAGCTGTGGAGGTTGCGGCCATGCTGTGATTATATCGGGGCTTGCCCGGCACCGGGGGTGCCATCAGTGGAGAAGTATAAAAACTGTGAGCACTGTCACGATCAACCGCGCCCACGACCTGTCACAAGCTGCCTGCGAGCAAGCGCTAGACGAGCTTGAGGCTTATTTGTCTGCCGATTTGCATGCTCAAGTCAGCCGATTTGGTAATCGTCTGACGTTCGATGGCAGGGGCTTTGAGGGGGCGGTCGTGATCGAACCGGGCAGCGCTTCAGGCCAAATTAAACTCGGCCTTTTGGCGCGCCCGTTTCGGCGACAGCTGGAAGAAGAAATCAACCGCCATCTCGACGCCCGGCTGGGCGCCTGATGACGCAGCAGGTCAGCTGGCGAGTGCTTTGACCTTGGCGTTGAGTCGGCTCTTGTGCCGTGCCGCTTTGTTCTTCTTGATGATGCCGCGACCCGCCATGCGATCGATGACTGGCACTGCCGCATCAAAGGCTGCGCGCGCCGCTGCTGCGTCGCCGCTGCGGGTTGCTGCGATAACCTGCTTGATCTTGGTGCGAACCAATGAGCGCAGGCTGGCGTTGTGGGCGCGACGCTTGTCGTTCTGACGAGCGCGCTTACGTGCTTGAGGTGAGTTAGCCAAGATGACTCTCCAAAGGGCTGAAAAAAGGGCGCGCAATAATCCTAGAAGTAGCGCGCACTGTCAATGTGACGAGTTACCACCCCAGCCAGATCAAAATCCAGCCAAGAATCGCAACACCGAGTGCCTGACCCGCTTTGTCCAAGCGGAACAGGCCATAAAAATAGCCGACTGGAGGCAGCAGGAAGGAGAACATGCCCCAGGCGTAATCCTCCTTCCAGGAGGCGATCAGCAGTAAAATCCAGCTGATGAGCAGCGATGCTGCACCAAGTACCATCAAAAATGCGTTGGAAGCTTCCATATCAAGGCCCCGGAATGTAGGTTTCGCGTCGGCGGCGAAGGTTACCAGAAACTCCCGTAATCCGAAGCCTCCGGAAACAGCCTTTCTGAGTAAAGTGATGACAACAGACAACCCTACCACTGACGATCCGTTCGCTGACATCCGGCCCTACAACAATGCGGAGGCGCCTGAAGTATTCGCACGATTGGGGGCTGATCCGGAATTGGTGGATTCTCTGGCGCGTTTGCGTTTGCCGCGATTGCTTCGTTGGGCTCCGCCCCTCGCAAGGTCGCTGGTGCGGCGCTGGCTGGCTGGCCAGGTTGCCAGCCTGAAAACGGTTGAGGATTTGCAGCTGTCGATTGTCAAGCCGGAGCTCGAAAAGGTCATCGCAAAGACGACGACGTTCACGACGTCGGGTCTGGAAAAGCTGGATGCGGCTTCATCCTGGCTGTTCATTAGCAACCATCGGGACATCGTGATGGATCCCGCCCTTGCTAATTATGCGCTGCATCGCGCGGGTCATCGCACGCTCAGCATTGCGATCGGCAACAATCTCTTACAGAAGCCTTGGGTTGCTGATCTCATGCGACTCAACAAAAGTTTTATCGTGCGCCGGGATGTACAAGGCCCCCGGGAGCTGCTCGCCGCCTCTCGTCAGCTGTCTGCCTACATTCGGCACATGATCAGCGACGATGTGGGGCCGGTTTGGCTGGCCCAGCGGGAAGGGCGGGCGAAGGATGGCCGCGACGCCACCGAACCCGCCGTGATCAAAATGTTGTCGCTGTCTCGTGACAAACGCACCGAGAGTGTGGGGGAGACGCTCGCTGCACTGAAAATTGTGCCGCTGGCCATTTCCTATGAAGTCGACCCCTGCGACACCTTGAAGGCCGCCGAGCTGGCCGCGGGGCCCGACTACCGCAAGCGACCCTTTGAGGATGTCGCTTCTATTGGCAAGGGTATTTCGGGCTACAAAGGGTGTGTTCACCTCGCATTCGGGGAGCCCATTGTTGACCCGGATCTCGACGTAGATGGGGTGGTCGCAGCGATTGATCAACAAATTTCCACCCTCTATGCCTTATTCCCGACCAACCTATGGGCCTGGGAGATGCTGCACGGCGAGGCGCCGCCCGCGTCATTGCCGGTACGTTTGGGGGTGGTACAGCGACACACTTTTGAAGAGCGTATTCGCGAGTGCCCGGAGTCATTGAGGCCTTGGTTGCTAGCGATGTATGCCAACCCCGTCGACACCGCGTTGGCTCACCGTCCCGAGGTCTTGTGACTTGCTTGATGAGGCGCTGAAGGCTGAAATCCGCGATGCCTATCAGCAGTTAACGGCAGCAAAAGGGCTGCGACCGAGGTTAGGTCAGCGGGAGATGATCGCGGAGGTGGCCAATGCCCTGGGTGACCCCGACGCCCCCGAGCCTATTGCCGTGGTGGAGGCGGGCACGGGTACCGGCAAAACCATTGCTTATACGATTGCCGGAGTCCCCGTGGCTCGCGCCCGTGGTAAACACCTGGTGATCGCAACCGCGACGATCGCACTGCAAGAACAACTACTGAATAAAGATCTCCCCGATATCCTCAAGCACAGCGGGCTCGATTTCTCGGTGCGTCTGGCCAAAGGCCGCGGGCGGTATGTCTGTCTGCACAAACTCGATAACGGGCTGTCGGGTCAGCAGGCGCCGCCGTTGATCCCCTTGTATCCGGATGAGTTTGATGGCGCGGAGGAAGGCGATATCGCACTCATGGAATCCATGCTCAACACGTTGGGCAGTGGTGAATGGGACGGCGATCTCGATGCCTGGCCAACAGCACTGACCGAGCGTCAGCGGCGTCGCGTGACATCTGATGCATTCCAGTGTGGCGGTCGTCGCTGTCCTCATGTTGCACAATGCAGTTTTTTTCGTGCCCGGGAGGGGTTGGCTGAAGTCGATGTCATCGTGACTAACCACGACTTGGTACTTGCTGACCTCAAACTGGGTGGCGGCGTGATTCTGCCCCCGCCAGAGGACTGTTTGTTCGTCTTTGACGAAGGACATCGACTGCCTGAGAAATGTCTGAGCCATTTTGTGCTCAATGTGCGCGCATCCAGCACCGAACAGGCATTGGCGGACGTTGGGCAGTGGCTCACTGAGTCGGAAGAACCGCTCGCTGACGCTTTGGGCGGCGGAGCGGTGATCGCACAGCTGTTGACGGGTATCGACGATATCCAACAATTGACGCTCGATATTGAGGCGTTATGTCAGGGCTTGCTGCTGTCTGAGTCGAGTGAGGGGGAGGAATACCGTTTTGCACTGGGCGTAGTCCCGCCCGAGGTAGCAGAGGTTGCCGGTCAATTGGCGACGTCATGGCGGCAGCACCTCGATCTCGCTAACCGCCTGGAGGCGACTTGTGAGCGGCTGGTTGAAGAGGCGGAGCCCGGTGAGCGCGACGCGCTGGATGTTTGGTTGGCCAATACCCAGGCGATGGTGGGTCGCGCCGAAGCCCAGCTTGCCCTATGGGAGAGTTATGCCGGGGCTGCAGAGCCGCCCGAAGGGAGTCCCGATTGGGCGCGCTGGCTGCGCAAAGCGCGCAATGACCAGCGTTTGGAGTGGCGCGCCAGTCCCATTCTGGCCAGCGATTTGCTCGCGCAGCACTTATGGTCGCGTGCTGCCGGTGCGGTAATGAGTTCGGCGACGTTCTCGGCTTTAGGGCGTTTCGATCGGTTTATCGCGCGATCCGGCGTCCCGCAGGAAGCCCGCTTCAAGCGCGTTGCGAGCCCTTTCGATCCCGCAAAGGTGCTCTTTTCAGTGCCTGATATGCGGGCTGACCCCTCGGATACCGAGGCGCATACCCGGGAAATCTGCACGCGGCTGCCCGAATTACTCAAAACTGATCGGGGGGCTTTGGTGCTGTTCAGCTCCAGAAGGCAGTTGGAAGCGGTGGCTGAAGGCGTCGGAGATGACTTGCCCCATGAGCTATTGCTGCAGGATGCGATGAGTAAGGCGGAGCTGCTGTCCCGGCATCGGGACAATATCGATCGTGGCGCGCCATCCGTCATTTTTGGTCTGGCCAGTTTTGCGGAGGGCATCGATCTGCCGGGGGATTACTGTCAGCACGTTGTTATCGCCAAACTGCCCTTTGCGGTGCCCGATGATCCGCTTGAGGCCGCCCACGCAGAGCGTGTGGAGGCGCAGGGTGGAAACCCCTTCATGGCTATTAGCGTACCGGATGCGGCCATAAAGCTGACTCAGGCCTGTGGTCGCTTGCAGCGCACGGAGGAAGACAGCGGACGTATCACGTTGCTGGACCGTCGCGTGATCGATCGTCGTTACGGGCGGGATATCCTCAACTCATTGCCACGTTACCGCTTCGACTTGAGCGCCTAGCGTGTTTTAGAACATGCCCCGCAGCACGAATAGCGTCGCGGCGGACAGTGCTGCCGCCGAGGGCACCGTAATCACCCATGCGGCTGCAATGGGCTTCATGAGTGACCAGTTCGTCGAGCGGTTGACCACGCCAATCCCCAGCACTGCGCCCACTAAAATGTGGGTGCTCGATACCGGAATACCCAGCGTAGACGCCACCAGAACTACTGACGCGGCGGAGAGCTCGGCGGTGAATCCCGACGCCGGATGCATCCGAGTCAGCTCAGTACCGACAGTACGGATCACTTCTTTACCAATGAACCAGAGGCCAACCACCATCGCGATACCAAAGGCCAGCATGGCTGCGGGAGGCACTGGTGCCTTGGCATTGATTTCGCCCGTGGCCAGCACGTCCAGTACCGCAGCGAAGGGGCCAATAGCATTGGCGATGTCATTTGAACCGTGGGAGAAGGCGAATCCTGCCGCCGTAAACACTTGCATCCATGAGAACAGGATGAACGTCGACCGCTCCAGCGATACGGAGCGGAGGCCTCTGGCCAGAATGAATACCGTCATCCAAATCGCGGCACCCACCATCAGAATAATCAGTCCGTTCTCCACCGAGGACAGATCCAAATTGACCTTTTTGAGGCCTTTGAACAGCAGCATGGCGGTAATGACGACCGAGCCGACTGCTGCAATGACGGGCACATAATTCAACAGCGCGCGGTGGGCGTCGATGCTGTCTCGCTCTGATTCGATCTGATGCAGATCTTTGTACAGCGCAGATTCCAGCTCATCGGGGTTGGTCTCTTCGGTGGTCTGCACATAGGCGGCATCTCGAGCCATCGCCGCTGTTTCGCGCGCTTGGGCATCCAGGGGCATGAGCGCAAAAGCATCGCGATGACTCTCGCGGATCGACTTGCGACGGCTGCTCACTTCACGCAGGGCGATAATCGCCCGCTCGTTATAGGTCAGTACGTGCCGTTTGATGTAGCCAAACAAGATGTAAGACATCAATCCGCCAAGTAGCGGCGACAGCACCCAAGACAGCACGATCAGGCCGATTTGGTTCCACTGCACCAGTTCCAGCGCGTTGTCGACACCCAGCATGGTGATACCGAGCGCAATCGATGCACCCACGATACCGCCGATGATCGAGTGCGTTGTTGATACCGGCCAGCCTTGCCGCGTGGCGAGCAGCAGCCATGTTGCCGCAGCGAGCAGTGATGCCATCATGATGAACACGAAGTCCATCGGGTCGAATTCGGTGCCCGCTTGCAGTGTCGTTAGATCGACGATGCCTTTGCGAATGGTGTCGGTGACCGCACCACCGGCGATCATGGCGCCGCTGACTTCGAAAATCGCTGCGACCAGCAGGGCTTGCTTAATGGATAGTGTGCCGGCGCCGACCGATGTGCCAAACGAGTTGGCGACGTCATTACCCCCGATGTTGAACGCCATGAACATGCCGAACAGCGTGGCGAGCAGGAAGATCACCACATGTCGGTATTCGATGTATTCAAGGCCCCAGAGTGCGAAGGCGCCAACCGCCGCCAACATCAGGACGCTGAAGAAAAGATTCAACTTATCAGTGAAAAAAAGCATGACGAAGCTTCAGTTGTGTAGGCCGCCAATGATGTGGGCGCCATGTTACGCAAATATGAAGGAAATAGGGCGAACATCACTTATTGATCGACGATTTTTTCCTGACATAAAAAAACGCCGTGGGACATGGCCACGGCGTTGTCGATTTGGCACTTCTGCCAGGTGGCAGCGATCAGGTCATTTACTCGTAGCGATCTTTGAGCACAAAGAACGCGAGACCCAGCAGCATGGCGCTGAAGGGGATCGCCAGGTAAATACCGCTGATGCCCAACAGAGATTCCAGCGTCACTTTGCCGAAGTTGAGGGGCTCGATCAGGGTTGCCTCCAGGAACGGGAATGCCAGAGAGAAAAGTAGCGCACCCGCGAGACCGCCAAGGACCGTGAAGACTGCGTCCAGCTTGCCCTCAGCAGCACCCACCACGCAGGTGCCCGGGCAGTAGCCCGCAACCGCCCAGCCAATGCCAAATATGAGGCCGCCTACCGCTACACCACCGATGTATGCGGGCTTGACGCTCATGTTGGCAAGGCCGTTCATATCGAGCAGGTAGATACCCAGGGTGCCCACACCGATGGCGGTGCACATGAGTTTGATAATCCACATGTCTTTTAACAGCAGCGTGCCCATGATGCGGCGGTAGCTGGTGGCTCCGCCCATGAACAAGATAGCGCCGAAAGCGCAGCCGATCAGAAAGCCGATAACCAGAGTCGACATGTTATTAACCTCGCTTGCGATACAGGACGTGCGCCATACCAATGGCTGCGCCAAAGGTACACACACCAAAAATAAAGGAGCTCAACGCCAGCTGTGAAATGCCGCTGATCATGTGGCCGCTGGTGCAGCCGCCCGCCAATCGCGCGCCGAACAGCAGCAGTACGCCACCAAAGAACGCCGCGGTGAAACGCTTATTACGAGAGCTGCCGAAAAGCTGCGTCCACATGGGGGGCATAGAGCCTTTGTCTTCCTCGGGTTGACGGTTACGCAGCACGCGTGACGTCACCAAACCGCCGGCAAACATGCCAAACACCAGCATCCAGCCGTAGCCAACGCCCCAGCCTTCTTTTTCGCCGTATTTCGCCAGATATTTGTTCTTCTCGGTCGCCTCGGGTGCGATTTTGTGTGCCACCGCTGCATCCGTGACCACAAACTGGGTCGATACGCCGAGCGGCTTCACCAGCGCCGTTGCCAGCGTCAGTAGCAGCCCCAGAGCAATACCGGCCACCTTCCAGGAAATGATTGCCTTCTCTTCGCGCATGAGCGCTTCCTCCATGTTATTTCACAGCCGCTCTATTATTTATAAAAGTTATATCGATAGAACGAGTCAGCGCCAAGAATAACCGACCCGCGTCAGAGATGCGACTGGGAAGTGCGTTGAGAATGGTTCATGGCGGTTTGTTGGGATGGCTCAAACCCGTGTGGCCAACGGCAGGGCAACAGGCCTGGGTTGACGCTCTAGTGGCGTCACAAATCTAGTGAGCAGATACAAAAAAGCCCCGCAAGCGGGGCTTTAAGTGCATTTTTCAAGTGCTGCAGGATCAGTCCCAGCTCAGTGCGCCACCCGTCTGATATTCGATGACTCGCGTTTCGAAGAAGTTTTTCTCTTTGCGCAAATCCATGATCTCGGACATCCATGGGAACGGATTCTGTGCGCCCGGGTACTGCTCAGGCAGGCCAAGCTGCGTGAGACGACGGTTGCAGATGAAGTGCAGATACTCCTCCATCATCGCCGCGTTCATGCCGAGTACGCCGCGAGGCATGGTATCGCGGGCATAGGCGATCTCAAGCTCAGTGCCCTCGAGGAGCATTTGGATGACCTCCTGCTGGAACTCTGCAGTCCACAGGTGCGGGTTTTCCAGTTTGATCTGGTTGATGACATCGATACCAAAGTTCAGGTGCATCGACTCGTCGCGCAGAATGTACTGGAACTGCTCAGCAACCCCGGTCATCTTGTTGCGACGTCCCATAGACAGGATCTGCGAGAAGCCACAGTAGAAGAAGATGCCCTCGGTCACGGCATAGAAGCCAATCAGGTTGCGCAGCAGTTCCTGATCGTTCTCAAAAGTGCCGGTCTTGAAAGTAGGATCCGAAAGGCTGTGAGTCTTACTCAGGCTCCAGGCCGCTTTCGCCGCTACTGACGGGACTTCTCGGTACATGTTGAAGACTTCGCCCTCGTCCATGCCCAATGACTCGATGCAGTATTGGTAGGCGTGCGTGTGGATGGCCTCTTCGAAGGCCTGGCGCAGCAGGTACTGGCGACACTCGGGGTTGGTGATTAACCGGTAAATCGCGAGTACCAGGTTGTTGGCAACCAGTGAGTCTGCGGTTGAGAAGTAACCCAGTGACCGCATGACGATGCGACGCTCATCCTCGCTTAGACCGTCCTTGCTCTTCCAGGTCGCCACATCCGCCGTCATGTTGATTTCTTGCGGCATCCAGTGGTTGGCGCAGCCGTCGATATATTTCTGCCACGCCCAGTCGTATTTGAAGGGCACCAGCTGGTTGAGGTCTGCCCTGCAGTTGATCATGGCCTTTTCATCAACCGTCACGCGAGCTGCGCCCATTTCCAGCTCTTCGAGGCCCGGCGCGATGTCGATATCAGCGATTGCTGCGGCCGCTTTGGCGACGTTATCGCTCGCGTCAACTGCGGGTGCGGTGTCAGCGGGTGCAGCTACAGCCGCCGCAGGTTGTGGTGCGGGCTCGGGAGCGGGCTCTGCTTTTGCCGCTTGGCTCGCCGCTGCCTTTACGACCGGGGCTGCGGGCTTCTTGGCGGCTAGGCCTTCTTCGCTGTTGTGGTAATCGTCCCAATTCAACATGTGTTTTTACCTCTAATTCTATTTACTGGCAGGCTTCGCAATCCGGGTCATCCAGCGAACACGCTGCAGGCACGGGGGCCGGCTCAGGCGCGCCATTGGACACCGCATTCAGCGTGCCGGTGTTGACGGTAGACTTTTCTGTGCCGGTTGCTGCCAGCGAGCGCAGGTAATAAGTGGTCTTGAGACCGCTATACCAGGCCATACGATAGGTGATATCCAGCTTCTTGCCGCTTGCGTTGTTGATGTACAGGTTGAGCGACTGCGCCTGATCAATCCACTTCTGTCGGCGGCTCGCACTGTCGACCAGCCAGCGTGGCTCAACTTCAAACGCGTTTGCGTACTTTGCCTTGAGTTCGGCCGGGATCCGGTCAATCGCTTGCACACTGCCGTCGTAGTACTTGAGATCGTTAACCATCACCTTGTCCCACAGGCCTTGGGCCTTGAGATCGCGAACCAGATAAGGGTTTACCACGGTGAATTCGCCTGACAGGTTCGATTTCACGTAGAGGTTTTGGTACGTCGGCTCAATCGACTGGGATACGCCAGTGATGTTGGCAATGGTTGCCGTGGGTGCGATCGCCATCACGTTGGAGTTGCGCATACCCGTGGAGGCCACCTTCGCTTTGAGGGTATCCCAGTCCATGGTCTTATCCTGGTTGACCTCAATGTAGTCAGCACCGCGTTGCTCGATCAGGATATTGAGCGAGTCGAGCGGGAAGATGCCCTGGCTCCAGAGCGAACCGTCGTAGCTGGCATAGGTACCGCGCTCGGCAGCCAGATCGCTTGATGCCTCGATCGCGAAGTAGCTGATGGCTTCCATAGAGCGGTCAGCGAAGGTCACGGCATCCTCAGAGGCGTATGCGGCGTCGATCTTGTACAGCGCATCCTGGAAGCCCATCAGACCCAGGCCGATCGGGCGGTGCTTAAAGTTGGAGCGCTCCGCCTGCGGCACTGAGTAGTAGTTGATGTCGATCACGTTGTCGAGCATACGAATCGCGGTGCGCACGGTCTTGCGCAGCTTCTCGACATTCAGCTCACCGTTTTCGATGTGCTGCGGCAGGTTCACCGAGCCGAGGTTGCAGACCGCGATTTCATCGGCACTGGTGTTGAGCGTGATCTCGGTGCACAGGTTGGACGAGTGCACCACGCCACAGTGCTGCTGCGGGCTGCGCAGGTTGCAAGGATCCTTGAACGTCATCCAGGGGTGGCCAGTCTCAAAGATCATACCGAGCATCTTGCGCCACAGTGCTTGCGCCTTGATGGTCTTGTGCAGCTTGATTTCCCCGGCACGCGCCATCGCTTCGTACTGCTCGTAACGCGCTTCGAAAGCCTTGCCGTAGAGATCGTGGAGATCGGGAGTGTCGTTGGGTGAGAACAGCGTCCAGTCACCGTCGTCGAACACCCGCTTCATGAACAGGTCCGGGATCCAGTTGGCGGTGTTCATGTCATGCGTGCGACGGCGATCGTCACCGGTGTTCTTGCGCAGCTCGAGGAATTCCTCGATATCCATGTGCCAGGTCTCGAGGTAGGCGCAGACCGCCCCCTTGCGCTTGCCGCCTTGGTTGACGGCAACGGCCGTGTCGTTGACGACTTTCAGGAAGGGGACGATACCCTGGCTCTTGCCATTGGTGCCCTTGATGTACGCGCCCAGCGCGCGAACGGGCGTCCAGTCGTTACCCAGGCCGCCCGCAAACTTGGACAGCATCGCGTTGTCCTGGATGGCGCCGTAGATGCCGAACAAATCATCTGGCACGGTGGTCAGGTAGCACGAGGACAGCTGCGGCCGCAAAGTGCCGGAGTTGAACAGGGTTGGCGTTGAACTCATGTAGTCAAACGATGACAGCAGCTCGTAGAACTCAACAGCGCGGGCGTTGCGATCATCCTCTCGCACCGCAAGACCCATAGCGACACGCATAAAGAAGATTTGCGGCAGCTCGAAACGAACTTCGTTGCTGTGAATGAAGTAGCGGTCGTACAACGTTTGCAGGCCGAGGTAGCCGAATTGCAGGTCACGATCGGGCAGGATCGCTTTGCCGAGACGTTCGAGGTCGAACTCCGCCAGCTCAGGCGCCAGCAGCTCCAGCTCGATACCGCGGCTGATAAATGATTGCAGTGCAACCGCATAGAGCGAGTGCATATCTGCCTGCGTGGCTGACTCTGCAATACCCATAAAGGCCAGGCCTTCCGCGCGCAGGTTGTCGAGCAGCAGTCGTGCCGCTGCGTAGCTGTAGTTGGGCTCTTGTTCGATCAGCGTACGCGCGGTAATGACCAAGGCGGTGCTGACCTCTTCAGCAGAGACGCCGTCGTACAGGTTGCGCAGGGCCTCGTCGATGATCTCGCTCTCGCTGACATCGGTAAGACCCACGCAAGCCTCAGCGACGATGGTGCGAATGCGCTCGATATCGAGTGGTGCACGGCTGCCGTCAGCCTGCACAACATTGATTGCGTTGGCGGCCGCAGCGGTCTCTGGTGACAGCGCGGCGGCTTTGGCAGCGCGCTCCTGCGCCCGAGACTCACGATAAATGACGTAGTCGCGGGCGATTTTGTGCTCCCCGGCGCGCATCAACGCCAGCTCCACCTGGTCCTGAATATCTTCGATATGGATCGTGCCACCCGAGGGCATACGGCGCTGGAAGGTCGCGATGACCTGCTCGGTCAGTTTGGCGACGGTTTCGTGGATCCGCGAACTGGCGGCTGCAGTGCCCCCTTCGACAGCGAGGAAGGCCTTGGTGATAGCTACTGAGATCTTGCTGTCCTCAAACGGCACCACCGTGCCATTGCGCTTGATCACGCGCAGCTGTCCGGGGGCGGTTGCTGCCATTCGGGTGGGGTTGGGGTTGGTGGCAACCGGGGGGGTGGCTACCGTGGATCCTGTGGGTGTTACTGATTCGCTGCCAGTCTGCATTTTTTTCGTTGCCTCTTGCTGTCGATGCGCTGCGCCATGGGGGGCGTTCACGGGTCAGATACCCAAGATATAGGGGTTCTCCGGGAACAGAGACCCAAGATAGGCGGGTGTCGCGGATGATGCAAGCGTAACGATAGGCGGGTTTTTTGTGGGCAACATGTTGAAAGCTCGGCTAGCGAGTGCCCACTAACTTTGCAGCCAAGCAGCTACCGAAGTAGTGTTTGAGGGGTCCCTGTGGATAAGTTGATTTGGGCCGGCCAACGAATTTTTCATAACCACTGGATCTGAAGCAACCAGCGGTTATTTAGAGGCCACGACAGAGGGGCGACGGGGCGCCCGGAGTGGCGGCACCGAATTACTAAACCGCCCTACTGCAGCAGGAACTCGAGCAGCGCCTTTTGCGCATGCAGCCGATTTTCCGCTTCTTCCCAGATGACCGTATCGGCGGCATCGAGTAAGTCTGCGGTGATTTCCTGATCGCGATAGGCGGGCAGGCAGTGCAGATACATCGCATCGGTGTTCGCCGACGCAAGCAGCGCACGATTCAGCTGGAATGGCATCATGGCTTGCGCGCGCGCTTCTGCCTCGCCCTCATCGCCCATAGATGCCCAAACATCGGTCACCAGAAGGTCTGCGCCGGACACTGCCGTTGCCGGATCATGGACCACGCTGACCCGGTCTGCGTTCTCACTGAGAAGATCCGCGCGAGGCTGATAGCCTTCAGGGCAGGCAATGACCAGCTCGAAATCGAGTAGGCGGGCGGCGTTGATGTAGGAGTGGCACATGTTGTTGCCGTCACCGAGCCAACAGACGCGATGTCCTTGGATATCGCCTCGCCGCTCGAACCAGGTCTGCATATCGGCCAGCAGTTGGCAGGGGTGAAAGTCGTTACTGAGGCCGTTGATGACGGGCACAGCTGAGTGGGCCGCGAACCGTTCCAAGGTGCTGTGCTCGAAGGTTCGGATCATCACTGCGTCGACCATGGATGAGATGACACGGGCTGTGTCTTCAATCGGCTCCCCGCGTCCCAGCTGCATGTCTCTGGGTGACAAAAACAGGGCGCTGCCGCCGAGTTGCGCCATTCCTGCCTCAAATGATACCCGGGTACGGGTCGAGGCTTTCTCAAAAATCATGGCCAATGTGCGTCCGGGCAGTGACGCGTGGAGCTGCCGGTTCCGGTGCAGGGCTTTCAGCGTGATCGCCCGCCGGATGATGTCGCGGAACTCATCACCTGTGAGGTCGGTTAGCGCCAGGAAGTGGCGGGTGGCAGTCATTACTCAATCTCCGTGTTGGCAGCTTGGTTGATGATCCGGGCAAGGCCTTGGCCCAGAGCGGCTGCATCATCGTCGGACATCACCAGTGGGGGCAGCAGCCGCACGGTATTGCCCGCTGTGACGTTAATCAGCAGTCGTTGCTCGAGGGCGCGTTGCACGAGGCTGCTGCAATCCATGTCGAGTTCGATGCCGATCATGAGCCCGAGCCCGCGGATATCCCGAACCTTATCGCTGGCAGTCAGGGTGTCTGAAAAGCTACTTAATAAGGTTTCTCTAATCGGGTCTGCTCGGGTCCACAGCTGGTTGTCGATAAGAGTGTCCAGCACGGCTTGTCCAACCGCACAGGCGAAGGGGCTGCCGCCAAAGGTCGTGCCGTGATCGCCGGGACCTAACACTTTGCTCGCGGCACCGCGGGTCAGGCAGGCGCCAATCGGTATGCCGTTACCCAGCCCCTTGGCTGTTGCCAAGACGTCGGGCGTGACGCCCAGCCGCTCGAAGGCGAACAGAGCGCCGCAGCGTCCATTGCCACTTTGCACTTCATCGAAGGAGAGCAGCCAGCCCTGCTGATCACAGAGCCGACGCAAAGCCTTGAGATAGCCGGGGTCCAGCGCGTGTACGCCCCCCTCGCCTTGCACGGGCTCAACATGCACCGCGACGATGTCGGGGTACTCTCGGCTCGCACGCATCACCGCCTCGATGTCATTGCGTGGGCAGCGGACGAAACCTGGGAGCAGGGGGGCGAAGGGTTCGCGAATCCGCGCATTTCCGGTGGCGGACAGCGCGCCCATGGTGCGTCCGTGAAAGGCACCCTCGAGCACGATGATCTTGGGCTCGCTGACGTCTCGGTGGTGGCCGTAGAGCCTTGCCAGTTTGATCGCAGTCTCGTTCGCCTCGGCGCCCGAGTTGCAGAAAAATACCGATTCCATGCCCGTGGCTTGTGTCAGGGTCGACGCCAGCCGTTGTTGGCCGGGGATGTGGTAAAGGTTTGACGTGTGTAGCAGCTGTCCTGACTGTATGCGTATTGCCTCGGTTACCGCAGGGTGGCTGTGCCCGAGGTTGGTCACGGCAATACCTGATACGCCATCAAGATAGGCGGTGCCTGCGGCATCGAATAGCCAGGCGCCGTCACCGCGGACAAAGGTCACGTCGAGGCGGCCGTAGGTTGGCATGATGGCTGACATGGTAGGGCCCGGGAAAAAAATAGCCTGCGAGGATACCCCCTCAACTCCGGTGGTCAATCGCCCGCGCTTATTCGGGGTATGCGTTCCGCGCGCTGAGCGAGTACACTACAATACCCAAGTATGACGGTCGGATTTAGACCGGCCCACTAAGATTTCGGAGTTGCACTATGGATATTATGGAAACCATTAAGGATCAGATTGAGAGTAATCGCGTATTGCTTTACATGAAAGGATCCCCCAACCAGCCTCAATGTGGCTTCTCTGCGCGCACCGTGCAGGCGCTGGCCAGTTGCGGTGAGCGGTTTGCGTATGTGGACGTGCTGAGCAACCCGGATATCCGCGCCAACCTGCCCAAATACGCGAACTGGCCGACGTTCCCCCAGCTGTGGGTCGACGGTGAGTTGATCGGTGGCTGCGATATCGTCTGCGAAATGGAAGCAAGCGGTGAGCTCAAGCAGATCGTTTGTGGTGAGGACACGGGCACTGCCTGACCCCTCAGCCAAGCGAAAAGCACCGAAGTAAAAAAAGGCGCCCTGGGCGCCTTTTTTGTGTCTATGGCCCCGTATGCAACCGGTTTGCGCTGCGGGCGGCCTGTCTGGTGTGCTTAAGGTGCGCTTACGCGCCTTCTACCGGCTTGACCGTGTGCATGGCGGTTTGCAGATAATTCTGCTCGCCTACGCGATCCATCAGAGAGATTTGGGTCTCCAGCCAATCGATATGCTCTTCCTCGGCTTCCAGGATGCGTTTGCAGAGGTCGCGAGACCCGTAATCCTGAACCGACTCGCAGTAGGCGATCGCGGCCTTGAGGTCCTCGTGAGCAACGTGCTCCAGTTTGAGGTCGCACTCGAGCATTTCTCGAGTGTTTTCGCCAATCATCAGCTTGCCGAGGTCCTGCAGGTTGGGAATGCCTTCCAGAAACAAGATGCGCTCGACCAGCTCATCGGCATGCTTCATTTCATCAATGGACTCGTGGTACTCGTGATCAGCAAGTTCGACCAAGCCCCAATCTTTGTACATCTTGGCGTGCAGGAAATACTGATTGATGGCAACCAATTCGTTGCCGAGGATCTTGTTCAGGTGTTGGATAACTGTAGGGTCGCCTTTCATAGTGAGCTCACTCTTGGGGGGTGTATTGCACGGATATTAGTCTACCGCTAAAGCGGGCGCTGCGGGAAGCTCGAAAAGACCTTAAGTTATTGATTTAATTTTGTTTTTAGAGGGAATCAGAAGGATTCTCACTCGCGGCCGCGGCCAATGTTGCAGCGCGAAGAGTGGGTCGCGCCGTGCTTACGCCAGCGCGCGGTTGGGCTCGTAGAACCCGAAGCCGGGGTTGGCTACCACGGTACCGGTATCTGCGCTGGCGACATTTTCAGTGAGCGCGCCAGCCACGACCTGGCGCGCTTCGCAGGCGCACTTACCGCATTGGGTGGCCACACCCAGCCGGTCCCGGACTTCGCGGAACGACGTCGCTCCAGCGCGCACTTCGCGCCGGATCGCTGTGTCGGTCACACCTTTGCAAATGCATACGTACATGATGCGAAAATTATAGCGGATGATAATCATTGTCAACTGCATTTAGCCTTGAGTTCGGCCTGTGTGCTTGAGCCCGGTATACTAGGTGTCCATCAAAACCAAGGAGTGGCATGAATATCCAAGCCTACATGGCCGAAATGGGGGCTGCGGCGCGCGCTGCAGCCAGAGAAGTCGCCGCTGCAGATGTCGCAGTGCGCAATAACGCACTGCTCGCCATCCGCGACGCCATCGCGTCGGGCAGAGCGCGGTTAATGGCCGCGAATGCCCAAGACATGGCGCGGGGGCGTGAAAACGACCTCGATGCGGCGTTGTTGGATCGGTTAGAGCTGACTGAGCCGAGAGTGGACGGTCTGCTGGAAAGCCTTGAGCAGGTGGCGAGCCTGCCCGATCCGGTGGGTGCCATCGACGGTGTGCGCACGATGAAGTCCGGCATCCGCGTCGGCAAGATGCGCGTGCCTCTGGGTGTGATCGGCATTATTTATGAGTCCCGGCCCAACGTGACTATTGAGGCAGCCAGCCTGTGTCTGAAGGCCGGTAATGCGGCGGTTTTGCGCGGCGGTAAAGAGGCCATTGAGAGCAATCGCGTATTGGGTGAAATGATTGCTGAAGGCATTGGTAAAGCCGGATTGCCTGCTACCGCGGTTCAGGTGGTCGGTGAAACGGATCGCGCAGCGGTGACGGCCATGATCACCATGCCGGAATACATCGACATCGTGATCCCGCGTGGCGGCAAGGGGCTGATCGAGCGCATAGCGGGCGAGGCGCGAGTGCCCGTGCTCAAACATTTACACGGCGTTTGCCACGTCTATATTGATGCCTACGCTGACCCGGAGCGGGCGCTCGCCATCGCGGTCAATGCGAAGACGCATCGCTACGGTACCTGCAACACGATGGAGACGTTGCTCATAGACGCCGCGGCGTCGGATCAATTGCCCGCCATCGCGGCCGCAATTGCCGAGAAGGGCGTTGAGCTTCGAGGTTGCGAGCGTGCACGCGCTGCTGCCCCGGCGATCACTGTGGCGGCAACCGAGGAAGATTGGCACGAGGAGTATTTGGCGCCGATCCTGGCGGTGCGTGTGGTGGATGGGGTCGAGGGCGCCATGGATCATATCGCTGCCTACGGCTCGGGCCACACTGAGAGTATCGTTACAGAGCACCACAGCCGCGCCATGCGGTTCATGCGCGAGGTCGATTCGAGCTCGGTGATGATCAACGCGTCGACCCGCTTCGCTGACGGATTCGAGTACGGGTTGGGTGCGGAAATCGGTATTTCCACGGATAAGATGCACGCCCGTGGCCCGGTGGGTCTCGAAGGCCTTACGTCTCAGAAGTACGTCGTCTTTGGCGACGGCCACATTCGGTCCTGAGATTGGGCGCAGTTGGCCTGCTAGGGGGCACGTTCGACCCCGTCCACATTGGCCATTTGCGGGCTGCGATCGAGTGTCGCGAACGCCTGGGGCTGGCACACGTCAGCCTCATGCCTGCGGCTGACCCGCCACTCAAGATCTCCCCCACTGTCAGCGGTCGGCATCGTCTGGCGATGGTCGAGGCGGCGGTGGCTGATATACCGGGCGTCAATGCTGATGGACGAGAACTTGAGCGCAGCGGAACGTCGTACACAGTGGATACCCTGCTCGCCTGGCGTGCTGAACACGGTTACGACGTGCCGCTTGTTTTTATTGTCGGTCAGGACGTGTTGCCATCATTGCCGCGTTGGCATCGATGGGAAGCGCTGATGACGCTCTGTCACATGGCTGTGATGGCAAGACCGGGAGAGCAGCAGCGGCTGCCCGCGGAGGTCGATAGCTGGCTGCGGCAGCACACTGCGCCCCGTGAGCGTTTGTTGGCCCAACCGGCCGGTCTGATCACCCAGATCTCTCAGCCGCCGCTGGAAGTGTCTTCGACGCATGTCCGCAACTTGCTAACGCGTAGCCTCAGTGCGCAATTTCTCCTGCCGCCGGCCGTTATCGAGTATATTGCGCATCATGAACTGTATGGAGCGGGCGAAGTCCCACACGAGAATGCATGACTGACCAAGCCGACTGGAACGGCGAAACCCTCACGGCGCTGGCCGTGGATGCACTGGAAGACCTCAAGGCGATCGATCCTGTGGTGCTCGACGTGCGAGAACTCAGTTCGGTAATGGATTATCTGGTGATTGCGAGCGGTAGCTCGAGTCGTCACGTCAAATCCCTGGCCGATAGCGTGGTGATGAAGGCCAAGGAACGGGGCATTCGACCGATGGGTGTTGAAGGCGAGGGTCCTGGGGAGTGGGTGCTCGTGGATTTTGGTGACGTGGTTGTCCATGTCATGCAGCCTGCTACCCGAAGTTTCTACGATCTTGAACGCCTCTGGTCCGCGCCGGACTCTGCTGAGGCCTGATGCACCTGAGGATTGTGGCAGTCGGAAAGAAAATGCCCGACTGGGTGCAGACAGGTGTCACCGAGTACAGTAAGCGACTCCCCCGCGATATGCGCTTGGAGTGGGTGGAAGTGCCGCCCGCCAAAAGGCAGCAGGGGGGCTCTGAAGCCCAATTCCGAGAGCATGAAGCTGCTGCTATCGAGCGTCAGTTAAAAGAGGGCGGTACGCTGGTTGCCCTTGATGTGGCCGGGAAAATTGTCGCGACCGAAGATATCGCAGATTCGCTGGCTGGCTGGCAGATGAATGGCGACAAGGTCACGTTGTTGATCGGTGGGCCGGACGGACTGCATCCACCGTTATTGTCCCGTTGCCAACAGCGCTGGTCGCTGGGTCGCATCACGCTGCCCCACCCGCTGGTGCGCGTCGTGTTGGCTGAACAGTTATATCGCGCGTGGTCCCTCAACGCCGGCCACCCCTATCACCGGGGGTGAAGGTTGGCTGCTGCGCGCCATACACTCCGCGATGCGTCCACCGAAGCGTCCATCAACAGCGCCCGCGTCGTCGCGGCCTCACTATTCGTATTGCTTGCCACCGCAGCGCTGGTATGGCGCTACTACAACCTGCAAATGGTGGAATATGAGCGCTACCTCACCGAATCTGAACGCAACCGGGTGCGACTCGAGTCGGTACCCCCGAAACGTGGTCTGATCGTAGATCGTAAAGGCCGACTGCTGGCTTCCAATGAGCCCACTCACCGTTTGAGTATCGTGGTGGAGCGCAGTGAAGACCTCGACGCGTTGCTGTTGCAGCTCGGTCAGATGGTGACTTTGTCCGAAGAGGATCTTGAGCGCTTCGATGCGCGTAAGCGCCGCCGCCGACCCTATGAGCCGGTGCCCCTCAAGTTGCGGCTGACCGATGAGGAAATGGCGGTGTTGGCGGTAAATCGTCATGCACTGCCGGGTGTTACCGTGGATGCCCAGTTGACCCGGTATTACCCCTATGGCGAGTTGTTAAGCCACGTCCTCGGTTACGTGGGTCGTATCAGCGAGCGTGAACTGAATAGCATTGATGAAGATGCTTACCGCGGGACACTGCATATCGGCAAGGTGGGGCTGGAGAAGCGTTACGAAGCGCTGCTACACGGTAAGCCCGGATACCGGAATGTGGAAACCAACGCGCACGGCCGCATACTGCGGGTGCTCGATGAGTACCCCTCCGAGGATGGCGCCGACCTGCGGCTGTACCTGGATCTGGACCTGCAGCGCGCTGCGGATGCAGCACTCGGTGATCAGCGTGGCGCTGTCGTGGCATTGGATCCTCGCACGGGCGGTATTTTGGCATTGGTTTCCAAACCCGGCTTTGACGGCAATTTGTTCGTCAATGGGATCAGTAGCCGAGACTACAGCGCGCTTCGCGATTCTCCCGATACACCGCTACTCAACCGCACGGTGCAGGGGCAGTACCCGCCCGGTTCTACCGTGAAGCCAATGATTGGCCTCGCAGGCCTTGAGTTGGGTTTGGTGACGCCCGAGACCACTGTTGCCGACCCGGGTTGGTACCGGCTACCCGGGGACTCCCGTCGTTATCGCGACTGGATCCTCAGGATTCGCGGCACCGGGCACGCGCCCCACGTCGATTTGCGGATGGCGATCGCCGAGTCTTGTGATGTGTACTACTACGATCTCGCGCATCGGATGGGTATTGACCGGATGGCCGAATCACTTGCCCCTTACGGTTTCGGGGAACGAACCGGCCTCGATATCACCAGCGAGCGCGCCGGTATTCTGCCGTCCAGTGATTGGAAGCGAGGTGCATTGGGGCAGCCCTGGTACCCGGGCGAAACCTTGAGCGCTGGCATCGGTCAGGGCTACATGCTGGCAACGCCTGTACAGCTCGCGCAGGCTGTGATGGTTGTGGCCAATAGAGGTGAGAGTTTTGTGCCCTCACTGGTTAACCGTATCAACGACCTGCCGGTGAGTGGGGTGCGTCGGCCACCACTCCGCGCGGCGCCGGAGCACTGGGCCGCAGTGATTGCCGGCATGATGGATGTGGTCCACTCGCGGCGAGGTACCGCCGCGCGGATTGGTCGTGACCTCAGCTACACCATCGCGGGTAAAACCGGCACTTCACAAG
>JAZBOZ010000128.1:0-2804 GCA_036351405.1 Halieaceae bacterium
AAGATGATGCGGATGTCGATGAGCTGAGGTCCGCGTTGGAGGCCGCAGCAAATGGCCGTTATCAGGTTCTCGACCAGGAGATCCTATCGGCGCGGGGTGTGGAGATGAGCGCGACGACGCCTGATCTCATCATCGAGACTGCGCCACCGGCCATTTTCCGGAATCAGCTTAACGGTGATAGCTGGGTGGGTGGCACCCATGGTTACCCGGCCACCGAGATCGATGACATGGCCGCGTTTCTTATTGGCGCAGGGCCGGCGTTCAAGACGGGTGTCGTGATCCCCGAAATTCAGCAAATTGACGTCTATCCGGTGGCGGCACGAGTGCTCGGTATCTCGCCTTTACAGCCTCTGCCCAGCGATGGTGGCGCCCTCAATCAAGCGATGGTTGATGCTCCCAAGGGCCCGTAGCGGCTCAGAAAAGTCATTGCGCCGTCGTTGCACCGTCGATGCACCCCTCGGGTCAGGCCGCCGGCTGCGATATACTCGCCTGCACCCTAATTAAGGAAGCCTGCGCATGTCTCGGGACGACGATCACGACATCCCCTCATTTGCGGCCTCGCGTGATGAGGCGGTTACCTCGGCGCCTCGCGGCGCGCCTCCGAGCGCCCGTCCGCGCGGTGCTGCAGCGCCTGCTTCTGGTGGCGGTGGCAGTGTGCTCGGGCGATTGGTCTTGACGGTCGCCTTTGTTGCGGCCGCGGTGGCTTGTGCCTGGGCGTGGCAGCTGCAGATGGCGATGGATCAAACCCAGCGAGAACTGGCAGCGACCATTGAGCGAGTGAGCGAGCTGGAGCTCTATCTCTCGGATACCGACGAGACCTTCAACCAGCGCGCCACCAAAATCAATGAAGACGTCGATTTCTGGAAGACCGAGATTCGCAAACTGTGGGATTGGCGGAACAAGGAGGCCAAGCCTGCGCTCGAGAAGCTCGAAACCCAGATGAGCAGCGCCAACACCAATATCAAGCGTCTGCGCACTGCTTCCGATGAGCAGGGCAACGACTTGAAAACAATGCGCAATGACCTCGCCCAGCTTAAGAAGTTGAGTGGTGATCTCGAGCGCATGGCGGCGACCGCGAAGCGAGCCCAGACCGATGTCGAGCGCCTGGCGGACGGGGTGAACAAGGCCACGTTGGAGCGCGCGGCGCTCAACAAGCGGGTTGATAGCAACGAGGAATGGATCGAGTCGATCAACGCGTTCCGCCGGCAGGTCAACGCCAATATCAGCCGCCTCGAATCACAAATTCGTGCGGTGAATTCAGCGCCCCCGGCGCAACCGCTGCAGTAACAAGATCCAGGGAGACCGTCATGACCGTTATTCGCCAGCAGGACGTCATCGACAGCGTTGCCGATGCGCTGCAGTTCATCTCTTACTACCATCCGTTGGACTTTGTGCAGAGTGTTCACAAAGCCTACGAGATGGAGGTGAACCCCGCGGCCAAAGATGCGATGGCGCAGATCCTCATCAATTCCCGCATGTGCGCTATAGGGCACCGACCCATCTGTCAGGACACGGGGATCGTGACGGTTTTTGTTGAGATTGGTATGGATGTCCGCTGGGAGGCTGATATGGGCCTCGAAGACATGATCAACGAGGGCGTGCGTCGGGCCTATCTGCACCCTGATAACAAGCTGCGCGCCTCGATTCTTGCGGATCCCGCGGGCAAGCGTACCAATACCAAGGACAACACCCCCGCGGTGATCCACACCCGTATTGTTCCCGGCAATACCGTCGATGTGCGCGTGGCGGCCAAGGGTGGCGGCTCGGAGAACAAATCCAAGCTTGCGATGCTCAACCCGTCGGACAGCATCGTCGACTGGGTGGTGAAAACCGTTCCGACCATGGGCGCTGGCTGGTGCCCGCCGGGCATGCTGGGCATCGGTATTGGCGGCACGGCAGAGAAGGCTGCGGTGCTCGCTAAAGAATCGCTGATGGACCCGATCGACATCCAAGAGCTGCGCGAGCGCGGGCCTTCAAACCGCGTTGAAGAACTGCGGCTTGAGATTATGGATGCGGTGAACAAATTGGGCATCGGTGCCCAGGGACTCGGCGGTCTCACCACGGTGCTCGACGTCAAGATCAAAGACTATCCGACCCATGCGGCATCGCTGCCTGTGGCGATGATCCCCAACTGTGCGGCAACGCGGCACGCGCACTTTACCCTGACCGGTGAAGGCCCCGCACTGCAGACGCCACCCGATATTTCACAATGGCCCGATGTGAGTTGGGAGCCGGGCGATTCGGTACGTCGCATCAACCTTGATACGGTCACCGCGGAAGACGTCAAAGACTGGAAGCCGGGAGAGACGCTTCTGTTGTCGGGAACCATGTTCACGGGTCGGGATGCGGCCCATAAACGGATGACCCAGATGCTGCAGAACGGCGAGTCACTGCCGGTCGATCTGCGAGGCAAGTTCATCTATTACGTGGGTCCGGTGGACCCGGTCCGGGACGAGGTGGTTGGACCTGCTGGGCCCACAACTTCGACTCGAATGGATAAGTTCACCGACTACATCCTGGAGCAGACCGGCCTGATCGGCATGATCGGTAAGGCCGAGCGCGGTCCTGTCGCCGTCGAGGCGATCAAGAAACACGGCGCTGTGTATTTGATGGCAGTGGGCGGGGCGGCCTATCTGGTCTCGAAAGCGATTACCGATGCGAAGGTCGTGGCATTCGAAGACCTTGGCATGGAGGCGATCTACGCCTTCACGGTCAAAGATATGCCCGTCAGCGTTGCGGTCGACAGCCAAGGTGATTCGGTTCATGTAAGCGGCCCGAAGATTTGGTCGGCGAAGATCGAAGAG
>JAZBOZ010000129.1:0-28959 GCA_036351405.1 Halieaceae bacterium
ATCCCATTCCTTGCGGCCCGCCTTTGCTTCAACGCCATCGAGACGCTCTCGCCGCGCCAGACGGGATTCACCAAAGACTTCCAGGTGAATACGATCAATCACTTCCTGAATCTCCTCGCCATCGACCAAGCCCATCACCCGACCCGCCTGCGCAAAGCCCCGCGTGTGTGCCAGTGCCAATGCCCACTTCTGGCTTTTGTCCCGGCCGTCGCCCTCGGCATACAGCGCCCTCACTAGCTGCTCCAATGCGGCCAGGTAATCGTGCTTTTGTTTCATTTGCAGGGAACCTTCCCATACTGTCCAGCCAGCAAATTCATTTCCCCCTAGGCGCCGCGAGCAACCGCATCATAGGCTCATTGACAAAATATTTGTCTCTGCCGATTTTGCGGGCGGTCAATACACCCAATTTCTCGAGCTTATGCAGATATCCAGAAGCCGTCTGTCGCTGCGCAATGTTGGCGTCGACCAACCAACTGATCTTGCAGTACGGCTCCCGAAAAATAAGTTCGATCAGATCTTTGGAATATATTTTTGGCTCTTTTTCCTGGACGTATTTCGCTGTGTCGTCCATCAACTGCCTTATTTGATCAATCAATTCGATGGTTTCAGTGGCAGTCACTTCAACCGCTCTGAGCATGAAGAGTATCCACTCCTCCCATGCTTGGTTTTCAGTCACTTCGCGAAGTAGTCGGTAGTAATCCTTCTTACGACGGATGATGTACCTGCTCAAGTACAGCACCGGCACAGACAGCAGCCCCGCATGAATAAGAAACAAAATATTCAGGATGCGGCCTGTACGGCCATTACCGTCGGAGAACGGATGTATTGCTTCGAATTGGTAGTGCTGGACGGCGAGCTTCACCAGCGGATCAATGTCATCTTCTTCATGGATGTAAGCGACCAGGTTCTCTAGCAAGTCCCTGATGAGTGCCTCACCAGCCGGGGGCGTGTAGACAATCTCGCCGGTCGAGTCGTTGACTATTTTTGTGTCAAGGCCCGTCCTCACATCCATATCAGTGAGCTTAATCACGCTAACAATGTCGATGAGCGTACTGGCGGTTATCGGGCGCTTTTGCATGGCATTGAAACCCTTCCAAAGAGCTTCTCGATATCTCATCACCTCTTTTGTCGCCGCCGATGCAGCAGCGACCCCGCCCGCACTTGCCCTATAAAGCTCGTCTTGAGTGGTGAAAATACTCTCTATCTCAGACGAATCCTTCGCCTCCTCTAGGACGATGCTATTTAAAAGGGTGCCTTGATGCGGCAGGAGCCTCGCCTGCCCCTCTAGCCGGGCCAAGCTGGCATTAGCCCTAATCGCCTGCTTCAAGACGGCCTTGGTCTCCAGGTCCGAAGTAGGTGGTAGTAACGGTAACTCGTTGTAGGGGCTCGTTTTATCCATCATTTGTTCGATCTCTGGGCATGCCCATCATATCGACATGCCGGTCAGATATGTCTATATTTTTCCATTTTTTCGACATATTGGGCGAATGTGTCGACAATGCGTACACAGGCGGCATCATCTGGGCACTCAAGCACCACAATCTCTATGAAGCGCTACAAATACCTTCGGTGGACGCAACGCCCGCTGTAGAGCGATCTCCGGTCTAGCCTAACCGGTCCTGCCGGGGTATTAACGGATAACTGAATTCATACGGCCAACCAGCCGAGAATGGGGCTATTGGGCATGTAAATAGACGGAAAACACCGAATGCTAAGCGGCCTGACCTTTGAAAGGTTTCAAGACCCCCTCGGCCACTGCCTTCTTAGGCCGCCAAGAGCCTAGGGTTGCAGCCTTGGCCCGAGAGATAGCGAAGTTGGTCTGAAGATTCATCCAGCTCTCTGCCGTTCCGCCCAGGACTTTGCTCAGCTTGATCGCCAACTCTGGCGTCAAGTCGCTTCGCTCATTGACCAAGCGACTCAGCGTAGCCTTGTTTACCTCTAGGGCGTCGGCCAGCTCACTCTGCTGGAGGCCAAGGCCATTAATATAGTCTTCCCGGATGATGGCGCCGGGATGCGTTTTAATCCTGATCATTAAACACCTCCTTGTACACCGCCCGATTTTTGCTTAACGATACTGCTCACAATCGATCATACGAGCATTGCCAAACAATGAAAAAGCTATGTTTGCGGTGTCTAAACGTGCCTAGTCGCGCCTAGCCGGCCTTGGCATGGTAGAGATCGGCGGTTCCAATCCGTCTGGGCCGGTCAGGGCGACCTGTGCGCAGCAGGGCGCGCCGATGCGGCCATGGTCGGGAGGGAGTCATTGCAAAGAAAAGGCTTCGAACAGATGTTTGACGGCGTCCGGGTCTTCGGGGCGCAGGAACGGAAAGGTCAGCTCCTCCGTGCCTTTCCAGGCGTAGGGATCCTCGCCGCTAACTAGGACGAAATCGCGGAAGTCTCCACGCGGGGGCGGGGCATGCCGAGCGACCACGGCAACAGCGATCGGGCGCTCATGTAATGATTGACGATCGCCCGGCGGAACCAGTCAGGACGCCGATTATCCAGCGATCGGTGAAGCACGTATCCATTGAACAAGACGGCATCGCCGCTGCTTCGTCCTTGAGAGCCTCGACGCGATCGACCCCCAGAGCGCCTTTCAGAAAGACATATCCGTCGCGAGCGTATCTCCGGTCAATATCAGTTCGGCTGCGAGTGCCGTCGATATCCTCCCGGATCGATTCCGATCTTCGTGTCCGGACTTGACCGCTTCGCACGGATCACTATCATCCATATGGATTATAATAGCGGAAAACGCCGGTTCACAGGAAACAAGCAATGACCTCTGATCAATCCGGCCCGACGGCGGTGCGGCTTCAAGCGTGGCGCATGGCTGTTTATTCGACAGGCGATCTGGGGCTGAACGTCTACTGGCAGGGCGTCAGTCTGTTTTTGTTTTTCTTCTATACCGACGTCATGGGCATCCCAGCATGGTGGGCGGGATTCACTATCTTCATCGCCTCGGTCTGGGACGGGATCACCGATCCGATCATGGGCGGGGTCGCCGATCGCACCCGCACCGCGATAGGGCGCTACCGGCCGTATCTTCTGTACGGGGCGCCGGTGCTGGCCATAGGCTTCATCGTCACCTTCTACGCGCCCCAAGGGCTCTCAGGCGGTCCGCTAATCGCCTACGCACTTGTGACCCATCTGCTTTTGCGCACGCTCTACACCGTGGTGAGCATTCCCTATTCCGCGTTGTCGGCCCGGATGACTTCGGACAGTCGCCAGCGGGGAACGCTGGCTGGCTGGCGCATGCAGGGAGCGGCGCTAGGCGGACTGACCACGGCGTTTTCCACGCCCTCTATTGTGCAGCAATTCGTCCAGCTTACCGACGGCGATCAGCGCCTTGGCTGGTGCTACGCCGCCATGGCCATGGCGGCCGTGGCGACCTTGATTCTCTGGCTTTGCGCTGCAGGAACCCGCGAGCCGGACGAGGCGCCTGACGCCCCGGCTCCAAAACCGGGCCTTGGGCTCGGTGATTTGGCGACCGCGGCGAAGATGCTGGGGCGCAACGGCCCACTGGTGCGGGTTTTCTTGTGCATCATCATGGCGAGCCTGTGCCTATCCATGATGAGCAAGACGCTGATCTACTGGTTTAAATACGCTATCGGCGCGGAGGAGGCGGCGAGCTTAGCGCTGGCACTCACGCCGCTGGTCCTGCTGTTCGTCGCGCCGGTCTGGGCGATGATCGCCGGCAAGACGTCCAAGCGCATCGCCTGGATTGCCGGCTCGAGCGTGGCGCTCATCGGCTATCTCGCCTTCTTCGCGTTGCCCATGCGCGAGGGCGTGAACGTCTATCTCGCCGTAGTCTTCATCGCGCTTGGGTCGTCCTCTTTCGCGGTGATGTTTTGGGCCATGCTGCCCGACACCGTGGAATATGATCAATGGATCTCCGGCGAGCGCCACGAGGCTAAGGTGTTCGGCTTCGCAAGCTTCGCGCAAAAGGCAGCGCTGGGGCTGAATGCCCTTCTTCTGGGTGTTTTGCTGGACGCCATCGGCTTCGTCCCCAATGTTGAGCAGAGCGAGGCGACGCTGTGGGGCATGAAGGCGGTCATGAGCCTCATCCCTGCCCTGGGCGTCGTCACGGCGCTTATCGCGCTTTGGGGGTATCCCATCGACCGGACCTATCATGCCGAGCTCAAACGCAAGATCGCTGCGCGTGCAGAAGTCGCCGCGGCGCTGGGAGAGTAGCTAAGAAGCGCTTGGTTCGGCAACCGGGACCTCGTAAGCGTCTTGCGCAGTGTAGGCACCCGCTGGGGAAGGTGTCATTGAAAGTGTCGCCAGTTAGCAGACCACTCCAACCGCTACCGGTATACCAATCTAAAGCCAATATGTGAGGTCGAAAAATCCTGCTCTTGCCATTGTCGAGCTGAAGGCCGAAACCGATGGCAGTAGTTTTCAGCGCAGAGAAACGAGCCGCCTTTGATCACACTGCGCCTGCGGTCCTGACCCGCCTTAACCCATTCCCACACGTTGCCAGTCATATCGTAAAGGCCATAGCGACTCGCGTCATAGCAGCCCACGGGAGCTGTGCCGAGAAAGCCGTCTTCTGCTGTGTTGTCAAACGGAAACTCGCCTTCCCAAATGTTCGCTTTGCTTCCCTCTTGATTGGGTGAGACATTGCCCCATTGGTAGATCTTCGAGTCCAGTCCATCCCGAGCGGCGTATTCCCACTCCTCTTCTGTCGGCAGATCACCCCCCGCCCAAGCCGCGTAGGCCAGCGCGTCGCGGTAGGACACATGGACAACGGGGTGATCCATGCGCTCAGAAATGTTGGATCCCGGCCCCTCCGGGGTCCGCCAGGTTGTATCGGCAACAAAGTTCCACCAATTGCCATCCGGCGTATCTGGGGACTTGAAAACCGCGGACCCGGGTACCAACAAAGCAGGATCAATGTCGGGATGGCACGCTGGATCGGGTACAAGCTCAGCTGACGTAACGTAACCAGTCTCATCAACAAACCGGGCGAACTGCCGATTCGTCACTTCATGCGTATCAATCCAAAAGCCTGCGACACTGCGCTCGCGGGTGGGCGCCTCCTCAGGGTACGCGGTGTCGGATCCCATGGTGAATGTGCCCCCGTCAATCCAAACACGGGCGTCATCCCCGGGACCCTGACAAAATCTGAGGCCGACCGAATCGCTCTCACCACAGCCTGCCAGACAACAAAGTCCAATAATCGGCAACCACCAACGCGGGCGGTGTTTTGTCTGCGACATGTGCATCCTCCGATGAGACAAACTGCGCGCCACATACGTCAGATCATAGTATAATCCATATGGATTATTAATAATGATAATGACATGGACTGCGCATGAGTCGTCGCGACACTCCACTGACATCGGCCATACCGGCACTCTCCGTGGGGCGCAAACCAAGCTGCAAATCTGGCGGCCTAGGAATCAACATTCATAGATGCTGATGTCCGTCGTCGCATTACACATGAACTCAGTGATCGCGGGATTCACACGCCGATGGGAGAAAACCATGATTTTTAAGAACCACTGCCGACCTTTCGTGGCATTCGGGCTATCGCTGACAATGATCTTCGCGGCCGCCAGTGAGGCCCCGGCGAATGAGCAACGTGCCGTCGAACGACCCAATATAGTGCTGGTTCTGTTTGAGGATATGAGCAGCCGCATCGGCGCACTGGGCGACCCAGTAGCTAAAACGCCCGTAATTGACGCGCTTGCCAAAGCCAGCGCGGTCTACCCCAATACCTTCACCACCGCTGGCGTCTGTGCGCCGAGCCGAGCATCACTGATTACCGGTCGTTATGCGCCGAGTATCGGTGCGCAACACATGCGAACGCATGGCGTGTTTGGCATGCAGGGGGGCGGCCCTCAAAACTATTACGCAGTGCCGCCGCCGGAAGTCAGAGCATTTCCGCAACTGCTGCGCGCCGCCGGCTACTACACCAGTAACAACAGTAAAACAGACTACCAATTCGGTGAGCCCCGCGGCATTTGGGATGCCAACAGCGACACCGCGAACTGGCGTGGGCGAGAGAATGGACAGCCGTTTTTCTCGATGTTTACCATCATGACAACCCACGAAAGCTATCTTTGGCCCACCGATCGCGATCCCAAGTCGCGCATTGAGGCGCTCGTGATCGCTCGCAATCTGAGGGAGTTGAATTACACCCATGAGCGCATTGACCCAAGCGAGGTGACAGTCCCTCCCTACCTGCCAGACACACCTGCCGTGAGAGCCGACATTGCAAGGCAGTACGACAACATTGCGCTAGCGGATAGCCAGCTCGCAGATATCCTTTCACAACTTGAGGAGGATGGCCTCTTGGAGGAGACCATCGTTATTGTGTCGACGGACCATGGAGATGGATTACCCCGCGCCAAGCGCTCCCTCTACGACTCTGGCTTGAAAGTGCCAATGATCATTCGCTTCCCCGCGGAGCACGCCGCCGGCACACTGCGAAACGAATTGGTCAGCTTCGTCGACCTCGGTCCACAGATATTGCAATGGGCGGGCATCCCGACGCCGGGCTGGATGCAGGGACAGGCATTCGATCAAGAAGACAAAGCCGATCGGCAATACATTTATGCGACCCAGGATCGAATGGACACGCGGCTGAATCTGCGCCGTGCCGTTCGCGACGAGCGCTACAAACTGATCGTCAATTACCGACCACAAGATCCGTATTTGGAACATCTGCCGTTCCGCGATGTACTGCCTACGACGCAGGAGCTATGGCGGGGACACGCCGCTGGCACACTTCCACCGGCGGCGGAATTTCTGTTCCAGCCGCTGCCGACCTATCAGCTGTACGACACGGTCACAGACCCACACGAAATCAATAATTTGGCAGGGCTCGAACAATATACCGCCATCCAAGCGCGTCTATTGCAAGCTTTGGAAGAATGGATTGCCCGGAGCGATGACAGCTCATTTTCCCATTCGGAGGTTGAACTGGTTGAAGAGTTCTGGCCCGGCGGAGTACAGCCCGTTACACAGCCCCCTAACTTTGAAGCGACAGCCGATGGCGCTTGGGTGTTAAATACGCCAACAAATGGGGCCAGCATCGAGTGGCGCTGTGCTGAGGACGACCGGTGGCATCTGTATGTCCAACCAATCCGCCGTGACTGCGCTACGATAGAGGCCGTTGCTCAACGTTATGGATACGCTGATAGTCCATTGACGGTACAGCCCAATTAGACGAAAAATGGTCGCCCCGCTAGCGCCCAGTCGCACAGCGTCATCCGGTCGCTGAGAATTGCTTTGCAATCCCCAAGGAAGCCCATGCCACGTCCTGCCAGAGCCGATACCGATGGTAAGCAGCAAGAGCGGATACTGTCCGCCGCACTAGATGCGTTCTCCAAAGCCGGGTTTGAGGGTGCAAAAGTCCGTGAAATCGCAGCAGTCGCCGGCTGCAACCACTCGATAATCCGCTACTACTATGAAAACAAAGACAAACTGTGGCGCGCTGCAGTTCGGTATCTGTTTGAACGCATGGATCGAGAAATGCAAATTGATGACAGGGAGCGTAAGGCATTACAGAGCGGCTGCGCCGAGGCCTTTGAGACCTATCTGCGCCGTTATGTCAATTACTGCGCACGTCATCCCGATCACGCGCGCATCATGGTGCAGGCATCAGTTCGATCAGACGAGCGCTTGACCTGGGCTGCCGATCAATTCATCCGCCGACAGCATCAGTCACTGCTGCCAGTTCTTAGAACGCTTATCGAGAAGAAAGTCCTCCCGGACTGCGACCCCGTGCATCTGATCTATATCATCTCTGCAGGATGCCAAATGATGTTCACGCTATCACCTGAGATTGAGGCGACCCACGGCATCACTATCGACGCAGATCAAACCGAAGCCTATGCTTCGGCTGTCATTTCTTTGGTGCTTTGCCGTCGGTAATCGGGCATCAGCGCACGCTAACGCCGTGCCCACCGCTTGAACGACGTACCTACTGATTAAGCGTCTTATCAAGAACGCGGTTGAGCATCTCCAAACGCTGCGTTTTGTTAGGGGAATCCGGCAAAAAATGCTCGTACCGATCCTCGGCGTCAGGTTTTCGCCGCCAACGCTGCGGAAACACCAAAGGTGGATCAGGTATCAGGGCATTGCGAAAAACAGCCCCCTGATTGTATTTGTAAGTATAGGGAATTGAATGGCTGGCCCCGTGTCGCCCAAGGTGCTCATGAAGTGCCTGTGCGAGCTGTAAACGAACGGCCAGCAACGCGGGATCATCGATCAAGTTTTTCATCTCGCCGGGGTCCGCTTGCAGGTCGTACAGGGCATCGGTATCCCAAACACCATGATGACGAATCAACTTATAACGGTCATTGCGAATGGCAAACATCGAGGGCGTTTGCGGATAATTGAACTCCCAGTAGTACTCGTATATGAGCGGTTGATCGGGCCAGTCCACGACGGCATCTGGCAACAACAATGAAGTCAGGTCGCGGCCGATGGCATCCTGCGGCAGGATCGCACCCGCCAAAGACCGCAGCGTGGGAGCAATGTCGAGCGTACTGACAACACGATCCTCGATCCGCCCTCCGCGAATCCTCTGCGTAGACCAAATGATCAGTGGGATGCGAATGGAGTTCTCGTACGCGTTGCGCTTGTCGATCAATCCGTGCTCACCAAAGAGAAACCCATTGTCACTGGTGAACACTACGATGGTTTCCCGCTCTGAGTCCTGCGCATCAATCCAAGCCATGATACGCCCAAGGCTGTCATCAACGGCACTCAAGGTTCGCAGGTAATCGCGCCGAAAACTGACAAGATCAAGCGCCGAGTGATACGGAAAATCAACGCCATGCCAGCTGTTCCGTTGCATCTGCACCCACAGGGGCTCACTCGCCATTGCCGCCGGGCTAGGCGTTGGATCCGCTATGCGCAGATCGGTGTAGGCATCCATGTGACGCCCGGCCGGCCGAAACGGCGCGTGAACTGCCTTGTGTGACAGGTAGACCAACTTTGGCCTGTCAGGGTCCCTCGGGCCCTCAAGCCATGACATCACATAATCGGTCAGCTCGTCAGTGATGTACCCCTGCTGCGGAACCTCCTTGCCATCGACGTTGAGGAGACTTGGTGTGCCAAAGAGCGTGGTAGGACCATAGCTGCCCTGCCCGGGGAAACTGACCCAGTGGTCAAATCCTGGGCGGGGGCTCGCGTCCTCCCCCCCCATATGCCATTTACCAAAGAATGCCGTCTCATAGCCCGCAGACTGCAGCGCTGCAGGAAATGTCTCGAGATGACGCGGTAATGCGGAGTTATTGTCGACAACCCCATGCTCGCGCATGGGCAGACCCGTCAGGATCGTCGCCCGACTTGGCGAGCATAATGAGGTTGTAACAAACGCATTGGTGAAACGGACCCCCTCGTTGGCGAGGCGGTCCATATTGGGCGTCTGCAGTAACGGGTTCACAACACCCATCGCGTCATGGCGCTGATCATCCGTCAGGACAAAGATGATGTTAGGCGCAGGGGTTGGGGCGGCTGTAATGGGCGCAGCGATCAAGAGCAGCCAAGACAGCAAGAGCCAGGGGCTACGACACATCAGCATTAACTACTCCATGGGTATCTAGTCCTCAGGCGTTTCCGTCAAAAGCTGTAGCGTAGACGCATGCCGAAGAAGCGTTCAGCTCGCTTAGGCACGAACTGGAAGATATTGCTCGTCGCCGTCTCAGTAGGATGCTGCAGCAGCCCGTTGGCAAAGGTTTCATCAAACAGGTTCTGAACAAACCCTGTAAGCAGCCAGCGCTCATCCCTGTCGCTCACACCGATGCTGGCATCCACAGTAGTGAATGCGTCTTGGATCGTATTGGGGTTCTGCGCCAGTGAAAACTGGGTGTCGCTCTGATACCGGCCTGCAGCCTGTACGAAGGCGCGCAGGCCCAAGGCTTCAATATCAAAGTCGTACCGCGCGTTCAGATTGGCCCGCAACTCCGGTGCATTCACCAAGTCGCCACCGGAAATGTCCTTGGTCCGCGTAACGGGATCACAATCTGGGTCTTGAGAAATAGGATTGAAGCACTGTGCATTGGGGAAGCTATCTATCTTCGCATCTGCATAGGTCACCCCACCCCGCAAAGAGAACTGAGCGTTAGGTTGATAGACGAACTCGGCCTCAATACCCCTGCTGCTGACTTCGCCTACGTTGTCCAAGACGAACTGACCGTCGCCGATCTCACCTTCGTCGCCCACAGCGAATCCCTGAGCCTGATAGTTGCGGTACTCAGAACTGAACAATGCGATATTGAGCTGCAGCGTTTGCTCTAGAAGTAACGACTTCAAACCAATTTCAAAGGCGTCAGACGTCTCCGGATCGACAGGGTCGGGCACGGTGACAAACGCAAGGTCGAGGGTAGGGCCCTTGTAGCCACGGTTGTACGATGCATAAACGTGGGTGCTATCACTAAAGTGATAGCTGCCGCCGATACGCCCCGTGACAGCAGTATCGTCAAAGCCACCCTGCTCTTCGAAGAACGGCCCTAGAGGTAGATCGCCGGCATTGAGAGGGACCGGTCGTCGCACAGAGTCGAAGTTCAAATCTTCGTAAATGAATCGGGCACCTGCAAATAAAGACAGCTGCTCGCTGACATGCCACGTGCCTTGACCAAAGGCGGCCAGGTTGGTGTTTTCGAAATTGCCGTTGAAGGATCCGGAGAGCCGGCCCGGTAGTACCACACCGGGCGCTGGATTAATGACAGTCGGACAGGGCGCTAAATCGACGAAGCAGATCTCCCGTGAAAAGGTTCGATCGAGCTCTAAGCGGAAGCCATACAATCCTACGATGTATTCAAATTTCTCACCTGTTGCTGAAGCCAGCCGGAACTCCTGACTGTACTGATTAATATCGGTTGCTCCGGAATTCAGATTTAGCGTGCCCACTTGAGGTAGCACTGGCACCGGCGCCAGCAGCTGACTAGGCTGCCCGGTGGTATCCGGCGTCGAGTCGATGTCGCCATTGTTTATAAAGTCCCATTTTCGCCAGCTGGTGATGGACGTCGCGGTGTGGGTGCCAACCGACCAGTTCGCCTCCAACGACAAACCACCGGCAGTCGAGTCATTCTGGAAAGGCGCCGACGTCGTGACTTGACGATTGTCTTCCCCGGGATTTAACACACCCGTATAGACACCATTCAAAAACGGACTCTCGACGTCGACCGGGACAAAGGCACAGCAATCGCTATCGACTTCACTGTAGTCACCAATTAGCGTGAACTCAGCGTCACCAGGCGTCCACTGCAACTTGCCGCGCACACCCTGACTGTCGGATCCGTTCAAGTCGGTGCCATCAAAAACATTCTTGATGTGGCCACCCACGCGACGGTCAAAGGCGGTGAGTCGGAAGCCGAGATCGGAGGCAATGGGTCCCGACACCGTCGCGCGTACCGCGTATTCATCCATTTCTGCTGCGGTTACATCCACAGCACCCGAAAATTCCTCGGTGGGTGCCTGTGTCACTATGGAAACCACACCCGCTGAAGCATTTTTCCCAAACAGTGTGCTTTGGGGACCACGTAGCACTTCTACTCGCTCGATATCGATGAGGTCGGTGAACGCCTGTCCCTGACGAGCCATAACCACGCCATCGACGACAAATGAGACACTAGGCTCAACCGCCGAGGAGAAGACGGCGGTGCCAATGCCGCGGATGTTAGCCGACGAGTTCAGCGCGTTGGTCGACTGAGTAAACGTCAATGACGGCGATACCATCTCGAGGTCGCTCACGTTGTTGATCTGCAGTTCGTTTAGCAGCCCGCTGTCAAATGCAGAGACCGCGACAGGTACCTCCTGCAAACTCTGCTCGCGACGCTCGGCCGTGACGATAACTTCTTCAATTTGTGCCACTGCGGTGGAACTGACTGCAACAGCGAGAGTGCTGAGAGCCCAGCCCAGTCGTCGTTGTGATTGGCCTTTATTCATGACGCTCTCCTTCGGGAGTTTTTCTGTTATTGGTTTATTGGTTTGTCGCAGGATGACCGGCGGCATCAGAGGAAAAGGGTTGTTGTCAGATGCTGTTCGGGATTTGCAGAGGGGCCGACTGCGACGACATACTCGCCCGTCTCGAATCGCCAATCGGCTACCGCATCATCCCAATACATCAGCGCATCGCGTGGCACTGTGAATCGGACGAATACCAGATCACCCGGCGCCACCTCGCATCGCTCGAATCCCTTTAGGTAGTGGGGCCAACGTGGGGCGCATTTTCCCGGCGGGCTGACATAGAGCTGAACGACCTCGGCGACCGCCGCACTACCAGTGTTCTCAATGGCGACCTCGACCTCCAGAACACCCCCATTGGTCGACCGACACGTCACCGTGCGGTACGCCACGCTGGAGTAGGTGAGGCCGTGGCCAAAGTAGAATTCGGGCTGGATCTGATCGCGACAGAGCTTGGCGTAGCCATGCCATAGGTCATACTCGATCGTGTCAGCATCTCGGTCAAAGAAGGGGTAGTCGGCCTCACTGCGGGCGACGGTGAATGGCAATCGTCCTGACGGGGAGGAATCACCAGCAATCAACGCCGCGAGCGCACGTCCCCCCTCCATGCCTGGATAAAATGTCTGGAGCACCGCTGGCACCGCGTCAATCCACTCGCGCACCAACACCGCAGACCCCGCCTGGATGACAACTAATAGTCGGTCGGTGACACTTGCTACTCGATGAATTAACTCGACTTGCTCGGGTAGAAGCCGCAGCGACAAGCGATCTCCACCACGGGGCATGGGCGTCTCAGCAGCAACACTCGCACCAGCTGATACATCGAGGTCACCGATAGCCTCTGCAACTTCTTGACCCAGATTGATGTCGCCAGGGATGTACTCCCCTTCATCATCTGCGGTGTAACCCACAACTAATACCGTGAGATCCGCATCCTTCGCGTGCTCGGCAACTGCGTCTGGGCAACTCTCGTCGCCACCAAAACTTACGCGCTCGGCACCAAAGCGAGCTTCGATGCCCTCCAGCGGCGACACTGCGTAGGGAGGACGGACTCGTGAGGAACCACCATCTCCAATGTTGGCCACCCGCGCTAGCCGCCCGGCAACCACCACGCGGGAAGGCGCATTCATCGGCAACAACGCAGCGTCATTCTTTAACAATACCGCAGACTTCAACGCAGCTTCGTAGGCCAGCTCAGTATTCGCCTTCCGGCCGACCAATGTCGAAGGGTAGTCCGTCAGCGGATCCCTCGCTGCAGTAATCTGTGCCAATACGCGCAAAATTCGACGACAGGCAGTATCAATAACATCGGGCGCGATCTGGCCATTCGTTACTGCATCGAACAGCTTTTGACCAAAGTGAATGGGCTCGGGATTCTCAATATCCAGACCTGCCGCGGCGCCGTAAGGATGATAAACCCCCATCACCCAGTCCGAGTGGACCACACCCTCAAAGCCCCACTCATGTCGCAGAATGTCGGTCAGCAGGTGTCGATTCTGTCCGCAATATTCTCCATTGAGCTTGTTGTAAGCGCTCATGACGGTGAGGCAGCCAGCATCGATCACGCGCTTGAAGTGCGGTAAATAGACTTCGCGCAAGACTCGCTCGCTCATTTGGACGTCGATTTTAAAGCGCGCGTTCTCGATGGAGTTGGCCGCAAAGTGCTTAACAGTCGCGGCCACGTTATGACGCTGCAGACCAACGCTGAGTGCGGCTCCCATCTCACCCAAGTGGTGCATGTCTTCACCATAGGTTTCTTGGGCGCGCCCCCAGCCTGGATGACGCAACAGGTTGATACAAACGGCGCCGGACAGGTTGCAACCCTGAGCCCTGACTTCCATCGCCATCGCCTCACCGATGCGCCGTTCAAGGTGCACATCGAAGGTGGCGCCCCGGGCCATCGTAACGGGGAAGCAGGTCGACTCACCCCGGGCGACACCGCGAGGACCATCAGTGAAGTAGAAGGCGGGAATACCCAACCGCTCACAGCCGCCTCCTGCGCGGTAGGGACTCGCGCCCCACACATTGCCATCAGCTCGGAACGTCTCAAAGAAGCCGCGACCACTCATCATCGCGATCTTTTCCTCAAGTGTCATTGCGGCCAGGGTTGCTTCTACGCTGGCAGGTGAAAGCTCGGGGCTTTGCCCTTCGGTGTAGTCCATTGGCTGTTTGGTGTCCGTTATTATTAATAATCCATGTGGATGATCATCCATATGGATTATTAAATCAAGGTAGGGCAATCTGGCAATGTGAGGTGGATGAACCTTAGGGCGTGGTAAATGATCGCCACCCGCCGTTTCAGCGTGCTCAGATCGATGCGAGGAGAGAGATAAATGCGCGCCTCAATTACGCGAGTTGGTCACAAAATACTGATCCTTTTGCTGTTCACATTGGCTCCGATGAACGTCTTCGCAACACCCAGTGAGCCACAGCCGAACATCGTGATCCTGTTCGCTGATGACTTGGGCTGGGGCGACCTAGGTGCCTACGGCAACCTGTACATCAAAACACCTTCGATCGACCGCATGGCACGGGAAGGCCAACTGTGGACTGACTTCTATGTGCCCTCGCCCGTGTGCTCTCCCAGCCGGGGCGCGCTGCTGACGGGTAAGCAACCGGTGCGCTCCGGTTTGTATGGCCAAGTGATTCCGGTCCTATTCCCCGACGACAGGCTGGGCGGCATGCCCGAATCTGAGACCACTCTGGCCGAAGCACTGAGGGAGCTCGGCTACAGCACCGGAATTTTCGGCAAATGGCACTTGGGCGACGATCCGGCTTTCTTCCCGACTCGGCATGGATTCGATGACTGGTTCGGCATTCCCTACTCCAATGACATGAAGTTCGAGGGGCGTGCCGGTATCGATGACCTGATCGCACTACAAATGTCGGGGCAAACTGATGCCGTGCAGGCTGCCTATCAGGCACTATTGGCGTCGTTCATGGCGCCCGACTTCCACGACTATGCCGTTCCATTGTGGCGCAGCAGCTGCCGCGGCAACGTCTGTGAGGACAAACTTGTCGAACAACCTTTGGAACAGCCCAACTTCACGCAACGCCTTACTACAGAAGCCGTCAATTTCATTGAGACGCATCAGGAAAAACCATTTTTCCTATATCTCGCCTACTCAATGCCTCACTTGCCAATATTTGCCAGCGATGACTTTTCGGGCAAAAGTCTCTCGGGCCCCTATGGCGACGTTATTGAAGAAATCGATTGGAGCGTCGGCGAGATTATGAAAGCGCTCGAGGCGCTCGACCTCGACGAGCAAACACTGCTTATCTTCAGCAGTGACAACGGCCCTTGGCGCCAAGCCAACACGCATTTTTCAGGGAGTGCTGGGCCACTGCGAGGTGAGAAGCAGCAGGTCTACGAGGGGGGCGTTCGCGTGCCAGGAATTTTTTGGTGGCCGGAAACGATCCTCCCGCAGAAGACCCATGAGATCGGTAGCGTTATGGACCTCTACGCCACCGCGATTACGCTAGCAGGCGGTGCGGTCCCGGAGGATATTGATGGGCACGACCTTTCAGCCACTCTGCTTCAGGGCGCCAAAGGCGCGAACGATGAACTCGCTTTTTATCGCAAAGGCGAACTTCGCGCGTTTCGAAAGGGCCGCTATAAGATTCACTTCTATGCACAGCCAGAGGGCGGACCGCGGTTGGAAACACCCCAGCTGTACGATTTATCGCGAGATATCGGTGAACACGAAAACATAGCCGAGCGTCACCCTGCCATCGTCGCAGAACTTACGGCAGCATCCGATCGATATGCCCTGCAGATCCCGGTGCGCCCCCCGATTTTCGACAGACGACTAAGCAAGCAAACAGGGTCGCCACCCTAACCAACGCCAGCCCCGGCGACGCTTACCCATCAGAGTCCCAATCGTCTGTGTCGACAGAGAATACGTAAGCGTTACTTGCCGCGTTTCGCAGTGCAGATGCCATGCGTTTCTGGTATCGAGCGTTGAACACAACGTTGAAGGCAAATTTCCGCTTTTGGAGTGACCGACATGTCATTCCTTGCACGCAGGATGGCAGAGAAACATGTGTCTGCAGACAGAGGCACGCAATGCTGTGAGCGGGGACAAGTCGTCAGATGCGAGAGGTGTTGAGAGGTTTTAGCGTCGCCCTGACAAGGCATTGATGCTAGAAGCGAAACTAACCGTAGCCAATAGACAGGCGCTCGGAACGCTCGCCCACCCAACTAATCCTCATAGGTGCTATGGCACGGATCGAGGCGACAGGTAATAGCGAGCTCATCTGTAGCAACTGACCATCGCGGCCAGCTTCATCAACCACCCTTTTCAGAATCCAGGCAAAAGGGGAGCTGGCATGAAAGTATTTGCGGCTCTCTGCGCTTCCACCAAAGAAATCGCCCAAAAATGGTCTGGTCAAAAGGCGGGCACACCAAAGCCGAATGACATCCATAGCCGTAACACACCATGACGGTTTTGACGCTCAGCGTCGCCGCCCTCCCCCCCCAAATGTATGGAGATCTACCATGAAATTGATAAGCGCGACTTTTGCAGCACTGCTATTCGCTATCAGCCTCGGCGCCTCCGCCGCGCACCACGAAGGTGGACACGATACCAAGGACATCGTCGACACCGCTGTAGCCGCCGGTAAGTTCAAAACCTTGGCCGCGGCGTTAAAGGCAGCCGGCCTTGTGGAAACCCTTAAAGGCAGTGGGCCATTCACTGTATTCGCGCCAACCGACGAGGCCTTCGCGGCGCTGCCCGAAGGCACGGTGGAAACTTTGCTGAAGCCGGAGAACAAAGCCAAACTGACCAGCATCCTCACCTACCATGTGATTCCCGGCAAAGTCATGTCTACCGATATCGCAGGCAAGGCACTGGAGGTCGAGACAGTAGAGGGTAGCAAGGCATCGGTTGATGCAACCGACGGCGTAATGATCGACAACGCCAAAGTCATCATGGCAGATATAGCAGCATCCAACGGCGTCATTCACGTCATTGATGCAGTCATTATGCCCGGCATGTGAAGTCACTGTGTCAATGAGAGGGGCCTCAAAGGCCCCTTTTTATCAACCAATTTCCCTGCCGGTGCTCGAACTGACCTGAGACAAAACGCTGGCAACGCCAACCCTTGGCCGCTTTGGCTAGCCAGCCTGCCCGTTGGTCATGCACTAACTGATCGAATCGTTTGCGTGGTCAATATCATCAGTCTGGTGTTCTTAAGTCCTGCGAGGCATGTGTCCTGACTCAAACCACTTTGCGGAAGTACGGCATCGACTGTTCTTTTCGTGTGAGCCACTCTTGCATGAGATTCACCAGGCTGATGCCATGCTTCGTGGCATAGAGCTTATCGACGCTCGCGTGGATCTCTCGCAGGCCAATGACATGCTCAGAGCCAACCTCAAGTAGCGCCGTTGACCACTCCGCGAAGTCTCTGTGAAGGATGGGCTGGGCCGACAGCTGATTGATACTGGCGTGTCGAGGGTCGGCGCAGATGGCCGCATACAGATCGATGACTTCGCTACTTGGCCCCTCAATGATCTGTCCGAAATGGGCGCCTGAAAACAGCAGAGCACCGGTAATCTGATGTTCGCTGTTCCAGCGGTGAGATCGCTCGGCGATCGATTGCAGTGACTGCGCTGCTTCATCGGGCTCGTCGCTCAGTACACTTTCGCTGATGTAGGCGATTTGAAACAGTTCTTCGTTAGTGTCGTGTTCTTTTCGAGTCATGGTATCTGCTCAGTAACGGGGTTTTCGTCTTATCGGTGTATACCGGGGGAACTGAATAACAGACCGCAATACAGCCTTTACAAAAAATGGACGCGCGCCCCGGCGAACTGGGCACGACCCATCCATCAGATTGGCGACTGTTCTAAGCTCCAGCGTGAGGCGGGCAGCTTTATCTACGCGGGTTCATATCAAGATGCAGCGCTCCGCAAAGACAGCCTCACAATGGCAGCAGCGGATTGATACCAATTGACTGGGTCGGGGTTGATCGGCAAGGCATTGAGGCTAGGTGAGAATGCGCCGCCCAGCATCACTCCCGTTCAAGTCGATAAAACACGTCTGCAGACTGCTCAGCACCGGAGCGGCTCTCAAGTTCTAGATGATCGCTTAAGCGCAGCCTCAGCAGAACCGTACCTTCCGGGCTGAACAATCCCTGAGAGTAGCCCAAGTACAGATCTGGGTTCAGGTATCTACCCACTACCAGCGAGCTGGACTCGAGATCCCCATCACCAGCCTCGAGACTCAGCTCATCAAACCCGAATTTGTCGCCAAGCCGCTGCAAGTAGGGGTCACTTCTGGCCATACCCAATGCCAACGCCGCAGAAGTAATATCGGTGCCCTCGCTGCGGCTGGCGCTATCCATCCCGCGCCCGGTTAGTAAGTAGGCCAACACCTCGGTCTCTCGCAGGGCTGGCTCACTGTAAACGCGCAACAGTGGGGCGGAGAGAAAACCGTCAATCGCGATATAGGCCTTAACCTGCTCATCGCGGGATAGCCGGTAGGCGACGAGATCGACACCCGGGTTATCAGGGACTCCGCGAAAAATCAGCCGACCTCGCTCGACTCGGAGATCCTGCCCATAGGCCTGATATGTCGCGTCACGTAATGCGATGTCACCATCAATACGCAGACCTTGGCCATCCACAACGCCACGCAATGAACCTTTGAAACCCGTCTGCAGACCAAAGCCCGAGAAGGTTACCGATTCACCGAGCGTCAGCGTCACATCGGCCGTCAGCATGGGCGCTCGAGAGTCGCCGTTAATCTCGCCTGCTATTACCTCATCGTCGGACAACGATACCGCTGATTCAGGCAGTTCGCGCAGTGTCAGATGACCCTGAGGCACTTCCAGTTCACCGCTGATCTGATAACCCGTCGGCGCTCCCGACCTCCCCACCAGTCTGATATCTGGCGACAGCACGAGGCTCGCATCGGGTATATCGACGAGCAGCAGGTCACGACCTTTGAGCTTCAGATCGAGACCGGGTTTAAGCGGATTCAGCAAATCAAGATGACCGAATATTGTCGCCTCGCCCGCACCTGCCGCGAGCGAACCATCGAGCTTGAAGCGACCGCTGTCATCGCCTTGGACGCGCACTTCGATATCACTCACCTCGGCGCCAGTCGCAGCTACGCGGACGCGGCCATCGGCCAGTGTTGCCCATCCCTGCAGCCGCGGTGTCGACAACATACCGCGGACATCAATGGCCATATCCAACCGACCTTGGACACTCTCCAGCTCGCTGATCAAGCCGGCCAAAAAATCGAGCCGAGTCACCGCCGCGCGAATATTGCCATCGAGCGTCCGCTCCCCATCAACTGCCGCAGTGCCAATTCGCAAATCACCAGCGATGCGTCCGCCCACGCCAAGATCCAGCCCCATATTGATCGCGGCGGCATCGTCTTGGTATTCACCGTCGATGCGAGCATCCCGGAATTCCGCCGTGACTGTCTCCTCATCCTGTCGCCAGCCCAGACTCCCGTCGGGCACCCGCAAGTGCCACCGGGCAACCGGGTCGTTTGGCGTACCGCTCAACTGCACCTCTGCCTCCGCCCGACCGGACACCTGCGAATTTGCGGGTAGCCACGGTGCTAGCGCGTCGAGGGCCACATCTTTGATGGTGGCTGTTGCATCCAAACCGGCAGCGGCATCCCAACCGCCATCAATGCAAACCACCGTAGGATGACGTGACAAGCACAACCGAGACGCGCGGACCGCATCAGCGGACACGGTGACCGGCGACGTACCGTTCAGAGTCCAGCGCCCGATCTGTGGGATATTCAGTTCAGCGGTATCAACAGCACCTTGCCAATATGCAGACTGATAGCCACCGCGGGCCGCCATACGCACCTCGCGATCATCGGATACGGCAATCAGACGCAGTTCATGTGCTTGCGGTGTCCCTGACACCTTGAGTTCAGCGGTGCTGATCGGCTGCTCGGCCACTAGCGCATCCTCAACCGTCAGCCAGATGTCACCACCAGACGCGGACCAATCAGCATCAAGGTCCAGGCGCGCAATGCGGTGCCCGTTGAACACGCCGTCGCGTAGCTGCAGGCTACCCATAACAAGGGGTGCCTCGAACGTGCCACCCACCGTGCCCTTACCGACAACGGCACCCTCGGCGCCCGGCAGCAGGGCACTAATGTTCGGTGCATCGAACTGGTAATTGAGATCGACACCAGGGCCCAACACACCACGCATATGAAGATGATTTTCCCCCGACGTCAGCGCTAGGTCATTGACCTCAAGCCGCCCATCGGCAAAGCGCCATGCAGCGTTTGCCGTGGCTCGCAATTCGAGCAGGGGTGCCTCCCATACCAGCGAATCGATCGACACACCCTCAATATCACCGCTTAGGGCAACGTCGCCCTTACCCCATTGGTCAGTCTTCAGCTCCGGCAGCGGCAATTCGAGCGTATCCCAGCCAAGCCCCGCCTCAAACGCCAATCGCCTGTTAATACGACCTGCCGCGTGAGCGCCGACTGCCCGGGTCCGTCTTGCGCCGTCAATGACCTGGAATACGTCGATCGTTAAACCAGCGAGGTGGATATCGACCGGCAAAGCGAAGACATCAGCACCGCCTGCTTGCGTCGATGTAGCACTGGCAGAGTTCAGCAACACATCAAGCTTGCCAATACTGACTTCGTCCAGCTCGACCAACCGGGTTTGCAAGGCAAGGGGCGACCAGCGCAGCCGTAGCGCCTCGCCCTCTACATACACACCCTGGGTGACGACCTCGAAGCGCGCAATGTTGAGCGTCCCCAGCAGCGTACCCGAGCGATGCGTGATGCTGATCCTCGGTGCCTCTGCTGGCAACCAGGCAGGCAGTTCGGTGAGCAGCCACCGCGTCCCGCCTTGGGTACCGAACAGCGCCAGTGCAATCCCCGGTGGCAACAGCAAGATTGCTAACAACCACAGCAACCAGATTCTCAACCGTTGCATAAACTTCATAAATCGACGCCCAAGCTGATGTGCAGCCGCCAACTGTCATCACTGCGTTCATTGGGTCGGGCGATATCAACCTTCAATCGACCGAGCGGGGAATACCAACGAAATCCCACACCCGCCCCGGTGCGCAGATCCAGCTCGGTGTCATTAAAAGCGTCTCCGGCATCGGCGAAGACGGCGAGCCACCAATCTTCTCCCTTCACTGGATACTCATAGTCTAGGCCGGCAGTCAGCAAATGGCGGCCGCCGATGACATTGCCCCTGTCGTCCGCCGGCCCGAGGGCATCGAAGTCATAACCGCGGACACTGTTGTCGCCTCCGGCAAAAAACCGAACGGATGCGGGCAATGCACTGAAGTCGTCGACCCAGGTCACGCCCAGCTCAGCGCGCGCAACCACCCGACCCGCATCGCCAAAGCGACGAATCCACTTGCCATTGGTGCGTATCTGCAGAAGGTTGGTAGACGACAGCATCGCCTCGCTCGCCCCCCGCAATTCGATATTGATGCGGTGGCCACGTCGTGTTCGCAAGATGTCGTCGGCACGAACACGGTTGATGCCAATACCCGGCATGACCAGATTCGAGTTGACGCCGGCATCGCCGAAGTCAGAACTCTCATGAAGCAGCTCAAGAAATCGCGTGCGCGTCCAATCACTGTCGGTGAGGGTGTGCCGGAATACCAACTTCGCGCTGTCACTGGTCGCAGACGCGGTGTCCTCATGCAGTGCGCCGAGACTGACACTGTAATTGCTCTTATGAGGATCAAAGCCAGGCATCTGATAGTCGGCGGTGAGACCCGACTCGAGCTGTGAAACCCTGAGCTCGGCATCGAAGCGATGTCCCTCTTTATTGACCCGCCGATTCTCAAAGCGCACACCACCCCGAGGGCCGCTATCGGTCGCAAAGCCCGCACCAAAACGCCAGGCGTGTCGCGCCGCCGGTTCGAGTGTGATATCCACCGGCACTACGCCATTGGTACGACCATCAATATCCGCGCGGACATCGACCCGACTGAAGTAGCCGCGAGCCTCAAGGTTCCGGGTCGCTGCAACCAACGCGCGAGCGTCGTAGCCCGCCCCCGTCGGGAGATCAGCGAGACGGCGCAGAAAGTCAGCATCGAGGGGCGCAGCAGACAGAGATATCTCCCCTAAGTGATAGCGAGAACCGCTGTTGGCGGCGATGTCGATCTCAGCCGTCGTCAGATCATCGGCGATTAACAACACACTGCGGGTGATGCTGAAATCGAAGTAACCTCGCTCCAAAGCAAAGTTACGCAACCGGGACTTGATGCGTTCATAGCGCCCGTGATCGATCGGATCGCCCTCTACCAGCGGCAGTACAGCCAGCAAACTTTCGAAGGCGGGGTCATTTGCCATGTCGCCATTTATCAGGATGCGGCGTTTGGATACCAACGTGCGTTCGCCGGGATCCACCGTCAGTGTTACGCGCCAGCACGTATCCTCAAAAGCGAGCGCTGACTCAATCACTGGTCGGTAATAGCCCAATGCGCGCACGGCGTTTTTGACCTGCTCATCAAGCTGCCCGCGCTGGCGACGAATCAACCAGCGCGGCGCATCGCAAGGCGTTTCATCAAGCTGCGTGAAGGCCTCGATATTGCTCCGCAAACGAGCATCGGCTTCGCCCATCACGTCAATTTCGAGGCCCGCTATACAAGTCCCCGACCAGCTGAGCAACGTGAACAGGCACCAGCGAGCCCATTCCGCGGCGCGCCGCTTCATGCACACCGCTGCGGGATCAGGCACGCTGCGGGTTCTGCCGCGCAAGAATTGATAACAAGCGCGGGAGTTTGAGCGGTGCCTGGATAATTTACGCAAAGGCCGGGGCACTATCTGCAAATCCACTCCGCAAGCTGCTGATCAGCCTTGAGCCGCGCTCGCTGGTGCAGCATGCCTTCGTATACATCATTAAGATTTGACCTGCCGGCTTCGACGTTGGGTAGTGAAAGACTGGCCTCAGTCATAAAGCGCCGAGCGGTATCCGTGGGTGCCGAATCATTTATCTCTGCCGTACATTCGCCATCACCGTTTGGAATGAAAAACGCGCGCGACCACCAGAACAGAAGTCGCTGGCGCGCGTCATGAAGTGTGGAAGATGACACCAACTTATCGGATTTGTTGAGATTGACGTCACTGCGGGTAGGCAGGAGATTCCAGAGATCATTATTGGGCCATCGCGACCAGGGGAATGCATGGTCTACCGCCATCTTTGTGATGCGCTTGCCCGACCAAGTGCACGGCACCATGACACGCTGGTTGAGCAAGCGCGCATGTATCGCTCTGACCTCCCCGGTAGTGCGCAGGGGGTTCTCCCAAATAAATACACCTTGATCCGGCTTCACCCCCATCCAGCCTTCGGTCAAACGCTGCCACTCATTGACGATCGCAGGATCAAGCCAGCAACCAAAGGTGCCCATGGATTGCCAAAGCTCAGCGGGAATTTCCACTTCGCCAAAAGACTGGAGGTAATCCGCGTTCAAGGTAATGCGTGCATTCTTAGCGATGCGTACCGTTCGCCTATTAACCACAAAAATCTGGCGGTTCTCGCCCGGCCAGGTGATGTAATTCGCGGGCATATTCGCGACAGTGTTACAAACATCACGCAACGCTTTTGTTAGAACGACTCCACGCGCCTCACTGAAGCTCGCGCCCAAATGCAAATCAGAGTCAGACCAGTCTGCTAGCGCATTGAACGAATCCGTGGCGAACCCGACGCCTGCTGAGCTACCGACTTTAAGCCCATGCTGCAATAAAAGCGGCTTATACAGCTTCAGCCAAAGCAACCCTACCAGCCCAAAGGGAATCGCCACGACTTTATCGTCGCGGCGCATAACCGCACCCGGAAAAGCCTCGGCAATTCGCGTCAAAACGCGCAGCAAGCCGAGTTTGTAGCTGGATGCCTTATCATCATTGACGATGATATGCCGGAGCGTGCTTAGACCGCCGCTGCCATCGTCCGGCAATTGGAAGACTAGGGTTTCCCATTCGAGATCCTGCCTGCGTAAGTCAGCGGTTGTTTTACGTAATATCTCGACCAGTGCACGGTCGCGCGCGAATTGCTGCAGCACCTCTCCGCTGACCGGCAGGAAGCCGCGTTCGTTATTTTCAGAGACATTTGAGCCGTGGCGCAGCGTGATGACCAGCTTGCCACCGGGCTTGAGCAATTGTGTGAGGATGCGGAACGCACGACTCCTATCGGCTTCCGGTACATGCTGCCAGACGGCGGACAACAAAATGAGATCAAACTGATACCCGACCGTGCGGAGACGCTTCAGGCTAGGCAGCTCATCCTGCAGCCAGGACACGGCAGGATCCATGGCGAGCTCACCGCCGGTATCCTTCGCCAGCGCCAGCATGGCTTCACTCTGCTCGACCGCGACAACATCCCACCCGCGCGAAGCGAGCCAACGTGCGTCGCGCCCACTACCGGCGCCGATGTCACAGGCAATACCGGGCCTCAAGTCATCGAGCAGGTGACTCCATGACTGGTGCACATCTTCAGGCCGCAAGGCCTCGTAAGTCGCCACCACGTCACTTGCATGTAGGTCATACCAGTTTGTCATTGCACCATGTTAGCCCCTCGGCTCGGCAACGCTCGACCCTCCCGGCGTGCGTGCTCATCTGCCGAGGGCGGCCACGATTTCATGGCGAACATTGTCATAGGGTTTGAACAGAAATACGCAGTGTCAGCTGAAAGCGTACCCATCTGGAAAAGCCGGCAAGATCGGAGGATCACTGAAGCCATCAGATCACCGCCAAGGCAGCGTTTGCCATCGCAGGCCCAGCACCTCGACTGATGTGGTAAACCTGATCGACTCCGGCAGCTTCCAAGACTTTCACCTCATCATCGAAATAAGCGGTCGCGGCCACATGGCCGGCAAATCCCTCAAGCCTTAACTGCTCGATGGCGGCCAGATTTTCTTCGTGGCTGTGCAGGGCGAGGATAATGAGTCGCACCTGTTGTCGGTCAACATGCAGCCGCTCCCAGAAGTCAGCATCTGTCGCGCTTTCCTCGAAGGCATTTCGACCAGCAGCTCGCTGTGTTTCAACCACGTCTTCGTCAACATCGAAACCCACAACCAAATCGCCCAGGTTCGACTTGATGGTGTCGTAAGCGGCGGTACCAACGCGACCCATGCCGAACACCAGTGCAACAGCATCGGAGACTGGAACCGAGCGCTCGGGAGGAATCAACGTGGTGCGCTCAAAGCCTGTCAGTAGCGCTCTGACACGCCGATACAACGTGAACGCGTGTCGGTTGAGAGCGGACAGCGGCACAAAACTCACCCCCATTGCGACAGCGAGAATCACCATCCATGAGGGGTCAAGAATGCCCTTGTTCACTGCCACCGCCGCAATGATTAGACCGAATTCACTGTAGGGTGTGAGTCCCAACGCAGCGAGCATCGCACTGCGGCCTCGCAACCCAAAGCCCATCATCAGGGCGATGAATAGCAGCGCTTTAATCGGCAACAGTACTGACAGCGCGATGGCAACCAAGGCGCCATCGATGGTCGGCAATCCGTTCAGACCGATGGTAAGAAAAAAGCCGACGAGCAGGAGATCCTTAATCGCCATTAGGGCGTTACTGAGCTCCTTCGCCTTGGGAGCCTTGCTGACCAATGCGCCCGCCACCAATGCACCAAGATCGGCCTTTAGACCCACTAGATCAAATAACGCGGCGCCCCCCAGCGTCAGCGATAAGCCCGCCAAAACCAGCAGTTCGCGATGCCCGGACCAATCAAGAATGCGTGCAAACACCGGTCGCAGCGGCAGGAGACCCAACAGCGCCAATGCCCACGGACTGGGAATGACACCTTTAGAGACTGCAAGAAAGCCCACCGCAACCAGATCCTGCATCACAAGGAAGCCAATAATGACTCGCCCATACAGCGCGCCCATGTTGTCGCGTTCTTCCAGAACCTTGATCACAAACAGCGTGCTGGAGAAGGCCGTGAAGAGTCCGAGAATGGCTATGGCCTCGAGAGAAAGACCAGCAAAAGGACCCAGCGCCATGGCAACGGGCAGGTAAATGATCGCCCCACCGATCACCACCATCGCCACAGTGTGCAACAGAGATGCCGCGAATATATGCGGCTGCAGCAGGGATGGCAGGTCAAGCTTTAACCCTATCGCAAAGAGGAGCATCAGCACGCCAACATTGGCGAGATCCTCAAGTGCAGGCCCGGGTGTAATGTTCAGCGCGGAGAGAAGAAATCCCGCGAGGAGAAAACCGAGCAGCGGTGCCTGACCGAGTTTTTTCGCCAGCAGGCCAAAAACCAGCGCGATACCTATCCAGGATAATTCCATCGAAACGACCTGCTATGAGTTGGTTGGATCGGGGATGCGTAGCAACCCAGCGCGCCCTTTGTCTTGCCAATCTACTTGAGTTAGCGGCGGAAATTTACACGAGATCTCAAATCTGAGCAGGTCGACCCATACCCATATCGCACAGTGAGGCGCTGCCTAATACAACTACGTTGGCACGCCGATCCCCAAGCTGTGCAACAAATAGTAGTAAGCACCTATGGTCAACACTGCCAATCCGAGAACGAGCACAGCGCGATACTTGAACCCATGCTGTTGATGAAGTTCACGCGCCTTATGCGTCGTGACATCCATCATCTCATCACCGAAGTAAATCGACAGGAGCGTGCCGGCAGCGCTCAAAATCAAAGTATTTCCAAGTGATGTAAAGAAAATAGCCGGCCAACACCGATACTAAAGCGACGAACTTCAGCAAGGTTTCCTGGTGCGTCTGGTGCCTAACGTGGAATACCGGAATGTGCGCTGGAACTTTGAGCATGAATTCGTCGCCGATTGCGAGGATTGAAGTTGACCGTCAAAAAGGAACCTATCTCTACAACGCAAGCTCAGCAACTGCAGACGCGATTTAGCTGTCGGCATATTTCCAGCAAGATAGTACTCTCAATGAATGATTTGGATATTTGAGCCGCGTATGTGCGCCATCGCCAAAGCACTTCGACTGACAGTCTTGAGCCTACTGATTTGCGGCCCTATCGCTTTCGCTGAGCAGGACCTTTTAGCGTTGGAGCGAGCTGTGCAGCAGGCGCGCGTTGCCGATGACCCGCGTGAAGAGGGCGAGGCTTTGGTCCGCTTGGGTAGCCGCTTCACAGAACTCAACCAACCGGAAAAGGCCATAACCGCGTTCACTCGAGCATATGATCTGGCAACCGCCAGCGGCGACGAAGGAACGCGCCTCAATGCGCTCAATAGTCTCGCTAACGTCTACTACAACGCCGGGCAGCTTGAAGCCGCGCAGCGGTATTACCAAACACTGGTTGAACTGGATACAGCACGGGGCGATCAGGCGGCACTGGCCACATCGCTTTTCAACCTCGGTCACGTCTATGCGTCCCTGCAGGAATTCCAACAATCCGATGAGAGCTTTAACAAAGCTTTGGATTTGAGTCGGGAGCTGGGCGACCTAAATGGAGAGGCCTTCGCCCTCAAGGCGCTCGGTGTCAGCGCACACGCCCAAAGTAAGCTCGCCGCTGCAAACGCCCGGTTACAAGACGCTGCCTCCCTGTTTCTGCAGATTGGCGACGCGCAGCAAGCCGCTGTGGTCTATCGGCACCTCGGCGATATCGAACTGGATGCTGAAAACTTCGAAGGGGCCATTGCCTATTACACCGAGGCGTTGCCTTACCTCGAGGACAACAGCGCGCGCAAACCCTTGATGCGGATGTATCGGGGTTTGGCGCAGGCGTATAGCGGCGTCGCCGATTACGAACGCGCGTTTATCGCGCACCAGGCATACACCATCCTGCTCGAAGAGGACCTGCGTAATCAGAGCGAAGAGACCATCAATCGACTTCAAGTGGAATTTGAGACCGCACGCTTGGCCGATGACAACGCGCGCCTGGCACTGGAAAACGAAAAACAGGAGCTGCAAATTGCCTTCAGCAATCAGAGGGCCCGACTGCAATACTTGGCGCTGGGATTAGCAGCTCTCGTTCTAGCTTTGGTGATCCTATTTTGGCAGCGCAGCCGCCAACACGCAGCGCGCATGGCAGAGCTTGCAACCACCGATGGGCTCACAGGCCTAATAAATCGGAGAGCAATCTACGAACTCGGACAGCAGGAATGGGACCGATCTCTGCGCTTTAAAAGACCGCTGACCGTGATGATCTTCGACATCGACCATTTCAAATCCATCAACGACGGTTATGGCCACGGCGTGGGGGACGCAGTGTTAACGGTCGTCGCGAACAAAGGGAAATCTGCCGTCAGAAAGACCGATCGCATCGGACGTATAGGCGGCGAGGAATTCCTGGTGATCTGCTCGGAAACTGATGCCGATCAGGCCGCTGTGGTAGCTGAACGCATACGAACCGCGATTGAAGCAGAAGCTTTCGATGAAATGCCCGAACGGCAGGTAACGATCAGCATGGGGGTTGCACAGCGGGCTGAAGATGCCGACTTGGAGACCTTGATCGCTCGGGCAGATGAGGCGCTGTATGAGGCCAAAGAAAGCGGGCGCAATCGGGTGGTGATCCGTTAATTCGCCACGCCCGCTCTCACTAAATACTGCTCAAGCAACGCTTCAAACGCGGCAAAGTCGCCAGCGCAACCCTGCAATGCGACAGCGTCCAATAAGATGGCCGCTTCGCCCTCTTTCACAAGGACCACTGCCGGGAGCTGACCCTCAGTCACTTTGCGTAGCACCTCGGGCTGCTCGTCGCGATGCAGCCAGACCACAGCGCGAGCGCCTTGCCGGGCATCCCGCCACGCTTTTTTTCCAACAGGGTTCCAGCCATGACTGATATCGCATAGGGCACAGGCGCGCATGCCTCTGAGCTTACCCACCAAATAAGAGAGCTCACCAGCGAGCGTGCCATCGGCGTCGTACACCGCATAAAGCTGAAAATCGTCGCTCACTGTCAGAATCCTTTGGCGCGAAGATGGCCCGGTGCCGCACCGTAGCACCGGGCGACTTCTTCAGCCTTCGTTTAGCTGCTGTAGCAACTCATCCACTGCCCGCTGGAGCTGTGGATCAACCCCTCGCGCCTTGTAAGCAGGCGGGTTAAAGACCTCAACGTCAGGCACCGCCGGGCCGTGCTCCATA
>JAZBOZ010000130.1:0-2576 GCA_036351405.1 Halieaceae bacterium
AGCTCAGTGCCGATGATCGGCGCGTGCCGGTGGGCTCGCTTCGGCACCTTGTAGATTGGCTGCCTTCACGGGTGCTGCTCCTAACCTTGGCATTGGTTGGTGATTTTGAACGTTGCCGGCGGCTGATCGGTAAGCGAGCAATGGATCCTGAGGTGGAGACTGATGCGCTGCTGCTTGAGGGTTTGGAGGCGGCCTTTGGGGAGGAGGGGCTTGATGAGCCTGCGTCAGCGGTTCAACGAGTCACGCAAGGTCTCAAACGCGCTTTAGTGGTGTGGTTGATCATTATTTCGTTGTTAGCGATGCTCTGAATTTTCAGCGGGCCGGATGCCCGCGCTTCCCCCGCAAAAAAGGCGTAAATCCCTGAGTCCCGGTATGCGAACGTTACCTTCTCTGATTACGGTTGAATCCCCCGAACATGGTCGGCGAGCACTGCGACTGACGATCGTTTTTCATCCCGATGTTATGCGCATTGGTCAGCATTCAGATCTGGCTGAGTGGTCCCATACAGCGTCTCGTCCTCGTATAGACCTGAAGGTGGGTCGGTCAGCACCCCGGTTTAGTGATGGCGAGGCGCTCGCTGAACCCCACGTCAGCCGCGAGGCCTTGCGGGTTCGCACTCAAGGTGACGTCCTGCAGCTCGCGGTAACAGGCCCAGCCGTCAAATGTCGAATTGGGCAGCATGAAGTCGATGAAATTCGCCTGACGGCGTCTGACTTGCGAGTCGGTATTCCCATTCGGCTCGGACATGGCGTGGTGCTTTACCTCCGGGAAGTGGAGGTTGCCGCATCGCGGCCAGAGCTGCCGAGTGACTACTTCCCCGGCTGCTCGCCCGAGGCCGATCGGGTTCGGCTGTTGATGGCAGCTGCTGCGGCCTGTGAGCTACCGGTATTGATATTGGGTGAATCCGGCGTGGGCAAAGAGCTTATTGCCAGCGGGATTCATGAAAATAGCGAGCGAAGAAGGTCGCGGATGGTGTCGGTTAACATGTCCGCGATTTCTGAATCGCTTGCGCCCGCTGAGCTGTTTGGCACCGCCAAAGGTGCCTTTACCGGCGCCTTGAGCCGGGAAGGGTATTTTCAGCAGGCTCACGGCAGCACTTTGCTGCTGGACGAAATCGGAGACACGCCGACGCAGATTCAGGTGCAGTTGCTCAGGGCTTTGCAGGAGCGAGAGGTACAAGTCGTCGGCGGGAAGACCGTACCCGTGGATATTCGGGTGATTGCGGCGACGGACGGCTCTGTAGAAGCGGAGGCAGGGTTCCGCAATGCGCTGCGACAACGTCTTGCGGGTTTGACTATCAACGTGCCGCCACTGCGAGAGCGGCGAGAAGATATCGGATCGCAGGTGTTGCGGATGCTGGAAATTGCCGGTGCAGTAGAGGATCTGGATACCCTGGCAGCCCAGTTGCAGGATAATGAAACAGCTGCGTGGTGGGCGCGGGTATTCTTCGATTTTCTCCTGGGTGATTGGCCGGGTAATAGCCGTGAGTTGAATAATGCGGTGCTGGCAGCGTTGGTTTTCAAAGATGGACATGGGCAGTATCAGCGCGATACTGCGGAAAAGCCGACTGTCAATGAAGTGACAGATGATGAGCTTGCGCAAGCCTATGAGGCCAACGGCTTTGAACCGACAGCTACGGCGAGGGCGCTGGGGTTGTCCCGCGGAACGGTCTATCGGCGTCTGAGGGCTCACCCGGATTGTCGCATCGCTTCTGATGTGACGATGGCTGATCTCAACGCAGCGATTGCTGCAGTTGGCAGCCGCGACTCTGAAGCGTTGAGCCGCTACCTCCGAGTATCGGAGCAAGGGTTACTGCAAAAGTTTCCTCAACTCAGGCGCGGCACATCCTGAATGTCTTTAAGGCGCAAGGTTGCGGGGCGTCCGGTCTTGCCACCGGGCTTAGAACTGATTCGACCGTTGGATCAAACGCATCAGCGTTCTGTCTGGTTGGCACGTGATCATCATTTGGATCGTTTGCTCACCGTAAAACGGCTGGCGGGCAGTGACCGGGAGCTTCGGTCGGTGGCGCTGCTCAGCGACATTGATGCTGCCTCGCTGGCACGGGTCTATGGCGTTCATCAGGACCAAGAGGTCCACTGGCTACTCTCCGAATTTATCGATGGCGTGGCGTTGGCGAGTGGCGACATGCTATGGCCGGCACAAGCGGTACTGCCGTTGCTGGTTGATCTGACGGGTGCCCTGATAGCGATGGCCGATGCAGGTGTCGTGCACTGCGATATTTCACCGGGGAACGTATTGATCGATGTCAACGGACGGGTCCGGTTGGTCGATTTCGGGATAGCGGCGCGCATGGGTGAAGCCGTGTCTGGTGCTGGCACGCCAGGGTTTGCAGCGCCCGAGGTGGTCGCTGCCCAATGCTGTACCAGTGCGGCTGATCTCTGGTCATTGGCGGCGATGGGTTGTTGGCTGTTGACGCTGGAGGCGCCCTATTGGGTGACTACGGACGATGGGCAGTACGTGTTGATTTTGCCCGCCTGGCGACCCGCAGATCAGGCTGCGCGGTCTTTATGGTCTGCCCTACAGCGTGCCTTGATCCTAGATCCTGCGTCGCGTCC
>JAZBOZ010000131.1:0-5084 GCA_036351405.1 Halieaceae bacterium
AAACCCGAGCTTGAGCGAGGGTGGCTGTCCATTTACTTTCACGGAAGCGCTCTCGGTTGGGACTCCGGTGGTAATGTCGCGCATCGCCGTCAGTGAAGATGTTTTGTCTGAACCGCTACTTCAGGATCTGACTTTTTTTGACCCTTTCGACTTCATTGATATCGCTCGGCGGATTGAATGGGCACTTTCACACCGAGAAGAATTGCTGAAGGTTCAAAGGCAATTCTACGCTCGGTTGGCGGAACGGACATGGACCGATGTGGCGGACGAACACATCGAGTGTCTGGAGCGCATATCGAAAGCAAACGCTCTCGATAATGTGTAGATCTCGATCAGCGTGAAGTCCATTGTGCATAGCCGAACACATGAGGGCTTGATCATCCTTGGCTTTGGTGGCCATGCGCGATCTGTCTGTGATGTCGCTATGTCTAGCGGTGTGACAAACTTTATTTTTTTCGATGCTAATGCACAGAAGAACGAAGCGTTTCTCGGTTACCCAGTTGTGTCTGAGTGGCCGGCTTGCTTGTCAAGTGGATGGGCTGCTTTTTCTGCCTCTGGCGACAACAGGCGTAGAGAAATCCAGATTCTGGAAATCGAAAGGCGACAATGGCCATTAGCCACGATAATTTCAGGTTCTGCGACACTCGGGGTTGGCTGTCAGGTTGGTGCTGGTAGCTTTGTCGGTCACCATGCTCATGTTGGTCCAAAGGCGCGGATTGGCGCCGGTTGCATTATCAACACGGCCGCCATCGTTGAGCACGAATGCTCAATTGGCGATTACACGCATGTGTCAGTTAATTCAGTGGTCGCCGGGCGATCAAGCATAGGATCCATGGGGTTCATCGGCGCTGGTGCAACGCTCATTGATGGAATACAAGTTACGGATAATGTCACCATAGGTGCTGGGGGGGTTGTGGTTGATTCAATTTCTGATGCTGGTGTCTATTTGGGATTGCCCGCTAAAAAGTTAGTTGACCAGTGACATGTACTTGGCGCTCGTAAGGCCCAGGGTTTTCGGCGTCAGATTCGGTTTGACACCACGCGGCATAAAAACACGTACGTCGGCAAATTCACTTTAGGAGTGCATCACTCTCTCTTAAATTGAGGCGCTCCTTCACGACAAAAGGTAGTTAAATTATGCGTTTTTACGGGCAATGGGACCCGCCTGTGGACAAGTTTTTGCTGGATAATTATTTTCCAGATGTGGTCGGCGGCACGTTTCTGGAGTGTGGCGCGTTTGATGGCGTTGTTGAGTCGTGCTGTAAGTTCTTTGAGGAGTTTAGGGGCTGGAGAGGTGTGAATGTCGAGCCCGTGCCCTACCTGTATGAAAGGCTCTGTAAGAACAGACCTCATGCGAACAATATCAACGTAGCGCTTACTGACGAGGCGAGAGCGAAGTTAGGCCCCTCAGTGTTTCACCAGGCGATACATCCGGTGATAGGCCGCAACTTTGGCAATGGCTCGTTATCTCATACGGGGGCGCATATTCGGGACCTGAAGGCGCGAGGGTGCTCATTTGAGGAGATACGGGTTCCAACCATGACCTACACCCAGCTAATTCACCATTGTCAATTGACCAAGCTGGATCTGTTCGTGCTCGATGTCGAAGGTCACGAGCTCTCGGTTCTTTCTGGTATGAGAAGCTGCGATGTTCTCCCCGAAGTTTTCTGTGTGGAGCGCGGGCATGTCAGAGAAGAGTTGTATGCGGCGGTGGAGTCTCTTGGATATAAGTTCGATGCAACAAGCCACAACAATTCGTTTTTCCTCAGATCAGGAAGCCGCTAATCTTGATCGTCACTTCTTCTTCCCGAGTCTCTCTTGCTGCCAGGAAAATTTGCCGAACACCGACCGGTATTATCTCCGACTGATGTAAATTCGCTTGCGCGGTGGCTTTGAAGTTCGGTCTCGAGCATTGCAATGCGCTGAGTGAGTCTTTGGTTGCGCACCTCAATCCGAGATCGTTCAATGTCCATCAGTAGCATTTTCAGCACCAGTAAGGACATCCCGGTTGATAATGCGAGAATCGGGGGGTACTCGATTCCTACCCATCCGGCGACCATGTCGACAATACCGGGAGCGAAACCGAGGCACGCAAAGAGGAGTGCCACTGCAAACCAGGCGAGCCCATGAGCAGCGTGCAGTTTATCCTTTCGCATTAGAAGTAAGATGGTCAGTGCCACCGCTAATCCAATGCAACCGGTCACCAGAGCAATCATTGCCCCCTCACTATATATTTATTAGAAGAGTGCCTAGCGCGGCGTTTGGACATACCCAGTACCAGAGTCTGACTCATGTAATACGCAACAATTACCCAGGAATGGAAGATCCGCGATTTCCCATCAATTCTCGGCTGCATTTTTACAGGCATATCTTTGATTCTCATTCCTTTTGCTTGCAGAAGCATCAGTACCCCAACATCCTGATAGTCGAGAAGTGTGGCGCGCCAACTGGCCAGCGCCTTTACGGCTTCGTTGTTGTAGACTCGAAACCCGGAAGTGATGTCCTCCAGCGCAAGGCCGGATGTTCGCTTCATAAGCCGCCATGCAATCTTCCTGAGTATTGAGCCCCTTTGTGTGCAAGCGCCAATGACGACATCAGCTTGTTGGTTCAGCACTGGCGCCAGCAGCTCCGGGATGGAAGCAGCGCTGTGTTGTCCGTCGGCATCCATGCTGATCACGGTATCAATGCCACTCCGCAGTGCGTATCGAAGCCCTGTTTGGGTTGCGCCCCATGCGCCTAGCTGTGCGGCAAGCGGGATAACTGTTGCTCCGGCCTCTGTTGCAGCTCGAATCGTATCGTCAGTGCTTGCATCGTCCACGACGAATATCTCGTAGTGGCACGCTCGGCGTATGTCTCGAATTACGCCGCCAATGACTTCGCCTTCGTTATGTGCGGGCATGACAATAGCTGTCCTGTGCTCCCGTGGGGTGTCGGGCGAGGGGGCCGTTGTCTCATCCATGATTCCCGGCGCGATCATATATTCCCCTAACAAGCCGGCTTGACCTGTCTATATCAAGTTCCTCATGAAACTTTCTCTGGCCGGCGCGGCCCATTTCATCCAGTGCTTGAAGATTTTGCCCGGCACAGACCAGGGCGCGCGTAAGTGAGGAGACGCTTTGGGGTTCAAAGGTAAACCCGGTAATGCCGTTATCAACGAGCCAGCCCATTCCGGAACCCTCAACGTCCGCAGCGAGGCACGCTTTTCCGCGGGCCATTGCTTCGAGAAGTACGACCCCGAATGCCTCTGAACGCTCGATCGAAGGAAGGCATACGCAGTCACACCATTCCCAAGAAGACTCGAGTTCGCTATCGGAAAGCGAGCCCATAAGGGTCACTCGATCGTCAAGGCCATGAACATCTGTAAGGCGATTTAGAGCATCCTTGCGGTCGCCGTCGCCAACCAGTCTTAGCTCAGCGCATTGTACATGGCGCAGGGCCTCAATTAGCAGATCAAACCCCTTGTAATAACTGAGTCGCCCGATGGCGAGGACCCTGAGTTTACGGCCCTCGGTGGCTCGGCCAAAAGCCACTGCCGAGTGTGCATTAACTTCAACGGGGGGTTGAATGCCGAGCGGGACAACGCTGCATTTATATTTGTATTGATTGATCGCCCGGCTGCTTTCCAGGTAAGGAGGAGACGTAACGATCACGTTGGCGGCGCGCGAGAGTATGGCTATTTCAAGAAGCCGATAGGGCTTCTCTAACAAGCGCAGCCACCGGCTTGACGAAAAGATGTCGTCAGGCACGTCTGAATGCCAATGTAGCACCCAAGGTAGGCCGCGTGCCGCGGGAACAACCAGGGCCCAGAAAGCTGAAGCGTTTGGCAGATGTAGGTGAAGAACGGCAGGTTTTGTCTGCTTTATGAGGCGCATCAGCAAATAAGGAAAGCCTGGGCTGACTGGCACGAAGCCGAGCGTCATCCACCGTGAGGCACGCACGACTTTCGCTTTGCCAGCCGGCGTCTGCAGCCATGATGTGCGCGCCAAAGCATGCTTTTCATGATCGTGGACCAGAGCATGGCTGATCACGTTGGTTTTGGTCAGCGCAAGCATGAGGTCTCGCAGGTACGTTTCCATGCCTCCTCGAAACGGCGGGAAGTACTTGCCAACGTGTAGCACGCGAAGGCTGGGGGGGGCTATGTGTGCATTCTCTTCGAGCGTCATGGTGATTCGCCCAGTCCTCTATCTATATATTCACGGTCGGGCGTCAGGAGGAACCCTGAGTCACTTTCCCAGGCTGTTCGATGGATTGCCCCGTTCGATTGGAGGAATTCCTGCCACTCAGCGGCACGTGTGACCGGAGCCGCGGGGTCGCGATAGGGCTGCTTTAACACCAGCAGGTCCATGCTGCTGATGATGCGGGGAAGCGCCCTGCGCTTGCCTTCATGCACATAAGCGGGCATCGGTAAGGCGTGATACTTTGCACGCAGCATCTGGAAGCTCAAGCGGTCTTCATCCGCCGTGATCAACAGAGGTGCCGCCGATTCGCCTTCGCCTACAGCACGCTCAGCGGTCTGTTTGACTGCCTTATCCCCACTGTAGTGCAGGACATCGCTACTGCCTAGGGAATAAGCGGCAAGCGTGGTGTTCGTGTTGAGGCTTCTGTTGAGTAGCCAACGCGAGTCGAGAACCAGCCACGCCAGAAGGCACAGAGCGACGACGGTTGCGTGGCTGTGGCCCGCCGCGAGCTTGCGTCGTGAAATCTTGAGCAATAGCAACGCTATGATAAGCCACCCTGACACAAACAGCGGCAGCGGTAGCAGAGCATTGTGAGCGCCGGCTGGTAGCCAGTTCGAGGACTTCTGCCGCCACGGCATCATCTGCCCCCACTCCGTGAATGCCTGGCGCAGCCGCGATGGGAGTGAATCGGGCATCAGGGCCATCTCGCCGATGCTGAGTGAGCCACCGTCGTCATAGAAAACCAGACCGATCTCGGTAATGGTGCCTTGCCAGTCTGCGTTGTCGCGTAAGCGCAGGTAGCTGCGGCCGCGCCCCTCGTACTGCACAGACTGCAGGTCTTCCGGGTTGCTCGCCAGGCGCCAGAAAAAGTTCTGCCCGTTGCGGTTGTCGCCCGCAGTGTAAACG
>JAZBOZ010000132.1:0-17850 GCA_036351405.1 Halieaceae bacterium
ATGGCGTGATGTCGCCCTTGTCGACCGCCTCACGCAGTGCACAGCCCGCATCATCCCGGTGGGCGCAGTCCCGGAACCGACAATGGCCGAGATAGGGCTGAAAGTCCCTGAATCCTCGAGCGATCTCGGTGGCGGGCAGGTGGGACAGATGAAACTCACGGATGCCCGGTGAGTCGATGAGTCGGCCACCGCCCGGCAGATGGAAGAGCTCTGCGGCTGTTGTGGTGTGCCGGCCTTTGTCAGCAGCCTCTGAAAGTTCGCCAATCCGGATGTCTTGCTGTGGCAGCAGGCGCTTGATCAGTGATGACTTGCCCACCCCCGACTGCCCCACCAAGACCAGCGTCTTACCCTCGGCCACAGAGCGAATCGCGTTTGCCTCCGGATCTTCACGGCTGGTGCAAATGACGGGGTATCCCAGCTGCCGATAGATATCGAGTAAGGGCTCAATGCTTGGGTCGTGGTGCAAAAGGTCTGATTTATTGAGAACAATCGTAGCCGCGATGTTCTCGTGCTCGGCAGCGACCAGATACCGGTCAATCAGATTGGCAAAAGGGGTAGGTAGGGGGGCGATCACTACCAGCATGAGGTCGATGTTGGCGGCGATGGGGCGTAGCTGGCCTCTGGCGTCGGGTCTTTGCAGTGCGCTGCGGCGCGGAGCTCGTGCCACCACGACCCCACCACCCGTGTCCTCGGCGATCCAGCGGACTTCATCACCGGCCACCAGCGCCGGCAGATTGGCGCGTTGATGGCAGCTGTGTCGCTCGCCGGCGTCATCTTCGATCAGTACCTTGCGCCCATAGCGCGCGATCACCAGCCCGGGTCGGGTGTTGGCGGTATCGTCGGATGATTCGCGACTGGCGTCTCTCTGTCGTGCGGCGATGCGGCGCGACTGTTGTTTGGTTAGGCGACGGGGCATGTGCGCAGTGTAAACGCGACCTGAGCTTGGGTGAATTGCCTTTGCTATGCTGCGCTGCGAATGCAAGAGGATAGACCATGACCAACGACAGCAATCTCATTTGGATTGACATGGAGATGACGGGTCTCAAGCCCGAGGTGCATCGGGTGATAGAGATTGCCGCGATCGTTACCGACAAAGATCTCAATGTTTTGGCTGAGGGACCGGTGCTGGCGATCCATCAGCCCGATGTTGAGCTCGACGCGATGGATGAGTGGAATACCCGACAGCACAATGGCTCAGGCTTGGTGGATCGGGTGCGAGCGAGTCAGTACACCGAGCATACGGCGGCGCACGAAATGCTGGGTTTCCTCAGGGAGTGGGTGCCGCAAGGTAAATCCCCAATGTGTGGGAACTCCATTTGCCAGGATCGACGCTTTATGGCGCGACACATGCCCGAGCTTGAACATTATTTTCACTACCGCAATCTCGATGTCAGCACGCTGAAGATTCTGGCGCAGCACTGGCGCCCTGACTTGCCGCCTGCACCGAAGGCGGGTGCCCATTTGGCACTGCAGGACATTCGCGACTCGATTGATGAGCTCAAGTATTACCGTGAGCACTTCATCCGCTTGCAATAACACGGTGCCGGGATAGCGCCCATTGGACGTGCTCCCGGACCATATCCGAGGGGTGGTTTAGGCGCGCCTCGAGCGCGTCGATGATGGCGGGGTCAGTGCGTGCATTACCCAGGGCGATAGCGATATTGCGCAGCCAGCGTTCGTGGCCGATGCGGCGAATGGCCGAGCCCAAGGTGCGTTCCAGAAATTCGGCCTCGGTCCAGGCGAACAGCTCGATGAGCTCAGCGTCGTCCAGTCCATTCCGCGGTGCAAAATCTGGCTCAAGCGTCTGCTGTGCGAATTTGTTCCAGGGACAGACCAGCTGGCAATCGTCACAGCCGTAGATTCGGTTGCCCATCAGCGGACGAAGTTCGGGATCGATACTGCCCGGGTGCTCGATCGTCAGGTAGGAAATACAGCGTCTGGCATCCAGGGAAAAGGGCCCCGTAAAAGCGTCGGTGGGGCAAATGTCCAGACACGCAGTGCAGCTACCGCAATGCTTCTCCTGCTTGGGTGGGTCCGGCGGGAACGGAATGTCCGTGTAAATTTCCCCCAGAAAGAACCAGGATCCCGCTCGCTGGTTGATCAGCATGGTGTTCTTGGCGATCCAGCCGAGCCCTGCGCGCTCTGCGATAGCGCGCTCCAATACGGGTGCACTGTCGACGAAAGCACGATACTGACCGCCGCCGAGCTCACTGTCGATTTTCTTTGCCAGCTGAGCCAAGCGGTTGCGCATCAGCTTGTGGTAATCCCGGCCTAATGCATAACGCGAGATGTAGGCTTTGCCCGGGTCTTCCAATATGGATTCAGGATCGGCGCCGCCGGGCAGATAATCCATCCTGAGCGACAGTACGCTGACGGTGCCGGGCACCAGCGCGTCGGGGCGACTGCGCTTGGTGCCATGGCGTTGCATGTAGTCCATTTCACCGTGATAGCCGGCGGCTAGCCATTTGTTCAGGTAGGCCTCGTGCTCACCCAGATCGATGCCAGTGACGCCCAACGCCTGAAAGCCCAGCGCATCCGCCCAGCCGCGAATGGTGGGCAGCAGGGTGTCGGGATTCATGCTTGTCGTTGGGTCTTTGGTCATGGGGCTATTCTGACAGACCGGTTGGCTCCTGCGACGGTCAGAATGGGGTGCAGTGCGAAATCAGGCCTGCGAATTCCCTGCGGTGAGCCCCACAGGCACGATCGTTTAAGCGCGACCTGAACACCTGTGCTTGCTAACATCCGCGCATGACCCATTTGCCCACCACGCTTACTGTGTACCTTGATGACGAGTCGGCCACCGTTCGGCTGGGTCGTGAGATTGCCGCTCATCTGCCCCGGGCCGCCGTTGTGTGGTTGCGAGGCGATTTGGGTGCCGGTAAAACCACCCTCAGCCGGGGTGTCCTGCAGGGTTTGGGGCATCAAGGTGCCGTCAAGAGCCCCACGTACACTATCGTTGAGCCTTATGAAGCGCTGCCACAGGGGGCGCTTTACCACTTCGATCTCTACCGTTTGGGCGACCCTGAAGAATTGGATTATTTGGGTCTGGGTGACTACGTCGCCGCAGGGGCAAGGTTGCTGGTGGAGTGGCCGGAGCGAGGCGGGCAGCGGTTACCCGACCCTGATCTTGAGATCGTTTTGGCAGTATCGGATGTCGGGCGCTCGGCAACGCTTACGGCCCACACCGAGCGAGCCTTGTCGATCTTGGCCCACTTGCGGCTCTGATGATCTCACCGCACCATGCGATCTGTTGTAGTGGGGTACCACGGATTTCGACTGTGAGCGTTGCTGGGAAAACATCACGAGGGCTGTTCGGCTTGCTGCTTACGCTGGCGCTCTGTGGTGCCGCCCTGGTGCAGGCCGTGGAAGTGCGGGATGTGCGCCTCTGGCGAGCTCCGGATCACACGCGTGTGGTGCTGGACCTGAGTGCGCCAGTCCAGCACTCATTGCTGGAACTCAAAGACCCTCAGCGTCTGGTGGTCGACCTGCAAGACGCGACTTTTTTGGGAGAAGTGCTGGACCTGCCGCTCGAGAACACGCCGATTCGCCGCGTGCGTTCCGGTGTGCGAGAGGGGAATGATTTGCGGCTGGTGTTCGACTTGGACGCGGCCGTCAAACCGAAGAGTTTCGCGCTGCAGCCGAACGAGCGGACAGGGCATCGATTGGTGATCGATTTGTATGATCTCGATGGGGCGGCAGAGCAGCGCGAGACGATTAAAAGCGTTGAACAGCTGTCTGATCGTCGGGATGTCATTGTCGCCATTGATGCAGGACATGGTGGCGAGGATCCGGGTGCGCTCGGTCCGCGGAAGCTGCGAGAGAAAGAGGTCGTGCTGGCGATTGCCCGGAAACTCAAAGCGCGGCTTGAGGCGAAGCCCGGCTTCCGTCCCGTAATGATTCGCGACGGGGACTACTACGTTAGTTTGCGCGGGCGGCGTGATCTGGCGCGCAAGTATCAGGCAGACCTGTTTGTCTCGATTCATGCGGACGCCTTCCGCCAAGCTTCGGCCAACGGTGCATCGGTTTATGCCCTGTCGACCCGCGGTGCGACATCGACTGCTGCAAAGTACCTGGCGGATCGTGAGAACGCGGCTGATCTTGTGGGTGGCGTAAGGCTGTCCGACAAAGATGATGTGCTGGCGGGGGTACTCACCGATTTGTCGATGACGGCGACGCTGGATACCAGTTTGAGTTTGGGTGCCGAGGTCCTGAAAGAGGTCGACAAGATCGCCAAGCTGCACAAACGGCAAGTCGAGCAGGCCGGTTTTGCGGTGCTGAAGTCGCCGGATATCCCGTCAATTTTGGTGGAGACGGGGTTCATCTCCAATCCGGGTGAGGCGAAAAAACTCGCAGATGTCGGTTACCAGGCCAAGATGGCTGCCGCCATTGAGCGCGGTATCGAGGCTTGGTTTAGCACGCACCCGCCCGCCGGGACTTTGCTCGCCTGGCAACGCACGCAGCGTGGGCAAGAGTATGTGATCGCCAGAGGCGATACACTGTCCGGCATTGCGCAACGATTCAATATTTCGGTCCAAGCCCTCAAGGACAGTAATGGTCTCCGCGGCAGCGTGATTCGTCCGGGCCAAAAACTCATCATCCCCAACGCCTAAATTTTGCGATCCCGCCCATGAGCCGAATTCACAGTCTCGACCCACGACTGGCGAACCAGATTGCCGCCGGAGAGGTGGTAGAACGCCCAGCATCGGTGGTGAAGGAGGCGCTGGAGAACAGTCTGGATGCCGGTGCCGATCGCATTGAGATCGATATCGAAGCCGGAGGCGCAAAACTGATTCGTATCCGGGACAACGGGATCGGTATCGACGAGTCTGATCTGTCTCTCGCGCTTGCCAGGCATGCGACCAGCAAGATCGCCACCATCGATGATCTCGAAGCGGTGGCGACTCTGGGTTTTCGGGGCGAGGCGCTGGCATCCATTGCTTCGGTTTCACGTCTCACCCTGACCTCCAACAGCGCTGATGAGCCCAGCGCGGGCCGTCAGGCCAGTTGTGAAGGCCGGGATATGGCGGTGCGGCTAACACCGGCACCGCATCCGCGGGGAACCACGCTGGAAGTTCGCGACCTTTTCTATAACACCCCGGCCCGACGCAAATTTTTGCGCACTGAAAAGACCGAATTCGGCCACTTGGAGGAGGTGGTCAAGCGCCAGGGACTGTCGCGCCCTGACGCGCGCTTTGTCTTGCGGCATAACGGCCGCACCACCTTACAGCTGGACGCGGCCGCGGATGAAGCGGCGATGGCGCGACGTGTTGCGGGCGTCTGTGGTCAACCCTTTGTCGAGCAGAGCGTGTCGATCGAGCGCAGTGCGGGGGCGCTGCGATTGTGGGGCTGGGTGGGATTGCCGACGTTCTCCCGTGCCCAGGCGGATCTCCAGTATTTTTTCGTCAATGGCCGGGTCATCCGCGATAAGCTGGTCGCCCATGCGATTCGCCAGGCCTACCGTGATGTGCTGTATCACGGCCGTCATCCCGCTTATGTGCTGTTTCTGGAGCTCGACCCGGCACGGGTAGATGTCAATGTTCACCCTACCAAGCATGAAGTGCGCTTCCGTGATGGTCGCGAGGTTCACAACTTCTTATTCAGCACGCTGAACCGTGCGCTGGCGGAACTGCGGCCCGGTGACGGCGTTTCAGCGCCACCTTCCAATGCTGATGGGCTGGCCCCGCCGGCAATGGCAGCTCCGGCCTACCAGTCATCTATCGGATTTGGTGGCGGTGCAGCGGGCGGCGCCAACAGCGCCCAGCTCTCGTCGCTGCAGCGGCTCTATGCCCCGGGTTCGGCGAGTGATCGCGGTGCACTGCCCTCTGTGGGTGAGGCCCCTGTCGATCAGGGCAGTCAGGATCAACAGGAAGTGCCACCGATGGGCTTTGCCCTTGCACAGCTGAGCGGCATCTACATTCTGGCGGAGAACGCGCACGGTCTGGTCTTGGTCGACATGCACGCAGCCCACGAGCGCATCACCTATGAGCGGCTAAAAGCCGCCCGAGATGATACGGGTATTCGCCGGCAGCCCTTGTTGGTGCCCATGTCCCTTGCGGTCTCCAGTCGAGAAGTCAGCGCTATTAGTGACCATGTAGCGCGTTTGGCGGAGCTGGGCCTGTCGGTTGAGCCCGTCGGAGAAGAGTCGGTGGTTGTGCGTGAGGTGCCGGTGGCGCTCGCGGGCGCGAACATCGAACAGCTGGTTCGCGATGTGCTGTCTGATTTGGTGGAGTATGGCGATAGTGATCGCGTGGCGGCGCACATGGATGAGCTGCTATCGACGATGGCTTGTCACGGGTCAGTTCGCGCCAATCGGCGACTGACGATTCCCGAGATGAATGCGCTGCTACGGGATATGGAGCACACCGAGCGCTCGGGTCAGTGCAATCATGGTCGACCGACGTGGGTACAAGTCACCCTGCCTGAGCTGGACAAGCTGTTTTTGCGCGGGCGGTGAGCGTGGCAGGTCGATCGGAGGATGATGGCCCCCTGTTATGCATCATGGGCCCGACGGCTGCGGGTAAGACCGATCTCGCGATTGCGCTCGCCGAGCGCTTGAATGGCGAGTTGATCAGTGTCGATTCTGCGCTGGTGTACGAAGGCTTGAATATTGGCGCCGCGAAGCCCGACTACCCCCATCATTTGATTGATATTCGCGATCCCGCATCGCCCTACAGCGCGGCTGATTTTGTCGTTGATGCTCGACGGGCTATCGCGGATATCGTGTCCCGCGGTAAGCAACCGATCCTCGTGGGTGGGACGATGTTGTATTTTCGGGCGCTGCTGCTGGGTCTCGACGACATGCCCGCCGCTGACCCGGCCGTGCGGGCAGACATCGAACGCGAGGCCTCTGTTCAGGGGTGGCCCGCGATGCACGCCGCGCTGGCCGAAGTGGACCCTGTCATCGCGGCAACGATTCACCCCAACCACAGTCAACGCATCAGCCGAGCGCTGGAAGTGTGGCGGCAGACGGGTAGGCCCATGAGTGACTGGCAACAGGGCCCACAGAGCCAGTCCGCGCTTGCGCACCTCCCGCTGATTGTGTGTCCCCGTGAGCGGCGCTGGTTGCATGAGCGCATCTCACTGCGCCTGGATCGGATGTTCGATCAGGGTTTTCTGGAGGAGGTCACTGCGTTGCATCGCCGCCCTGATCTGCATACGGGACTTCCCGCGGTGCGCGCTGTGGGTTACCGCCAGTTGTGGTCATACCTCGACGGAGAGTGGGATTGGGCAACCGCTCGTGAGCGGGCCCGGGCGGCGACGCGTCAGCTCGCCAAACGGCAGCTCACCTGGCTGCGAAGCTGGCCCGGTGCGTATTGGCTCGATACTGACTTGCGCGGTGCGGTGCTTGACGTACGTGAACCCCAAGGGGCTGACTTGCCGATAGTGCCCGGCGGTCGGCAGGTCGATGTTGCGTTGACGCTTTGGGGGAACTATTTGCGTAAGATTGGCTCGTAGTATTTATTCTTACGGCGTTGCTTAGCGCTATAATGCTGGGCCGTCGTTTTTGTCGCCTCGTTTTTTTTGCGACCTCAGACCAGCCAAGGAGTCACCATGTCAAAAGGGCAGACGCTACAAGACCCTTACCTGAACGCCCTGCGCAAAGAGCGTGTTCCGGTATCTATTTACCTCGTCAACGGTATTAAACTTCAAGGGCAGATCGAGTCGTTCGATCAGTTTGTCGTCCTATTGAAGAACACCGTTTCTCAAATGGTTTACAAGCACGCGATTTCTACCGTCGTACCAGCGCGCAATGTGCGCATCCCGCTGGCCAACGCGGACGAAGAAGCCGACGCTTGATTCGCGCTTGCGCCGCGCTGCGGCGATAGGTCAACATGTTTTTCGAACGTCATGAGGGTGGCGAGCGCGTTGTGCTCGTACAACTCGCCCTCGATCACGGTGAGCCAGGCCAGAACCCTCAAGAATTTGAGGAATTGGTGCGCTCTGCCGGCGGCGAACCGGTCGCCTTTGTTACGGGGCACCGGCGCTCCCCGACAGCACGTTATTTTGTGGGCGAGGGCAAGCTTGAGGAGATTCGTGCTGCCAAACTGGCCCACGATGCTGAGTTGGTAGCCTTCAATCATCCTCTGTCGCCCAGTCAGGAGCGGAACCTTGAGCGCGCGCTCGAGTGTCGGGTCATTGCCCGCACGGGTTTGATCCTCGATATCTTTGCCCAGCGAGCACGGACGCACGAAGGGAAGCTTCAGGTGGAGCTGGCCCAGTTGCGTCACGCAAGCACAAGGTTGATACGAGGATGGACTCACCTGGAGCGGCAGAAGGGCGGTATCGGTTTGCGAGGCCCGGGTGAGACCCAGCTGGAGACCGACCGACGCCTGTTGCGGGCAAGAATTCGTTCCATCGAAAGTCGATTGGAGCGTGTGCGTGCTCAGCGCGGTCAAAGCCGGCGATCTCGTCAGCGTGCTGAACTGCCGCTGCTGTCGATCGTAGGCTATACCAACGCGGGCAAATCTACCCTGTTTAACAGGCTGACCGAATCGTCGGTCTACGCTGCCGATCAGCTCTTCGCCACGCTCGACCCAACGTTGCGCAGAATCGAGTTGGGAGATGCCGGATCCGCGGTGTTGGCCGATACGGTGGGTTTTATTTCGCAATTGCCCCACACACTGGTAGAGGCTTTTAAAGCGACGTTGGAAGAGACGCTGAATGCGACGCTCCTGCTGCACGTTGTCGATGTGGCAGCGGAAGACCGCGAGATGTTGGTAACGGAGGTCGAGGCAGTGCTGGAAGAGATCGGCGCCGGTGACTTGCCCCAGCTGCGTATCTACAACAAGGTCGATCTGCTCGAGCAACCGGCTCGTATTGTGCGTGACGAGACCGGGCTAGCCGTGGCTGTTTATTTATCTGCCCAAACGGGCGAGGGGATGGATCTATTACTGACTGCTGTCGCAGAGCGTTTGGCAGTGCCCATGTTCGACGGTGAGGTGAGCCTCACTCCCGCCCAAGGGAGGCTCCGTGCTGCGCTGCATGAACTGGGAGCGGTCCAATCCGAGCGCTGGGATGACAGCGGTGCCAATATCTTGAGTGTGCGGTTGCCTCGACGTGATTGGGATCGGCTGATGTCCGGGGCCAATCCCGCTTGAATCCCTTTGTCTGTTATGACGCCAAGCCGGTAGGTTTGCTAGACTCCGGCGCCTGATCCAGAAGGAATTTTGCTATGGCATGGAATGAGCCCGGCGGTAATCGCCCGCGTGACCCTTGGGGTGGGAATGACCAGGGTCCACCGGACCTCGATGAGGCGCTGAAGAAGCTGCAACAGCGGCTTGGTGGTTTATTTGGCGGCAAAGGTGGTGGTCCCGCTGGCGGCGGTGGACAGCTGTCCGGTGCTTTGCTGGGGGTAGTAGCCGCGGGTGCGCTGTTGATCTGGGGCTTGATGGGCTTTTACCAGCTCGACGAGCAGGAGCGGGCTGTCGTGCTGCGCTTTGGTCGTTACCACGACACGCTGCAGCCCGGTCTGCAGTGGAATCCTCCTCTGATCGATGAAGTGATCAAGGTCAACACGACCAAGGTTCGCGCGGTAGGTTTTCGCGAGACGATGCTGACTCAGGATGAAAACATCGTTGAAGTCAGCATGTCGGTTCAATATGTCATTGATAATCCTCGCGATTTTGTGCTCCAGGTTCGCGATCCGGAGATCTCGCTGCAGCACGCGTCCCAGAGTGCGATCCGTCATGTCGTGGGTGACACCACGATGGATCTGGTGCTGACCGAGGGCCGTGCCATCATCGCCAGCGAGGTGCGTGATCGTCTGCAGGGTTATCTGGATAGCTACACGACGGGCATTCGCATCGCCAAGATCAATATCGATGAGTCCAAGCCGCCGGCGCAAGTTCAAGGTGCATTCGATGACGTGATCAAAGCCCGCGAAGACGAGGAGCGGGTTAAAAACGAAGCGCAGTCTTACGCCAACGGTATCGTGCCCGAGGCTCGGGGTCGCGCGCAGCGCATGTTGGAAGAGTCGAATGCGTATCGTGAGCAGGTGGTTGCTACCGCTTCGGGTGAGGCTGACCGTTTCAGTCGCCTGCTTGATGAGTATGAGAAAGCGCCCGAGGTCACGCGTGAGCGTCTCTATCTCGACGCCATGCAGTCTGTGTTTTCCAACACCAGCAAGGTGCTGGTCGATGTCGAAGGCAGCAACAATATGATGTATCTGCCGCTCGATAAACTGGCGCCGCAAATGGGTGGCGGCAGCACGGGCGGTGCCCGCCCGACGTTGTCCGACCGTCAGATGCGCGAGTTGACCGAGGCGGTGACTGAGCGGTTGCGCCGTGATGGTGCCGTCAGTACTTCAACCAGTCGTCGAGGAGTCCGTTGATGAGCGGTAAGCAAATGTGGATCGGCCTGCTTGTCGCGCTGATCCTGATCGTAGCCAGCAACTCACTGTACGTTATCAGTGAAACTGAGCGGGGCGTATTGCTCAAGTTTGGTCAGGTGGTTAACCCTGATTTACAGCCTGGTCTGCATGTGAAAGTCCCTTTCGTGAACAACGTCCGCAAGTTTGACGGCCGAATCCTGACAGTGGATTCCTCGCCCGAGCGTTTCTTCACCCAGGAGAAGAAGGCGTTGATCGTGGATTCGTACGCCAAATTCCGTGTCAAGGACACGTCCACCTACTACACGGCGACTAACGGTGAAGAGAATCGCGCCGCGGGTCTTTTGGCCCAGCGGATCAACGATGGTCTTCGTAACGAGGTAGCTGGGCGCACGGTGCAGGAAGTGGTCTCCGGTGAGCGAGACGAGCTGATGGAGGCGATCACTACTGAACTCAATAGTGTGGCGCTTACGGAACTCGGCGTTGAAGTCATCGATGTCCGCGTGAAGAAGATCGACCTGCCGCCCGACGTCTCTGAGTCAGTGTATCGCCGGATGAATGCCGAGCGTGAGAAAGAGGCTCGCGAGTTGCGTTCTCAGGGTGAAGAGCTTGCTGAAGGTATCCGCGCTGCCGCCGATCGTGAGGTCACGGTCATTGAAGCCAACGCCTATCGTGAGGCCGAAGTGATTCGTGGTGAGGGTGATGCTGAAGCGACACGGATTTACGCCGAAGCATTCAATCGTGATCCCGAGTTTTACGCGTTTGTCCGCAGTCTGCGCGCTTATCAAGACACCTTCCAGGGCGGCAATGACATCCTGGTGGTTGAGCCTGATAGCCAGTTCTTCCAGTACATGCGCGACCCTAAAGCCGGCAACTAATCGGTTTCTACCACAGCGACCCGGCCGGTCGCTGTGGTAAACTCTCTCCCGCTTGTTTCGGCCATTCACTGCGCCCCGGCTCAACGGGAAAATCTATGACTTCCGACAATCGTTGGCTCCTACCTGATGGTATTGATGAGCTGCTACCTCAGCGCGCGGCCAAGGTCGAGCACCTGCGTAGGCAGTTGCTTGATGTCTGCGGTCGCTGGGGCTTCCGCTACGTCATTCCGCCGTTGGTAGAGTTCACGGATTCACTGCTCGTTGGGCTTGGGGCTGACCTCAACCTCCTCACCTGCAAGTTTGTCGATCGTTTGAGTGGTCGCACCCTGGGTGTGCGCGCGGACATCACACCGCAGGTAGCGCGTATCGATGCCCATAGTCTGGGTGAGTCCGGCATTACCCGTCTTTGCTACGCGGGATCCACCCTGCACAGCGCACCGCAAGCGGTAACGCAGGGGCGCTCACCGATTCAGCTCGGTGCAGAAATTTACGGCACGACGTCGCTGTCGGCTGATTTGGAAGTGATCGAGCTGATGCTCGGTCTGCTCGATTCCCTGTCCACTGACCGGCGGGTCATTCTTGATATTGGCCATGTGGGCATCGTTGAGGGTGTGCTGGCTGAAAGTGCGTTGCCCAAAGCGGTCGAGGAAGAGGTGTTTGAAGCGCTGCAGCGCAAATCCCAGCCTGATTTAGCGGCGGCTATTTCAGGCCTGGATGCCAAATTGCAGCGGCGGTTTGAGGCACTGCTGTCGCTGCACGGGGATGTCTCGACACTGGCCCGTGCCCACGATCTTTTGAGTCATGTGCCGGCTGCGATGACGTCACTGGTGGCGCTGGAGCGTGTCGTGCAGACCCTTCAGGCGCGCCACCCGAGCTTGGAGATTTACGTGGATCTCACCGAGCTTCGGAGCTTCCAGTATCACACCGGTTTGGTGTTCGCCGCTTATCTTGAGGGTGTCGGTGCGGCCGTCGCCAAAGGTGGTCGGTATGACAATGTGGGCGCGGTATATGGACGCGCGCGACCCGCTACCGGTTTTGCGATGGATCTCAAAGCCGTTGCCGGCGTGGTGACACAGCCCGCCGAAGATGCGCCAATGATTGCCGCCCCGGATGACGATGATCCCGAGCTGGCGATGATGGTGCGCAAGCTGCGTGAAGAGGGCAGGGTGGTGGTGACATCGATTGATGGCACCCGGGATGAGCGTTGCGGCGAGACCTTGGTCAAGCGCGACGGTCAATGGATACTGGAAATTGAAGACTGAGCGGAATCCGCGATGAGCAAGAACGTAGTGATACTCGGCACCCAATGGGGTGATGAGGGTAAGGGAAAGATTGTCGACCTGCTGACCGAGCAGGCCAGCGCCGTTGTCCGTTTCCAAGGCGGTCATAACGCGGGCCACACGCTGGTTATCGGTGGCGAGAAGACCGTCCTCCATGTGATCCCGTCAGGCATTTTGCGGGACGACGTCCAGTGCCTGATTGGCAACGGCGTGGTGTTGTCGCCCTCGGCCTTGATCACCGAAATTGAAGCACTGGAAGCGCGCGGTGTGCCGGTACGTGACCGGCTAAAAATTTCAGCCGCATGTCCGCTGATCCTGCCCTATCACGTTGCCCTCGATAAGGCGCGCGAAGTCCGTCGCGGTGATCAAAAGATCGGTACCACGGGTCGCGGTATCGGCCCCGCCTACGAAGACAAGGTTGCTCGCCGCGGTTTGCGACTGGGTGATCTCCGGGACCCAAAGCGTTTTGCCGAGACTCTGGGCGAGGTGCTCGATTACCACAACCACTCGCTGGTGCATTACTACCATCAGCCGGCATTGGAGTTCGATGCTGTGCTGGAGCAGGCCTTGCGCGAGGGTGAGCAGCTACTGCCGATGATGGCGGATGTCACCACGATGCTGCACAACTATCGCAAAACCAACGCGAAGTTGTTGTTTGAGGGTGCGCAGGGGTCACTGCTCGATATCGACCACGGCACCTATCCCTATGTAACCAGTTCAAACACCACCGCAGGCGGTACGGCGACCGGTTCCGGATTTGGTCCGCTGTATCTCGACTATGTGTTGGGTATCACCAAGGCGTACACGACCCGTGTGGGTTCAGGGCCCTTTCCCACTGAGCTGTTTGATGAGGTCGGCGCGCGCTTGGCTGAACGCGGCCACGAATTCGGTGCGACCACTGGCCGGCCCCGTCGTTGCGGCTGGTTTGACGCGGTATCTTTGCGCACGGCCGTCAACATCAACTCGGTCTCCGGGCTGTGCCTGACCAAACTCGACGTGCTCGATGGCCTCGATGAGATTTCCATCTGTGTGGGTTACACCGACGCCAATGGCGCTCCCGCCCCGCAGCCTGTGGATTCGTACGATTACGAACAGCTGCACCCCGTTTATGAAACGATGCCTGGCTGGTCTGAATCCACGGTCGGCGTGCGCAGCGTGGATGATTTGCCCGATAACGCGCGCCGATATATTGAGCGCATCGAGCAGTTGGTTGAGGCGCCCATTGATATCATTTCGACCGGTCCCGATCGGGAAGAAACGATCGTTTTGCGTAATCCTTTCGACTGATTAAACGATGCTGCTACTGACCAAAATCCTATCGCTCGCGGTATACCCGCTGTCATTGGGGTTGTGGTTTTTATTGGCAGGGATCATTGCGCTGACCCGCGGTAACCGGGCTTCTGCTGCCATCCAGACGTTTTTAGCCTTTGCGATTATTTATGCCGCATCGACCGAGTACGGCGCAGAAGCGCTGGCGCGTCCGTTGGAAGGGCGTTTCGCCGCTTTCGCACCGGAGGAATTACCCAAGGCCGACGCCATCGTGTTACTGGGTGGGGCCAATGTGGGGGAGAGCCGTTTCGGTCGTGGCAGTGATTACAATCAGGCGGTCGATCGCGTCTTTACCGCGTTTGAGTTGTATCGCGCCGGCAAGGCGCCGGTGATTTTGATCAGCGGCGGGCGCAGTGATCCATTGCAGGTGCCTGAGGCCGATGTGCTGGCCGATACACTCAAAATGATGGGTGTCCCGGAGTCCGCGCTGTTGATCGAAAACGGTAGCCGAACGACGTATGAGAACGCCACACAATCGGCGCCGATGCTGATTGCGGGCAACTATCGCCACATTCTGCTGGTGACATCAGCGACCCACATGCGTCGTTCACTTGCCCTGTTCCGGGCGCAGGGGTTTGATGTCACCGCGGCACCCTCGGATCATGAAATTCCCCGCTTCCCGCCCTATCTTCCCGGTTGGCTCCCAACCGTGGACCGTCTTGCAAGGTCCACCCGGGCTATCCACGAGTGGGTGGGGTATTGGGTTTACGAGGCCACCGGCAAGCTTTCGCCCGTTGTGCCAGTAGCCCCGCAAGCCGATCAAACGTAGCGCAACTTGATCTCGCTGTAGTTAAGCCCGGTCCAGCGGCGGAACGCGCGGTAAAAGCTGTTGACCTCAGCGTAGCCAAGATCCCACGCAATGCATTTGCCCGGCAGCCAGCGGTTGGCGAGCTGTTTCTCACAACGATACTGGCGCACCTGGTCAAGCAGTGCCTGGTAGTTCGTGTCGTCGGCCCGAAGTCTGCGCCTCAGTGTCGTCGGGCTGATGCCAAGCTCATCGGCAATGCTCTCCGAACGTAACCGGGATAGATCACCGGCCAGCAGCATTTGAATCACACGTGTCGTGGTGCGGCTCAGAGTCCGATCATCGTCATGTGGGCGAACGGGTAGTTCGCTGATCGCTGGCGTGGGTTGAAAGGCAGGTGCGACGGCGGGTCGCGGTGGTATCACCTCTACAGAGGTGCTGAGTGATGTACTGGTCATGGCGAAGTCCTTTTCGCTGTGTTCAGGTTGTCATGACACCGTGCTCGTTAGACACAACAGCAGAGTACTTCTCTGTATTCTGTGCTGCTAAAACTCGGTATCAGCCTGCACGCCATCCTTGGCGCACCCTTCAAACATACCCGAATTGCAGAAATTTGCCAGTGCCTGCGACAAGATGTGATGAATCACATATCGGCGCCAGGCAGCATCTGGTCGGGCAGTGGGCAGTCGATAACGGCTGCGATGGCCTTGATTAATGTGAGCTCTTGCGGGTTCACGACGCCATCGTGGGCCGCCGTTGCCACCATCGCTTTGAGAATGGTGACCTTGAGCAGTGGGTAGCAATCTGCCAGAACGTGGATAGCCTTGCTGAACTCACCCACGCCAAGCGCTTTGATATCGGGCATGGTAAGCGGCAGTTCCAGAATGTCAGCCCCCTGCCGAAAGGCCGTATCGGTATCGCCGTCTCCATTGAGCGCGAGCGTGCCCAGAGCCACTGCCAAGGAAGACTGCACTTTTTCCAGGTTTTTGTAGCGAGGCTTGGCGGGCTTCGTTTGCACAAACTCAGGGTCGAGATAGTGGCGCACCAGCTGGTACAGACACCATTCGCTCAAAAGAATTTGTCCGTCCGCTTTGACAAAAACCATCAGCAGTCGTTTGAGTTGCTGATATTGCGCGGGCGATAACTGTTTAAGGGTGGGCAGGCACAGCTCAAGTAGCGGCAGTCTCTGCTCAGTAGAAAGCGCCAGAAGCTCGTTACCCAATTGCGCGACCAGCAATTCTAACCCGCGGATGTTGCTTTCACGCACTGCGGCGAGCTGTTTCTCCTGCGCATCCGATGGATGCCACAGCAGCGCCAGTACCATGGCTGTAGCGCTCAGTGGGTCTCGGGTTTGGGCGACGATGGCGGGTGATAACTGGCCTGGAATGCTGACCCCTGCTGGCTCTGAATCACCTGATGCGTCAGGTGCCTCGGAGGGCAGCAGATCGATGGTGGCCGCGGTTGCTGCGCTCACCATGAGGGCCTCTCTAGCGGCACGATCTCGGCCACTTTGCGCAAAGCGATGGGGTTCGAGTGCCTCATGATTCGGTGCGCGTTGGATGTATTCCCCGTCCCAGTTTGGATCTACGCGGCGGATGCGATCGGGTAAGGGGGGGTGCGTGGCAAACATCGACCACATACGGTGCTTTACCTGCCCGAAAAAAAGATGCGATAGCTCCTCGGCACGGGCGGTGTGGACCAGCGTGCCTGGGGTGTAGCCGCCGATCACTTTGAGTGCGTTGCCAATGCCGTCGGGGTTCCGCGTGAACTGTACTGAAGAGGCGTCGGCAAGATATTCCTTTTGTTGGCTGATCGCCGATTTGATGAGGCCTGCCATCAGTCCACCCAGTAAACCGAGGACGTACAAACCGAGCCCCAGCACCAGCCCCACGGCACGGGCATCACCTTGGCCATTCTGGGTACGATGCCGGCGCGGCCCGTGCAGCGCTGCGCTATGGAGGAGGATGGAGCCGATGTCACCGATGAAGGTGATCCCTCTGAGCATCGAGGCGAGGCGGATACTTAGGCGCATATCGCCATTCAGAATGTGGCTGAATTCGTGACCGATGACACCCTGCAACTCATCCCGGGTCAGTTGCACCATGGCGCCCCGGGTGACCGCCACCACAGCATCACTGGGTGAGATGCCTGCAGCAAAGGCGTTGATCCCGCGTTCGTCGTCGAGGATGTAGAGGGGCGGCACCGGCATATTGGCAGCCAAAGACATTTCGGCCACGATGTTGAGTGCGCGGCGCTCTAGCGGGTCGGTGGTGCCAGTGACCGCGGGTCTGCCACCGAGCGCCTCAGCGACAACGCGGCCGCCCTGCGCAAAGCGCAGCCAGTTGAACAGCACTACCAAGCCCACCACGCCAGCGATGGTGCCACCGATGCCAAAGAACAGCCGCCAATTGACTCGATCCAGCAGCGGCGTGCTGCTCGCCGTCACGTTCGCAAAGTCCTGATAAAACAGCGTGCCTGCCACCAGCAGGTTGGTCAGCAATATCAGCACCAGCACGGCGATCAAAAACAGGACGACCAACAGGCGGGTGTTGCGCCGGGCAATATCTTGCTCGCGGAAAAAGTCCACGTTTAGGGAGCGCGATCCACTCAGCTAAAGCTGACTTTGGGTGCGGCTTGTATCTCTGCTGAATCGTCAAACTCCAACAGTTTGGCATCCTCCCGGTGGCCAAACATGCCTGCAAGCGCCACCTGTGGGAAGCTCTGCCGGTAAGTGTTGTAGTTCATGACTGAGTCGTTGAAGCCCTGCCTCGCAAAGGCGATGCGGTTCTCGGTCGAGGTCATCTCCTCAGACAGCTGTTGCATGTTCTCGCTGGCCTTGAGGTCTGGATAGGCCTCCATCACCACGTTGAGTTTACCCAGTGCGCTGCCCAGTGCGCTTTCAGCTCCCGAGAGCTTGGCAATCCCTGCGCCGTCGATATTGCCGCCGCCGAGGGCCTTAAGCGCTGCTGAGGCTTCATTACGAGCCGCTATCACCGCTTCCAGCGTTTCGCGCTCGTGCTGCAGGTAGCCTTTGGCGATCTCCACGAGGTTGGGGATCAGGTCGTAGCGGCGCTTGAGTTGGACTTCAATTTGCGCAAACGCGTTCTTGTAGCGGTTGGCGAGGCTGACCAGCTGGTTGTAGATGGCAACTGCCCACAAGACCACGATGAGCAGGGTGACGAGTACAACGATCCAGGTGATATCCATGGCATCTCTCCGGTTTGACTCGACGCATCATAGCCCGAGGTGGTGGCGGAGCGATAATAAACTGGGGGAGCAGTGCCGATGCAA
>JAZBOZ010000133.1:0-9196 GCA_036351405.1 Halieaceae bacterium
TCACTCTCAATGCCACGGCGCGGGCGGGCTCAGAGTTCGTGAGCTGGTCCGGTTGCGATGCCAGCCTTGGCAGGACCTGTAGCCTCTCCGAGGTGAAGGCCGACCGCATCGTCACGGCAAATTTCGCTTTAGTGCGACCTACTAACGATGCTCAGGTCGATGCGCTTTCTTTCGGGTCTTTCGCCGCCTTCGAGCACAACCAATCCACCGAGAACGCCACCACTGAACTCGGTGAGGGTGTACCCAGCTGCGATATCGATGCGAGCAACAGCGTTTGGTTCCGCTGGACGCCGCCTGTCGAGCTGGCAGGCCGTCGCGTCACTGTGGGGAGTATCGGCAGTGACTATGATGTGGTGCTCGATGTGTTCAGCGAGTCGCAGATCAACGGGCTCACTGAGCTGGATTGTGGCATTGGCACCGAGGCGGGTTTGTATCGCGACGCCCGAGCCACCTTTACGCCGTTTTTTACCAATCAGTATTTGATCCGCGCGACCGGCTATCGCGGTATGACGGGGCAACTGTTCCTGACGTTGGATGCGACACTCCCTGTCCCAGAAATCACTCGGCTTGAACCCGGCAATGAATCCCTAACGGCAACGCTCACGGTCAGCGGCGCGTGGACGGATAACGTGGCGGGTTACGCGGTGCGCTGTGAGGGCGGCGGGGCAACGGTCACTGCCACGGGCGCAGGCCCTAGCGTGGCCGTCGAAGGGCTCGAGAATGATGTGAGCTATGCCTGTACGGCGGTATCTTTGGACGTCACCGATGCAGAGAGTGCAGCGTCGACAGCTGTCGCAGCCACGCCTGAGTACACCGCCAACGGCCTGCCCGTGTGGCTGTTGAAGGAGGCGTCGGACCGCGGGGTTTGAGTGGGGTGCGCCTTACTGAACCGGCGCGCGCGGAGAGGCTGATTGCACACGCCGACCGCCTCTGGCGTCGGCATAAGGCGGCGTGCCAGAGTAGCGCTAAGCGCTCTTTTTGCTCTTTCTATGTTTCTCTTCGATCTTAGGCTGAGGCAGCCAGCCGCGCTTTATGGCGAACTCGTGTAGCGCCTCTTCCATCGTCGGGCCGTATTTCAGCGAGTTCTCTTTGAATGCGATGAGAATGTCTTCGTTGATCCGTAAACTGACCGGTTTTTTGACAGGACTTTTCTGTTTGCCACGATACTTCCGGGTCAACGCCTGCATCTTCTGCGATGCGGGGCTTGCTTGTTGGAAGAACAGATCACCTGCCTCAAACGTATCCGGGTCGGAAGCAATGCCAGCATTGATTTTCTCGTCCTCGTCGGCCGAAGGCCGTCTAGATCGCTTGCTCATACCTGGATACCTCCCTCTTATTAGCCTTGCGTAGGCTAATGACTCTGATCAAATCATCGCGGACTGTATATACGAGGCAGTGCAGCCGATCATTGATCAGTCCATAGGCGATTAACCGCTTCTCCCCATAGTCACGCCGAGTATCCTCACCCTCCAGAACGGTACTCCAGTCCATATCGTAAACTGCCTCAAAAGGGACGCCATGACGTATTTCGTTGATCGCCGCTTTTTCATCGTCCCAGCGATCATACTCCGTCAGTTAAATTGTATATACAAAAAACATGGGTAACCATTGGTCTTCAGACTTTCGACTTCGCGGAATGCGGGTCGGTAGTGGACAATGAGCCATTTAAAGCTTACCTGCGCGTAAACGGCTGCCTGATGATTTCACGCCGCTCGGCACAAAGCGTTGAATACATTGTGCGAGCCTGTGGCCTGAAGCAGGTGTACGCGCTGTCTTTCTCTACTGACTCGAAGGGTGTTTTCTATGGCACGTGAGACCATCGACGAATTCATGCAGCTCGAAATTCAGCTGCAAGAGGTGAAACCCGACAAGCTGCGCGCTTTTATCCTCCAGCTTTACGCATCGCGCCCCGACCTCATGCCCAGTATTGAGGCTCTGGCGCTGAGTAGTGACCCGAAGGCGGTGGCCAAGCTGTTGCGCAAGCGTGTGCAGTCACTGCGTAACGGGCGGAAATTCATCGATTATCGGGCAGCCTCTGCCTTTGCGGCCGACATGGATGCATTGCTGGCTGATATCGCCGCGCTAATTTCATCGGCGCCTGATCTGGCTTGGCAGTTACTCGATCAGTTTTTGGCCACCGCACCCAAAGTGATGCAGCGCGTTGACGATTCATCAGGCTGGGTGGGGGATGTTTATCGACAAGCAGTGCTGCATTGGCTTGATGCCGCCGATGCTTGGCAGGATGCCGATGTTGATTGGGTCGAACGCATTTACGCACTCAACCAGCAGAACGACTACGGTCTGCTCGATGGCTTATTGTCCAATGCCGATCGTGTGCTCGGGGAACAACAGCTGCGCCAGTTGGCGTGGCGCTACGAAGGTGAGTTGCGCACCGCATTAAAAGAACAAAGCACCGATAGCCGGCGGCTTGATTATTTGGACGCCATGGTGGCGATGAAGGGCGTGGCTGAGGCGCTACGCGATGCGGCGCTCTACGAGCGCGCGTTGCTGATGGCTAGCCCCGAGCCGAATGAGTTGCAATTACAGGATCTTTGTCGGGCATTTATTCGCCTGGGCGACCCGGCTGGCGCACTCAAGTACCTCGAGCGACCGTGGCCGCCTCGCTACGAGGATACGCGTCTTAGCCTGCTGGATACTGTTTATGCCTTCACTGACGATACTGACCGGCAGTTGCAGATTCGTGAGCAGCGGTTCAAGCGGTCTCCATCCGCCGCTGGTTATCGCGACTGGCTGGCGTGCCTCCCTGAGTCGGCTCACGAAGAGGCCCGCTTGGAAGCCATGGCACTCGCCGAGCAGCAATGTAGTGTTATTGCAGGGGCGAACCTGCTGCTTGAGTTGGGCGAGTCAGCACAGGCGGGCGCGCTGGTAGTGCAGCGCCGTGAAGCGCTGGTTGAGGCGGGCTACAGTGGGTTGGTTGATCTCGCCAAAGCACTCGATAAATCGGGATGTGCGCTGGCGGCTACGGCGTGCTACCGCGCACTGCTGCTCGATATCCTGGTGAGCGGCCGCAGTCGCGCTTACGGTCATGCGGCCCGCTACGTGCACAAGTTGGCAGCCCTCGCCACCGAGGTGGCTGATTTTTCGCCGCTGGCGTCTCATGAGGCGTTCATGGCTGACGTCAGCGAGCAGCACAAACGTAAGACCAGCTTTTGGGCGAAAGTCTCGCGCTGAGTTATCGCCGGTAAAACCAACGTCACTCCGTCTCTGGGAAGACCTCTGCATATTCGGCCTCAATGGCAGCGGCTTCATTGTCGGTGAGTGCGACGAATTCTTTTTGGCGCGCGCGGCTCGAGATTCGCCCGGCGTTTTGTTGCATAAAGCGGATCAAAAGGTCGACCATCCTGTCAGGCATGTCGATATGGTGCTGGATAAATTGCCTCAGGCGGTCGTATCGTTCGAGGTAGTCGACCTCCTTCGGTAGGGTCGTATTCACCGTCTCAGCGACGCATTCGAACAAAAACTCCGCCTGATGGGTGGCATCAAAGTAGCGGTAGAGATTTTTGGTGTCATTAAGGACTTCAACATTGCCTTGATTCGTCGGGCGCCAATCGATGAGCGCAAGGCGGGCCTTGGAGTAGTGCTCCAGTGCGCGACGGTAGTCATCGATACGCTCCAGAATCACCGCAGATACGGGAAACACTATGCCTTTAGGAACAAAACCTTTCTCAGCAAGCACATGGTGAATCAGGTACCGGTGGATACGCCCATTGCCATCCTCGAAAGGGTGTATAAAAACGAATCCAAAGGCGATCAACGTTGCGGCCAACACCGGGTCAAACTCGCTCTTGGTCAGCAGTTGAGCCGTCTCCATTAGCCCTCGGAGTAAGGTCTCAAGATCTTCGGCGCGCGCTGAAATATGAACGGGTAAAGGTATGCCAGTATCGCGCTCATGATCGCCCACGAAACCACCCACGCTTCGCAAACCGAGCAGGGTGAAGCGGTGGTCGCTGATCACGATTGACTGTAAATACTCGAGCTCATCCACGCTTAAGTCCCGTTGCCCCGCCTCCCCGATGATCTTGCTCCATCGTTCGACTCGGTGGTGGGACGGCGATTCGCCCTCGATGTTGTACGAGGCTTTGGAATCCTTGAGTAACAAAAACGCGGCTGCGCGGCTTAACAAGTCCGAATGGGTTTTGCCGATGTGACGCGCCGCGATGGATGAAAGGTTCATAGCGATGAAGTCGTCGAGCCTCGCGGTACGTCGGATTAACGGACAGAAATCTCGAGTGCCTGGCAAATTGTTGCGCACGCGATGCCGCTTGGAGTCACGCGGAGAGGCGCCGTACTGAAGTTTTTCATTGAGTACAGGAACGAAGTTGCCGCGAGCAGCGTCCTCCAGCTCGAGTTGGGTGTCAGTGAGCCATTCATATAAGAACCACAGTCTGCGGCTGTAGCTACCGGTCGGCTCGGCCGTGACGATGTCAGCGACATCCTCGGGTTGAATTTGTTGGAACAGCGCCGCTAGCACTGCCAAATCAATACCCTCGTATTTGAGTGCGAAAATCAGCTGGCCTTTTAATGACGCTTCTGGGCGGTGGCGAGGTGTGTAAAGTCGCCAGCGGCCGACCTCGCGCGCCTGATGTTTTGTGCCAATAGCACACAGGTAGCCCGGCGGCGGTACGGCAAGCGCGTATTCGGCGATGAGCGCCGCGTAACCTGCGTAGGTCGCCCCGGTCTCCAAAAGCGGAAAGCCGTGAAAACCGGTTACGCGCCGTGAATGTTGATTCAAATTGGAGCTTTTCATGAATGTTGGTTTAGAGGGATGGGCCCATCATGTCGTGAAAAATCGTATCCGTCTATGAAAATTGATTATTATAATTGGTATTTATGTAAAACTAGTTTGTAGTCGGCGTGTTCTAGAAGCGAGCCAGGGCGGGTGACTTTCGGCCCGAGCAGGCTTTGATTCGGTCGTTACGAGTGGTGAATTTCTTTGACGGGTATTGGGCTTTGTGTGCCTTGTGCCCAGCGGCACGATAAGGCGCGTTCAACACCGTTTTTATCAGCCGCCCCTTAATAGGTGTACACTTTCCGTGTACGCAATGAGAGGGTCGATCAGATGCAAACCGTGAATGTCAGAGAAACCCGTCAGCGCTTGTCCCATTTGCTGGACGCTGTGGCAGCGGGTGAGGAAATTATGATTATGAGAAACGGCAAGCCCGCGGCTGTGTTGGTGGCACCCACCAGCGCGGAGTCAGTGGCGTTTGAGGATCACTCTGCATTGCGTGCGGAGCTTCCGCCCATGATGGTTACCGCTGCTGAATCGATCCGCCAGCTGCGTGATGAAGAACGATTCTAGTGCTCTACTTCGATACCAGCGCCATTCTGCCTTACTACCGGTTTGAGCCATCGAGTGAAGCGGTGCAATCACTGCTCAACGCGCAGCGGAGTCCGGTACTGATCAGTCATCTGACGGAGGTCGAGGTTGCCAGTGCTGTTGCGCGTTGGGTACGTATGGGCGAGCTGACTGAGCTGCAGGCGAATAAATTGCTCAGTGCTTTTCGTCGAGATGTGTCCGCCGGCCGTTTTCGGCGCTGTGCGCTCGGATCACACCATTTTCAGTGCGCATTGCAATGGCTCAGTGCACGCGAGACATCGCTGCGAACGCTAGATGCCTTGCACCTGGCTTGCTCGGAGTCTGAGGACGCGAAGCTGATCACCAATGACACGGCGTTGCTGGAGGCTGCTAGTCAGCTGGGGCTGGCGGTTGCGCAGCCTGGAATTTGAGGTTGGCGGTCTCCGCACAAGTTCCCGCGCAGTTCCACCTATGCAAAATGTAAAGTCAGGCTATGCATTTTGCATAAACGGGTTGCCCCGGGGAGCAAGTTGCAACAGGTCCTTGGTTCAGGGGGGGGCATACCTTCTAAATCAGGGTGACGGGTGCTGGGTAGTCGGCCAGTACACGATCCGCCGTTAGCAGCAATAGACCCTCTGCGGACGCCTGAGCAAGCAGCATTCGATCAAAGGGGTCCTTGTGGAGCGGTGGCAGTAGGCCGACTTCCACTGCGTGCCGGCCGCTGATGCTCAACTCTGAGTACCCATTTTCAATTAAGCCGTGCCGCAGCAATGCGGGGTCAACTCTGAAGTCGTCACGACCCAGTGCCCGCTTTATCGCTACCTCCCAAATACTGGCGGCGCTGAAAAACAGACTGTGGCTGGTATTAGTGAGGTACTCCCGAGCGCGTTTGCCTAGCTTATGCGGCTCAGCTGCAGCCCAGAGGAGTATTTGTGTATCAAGGAGAAGTTTCATCGTTTAGTCCGAAGTCTTGCAAAATTGCTTCGCTGCCCATTTCGTTGAAATCTTCCGGTACAGAAAACTCCCCGGCCAAAAAGCCCAGACGTCGCACCGCCTCTGGCTCTGGAGAATCCACGCCAATAACTTTTGCGATAGGTTTGCCTGCTTTGGCGATGATGAACGGCTCCCCCGTTTTGACGGCTTCCAGAAGCTTCGAAAGATGCGTTTTAGCTTGGTGAATGTTGACGGTTATCATTGCTGCGCTCGCCTAGTCTGACTAGATAAACTTAGTTTATATTGACCCTGTGCTGCGTACAATGAGGAGTGTTGGGCTCGTCGACAAGATAAGCGAACGCGTCGGCCGGTTGTGTTCTTGAGAGCCCCTTTGATGGTCTTCTGCTGAAATGGATTCGACCAGTGTAAGTTGGCGCTTGGCGCGAAGTGTCAGTTGTAGCCAGCCGAGCCGGCATTTGCCCACAACTCTCGCGTGTGCACCAAGCGCTGCAACCACAACGCCGCCCCAGCACCGCATAGCGCAATCGCTGCGGTCAGCCCGAAGTACCAGCGATAGCCCTCGCGCCCCATCTCCTCATTGAGCAGCAGCCCCTGCGTCAGTGGCGAGAAGATATCGGGTAAGTACCCCACCAAGCTCATCAGTCCGATCGCGAGGCCGCGGCCGTGGGCGGGGATGTTGCAGTCATCGAGGCTTGCCCAATAGATGCCGCGCGCGCCGTAACTCGCAAGCCCCAGCATCAGCACGAGAGCCACAAGCAAGGTTTCGCCGATGCCACTGGGAAGCCACGCCATCAGGCACAGCGTGAGCGCGCCCAGGATTAACAGGCCGGCCAGCGTCGGCATGGCTTGAATGCGATCCCCCAGCAGCCCGGCGCCAATCGCCCCGATGGGCCGCATCCACAGTTTGGCAACGGTAATACCACCAGCCGCCACGGCGGTCATTGCCAGTTCTTGTTGCAAGTAGGCAGAGAGCGCGTAGGTCGCCCAAAACAGCTGATACCCCGCAAAAATACAAAACGCCGCCAGCCACAGCCGGGGGTTGCGAAGCAGCGGTTTCAGCGCAGCTGGCAGCGAGGGTTCCGCCGCTGCCGCTGCATCGGATGTTGCGGGTGTGGGTTGGGGTGCTGCCGCCAGTGTCGCGTGCGCCGTGGCGGGCGGCGCGCCCGTCTTCTCTGCGTAACTGGGCTGCGCGCTATCCCCGGGTATCCGCAATACCGCGAGTGCCAAGGGCGATACCGACAGTACGATCAGCGCATAAAACAGCACCACCTGGCGCATCGCGGTTGCGGTATCCGCCTGCAAGTTCTCGGTGGTGTGGGCAAATAGCGCAACGGCGATCGTCGCCAATAAAGCTTCTACCAGCCCGCGTCCGCCATCGAGCCAACCGAAATAACCCGCCTGTTTATCGTGGGGGGCAATCAGCGATACGGATTTGATCAGAGCCGCCCAAAAGGTGAGCCCGGTGGCGAGCCCCCAGCCGATAAAAATGACGCGGGTGGCCCAAAGGCCGGGGACACTCGCAAACCATAATCCCAGTAAGCCTGTGGCCGCGAGTGATACCGCCACCAGCCCACGTGTTGAGAAGCGATCCGCGAGCCAACCGCTGGGTAGATACGTCGCCACAAAAATCACCCCGAGCAGCGAGTACAGCTGACCGAGGTCGGTGCTGCTTAGCTGGTAGGTTTCCAGCAGCGACAGTTCGAAGTTCTGCCTTAGGTAGAGCAGCGGGTAGATCGTGCCACCCGCCAGAATCAGTACGGCGAGCTGGGTGTAGCGGTGGTGCAGTAAGCTGTTCACCAGAGGTTGTAGATACTGGTGCCGATAAAGGTCCCCAGCGCATAACCCAACACACCCACGAGCACGCCGGGTGTCACTTGATCCTTCCAGCCTTTGGCAGCGGCAAGCGCGGGTGCTGTAGTCGCACCGAGAATCGCCGCGTTACTCGCGGTCACGAGCTCGGGCAGGGTCAGCCGGAACACTGCGCCCACGCCGAGCAGGACGATGAGATGCGTCGTAAGCAAGATCAGCACGACGGCAATCAGCATCGGTGCCACACCGAGCATCGCGGGTACGTCGGCGCCTGCGGCGATGGATGCAAAAAACGGGAACGACAGCGCCACACCGATTTCGAAAGCCCCTGAGAACCATCTGCGGGTATCGGGTAGCAGCGTGGCGAGGGCGACCGACAGTGCGGTCAGCAACACGTAGCGCCAGCCATCGAGATTAAATGCGGCGACCAATCCATCGGTTACCGCAACCAGACCGACCGCCGCCGCCAGCGCCAAACACAGCGACATCGGTGACACAGGCGCTTCATGTTGATGGTTTTCAGCAGCGGAGGTTTCGGGTGTGTCGTCCGCCATCTCATGCGTGCGGAAGTACTTGGCGATCCAATGAGTGGCGGGGATCAGCGCAAGGATACTGAGATAGACCGCGCTGAAAAGATTGTCGGCAGCCGTGGCCGCAGAGAAGAAACTGGCATCGTTGCGCAGCCCAGTGACCTCTCCGAGCGCCGCGTAGTTCACCGAGCCGCCGATGTACGTCGATGCAAAAAGCCCCGCGATCGCCGCCTCTATCCGGTCAGCGGGAATACCCGCGTTCGCGGCCAGCGTGCTGAGATCCAGCAGTGACGCTGCCACCATGACACCCGCGACGGTACCAGTCGTTGCAACGAGGAACGCCACCGTGGTCCGAGAGGCCTCGCGCACGATCCGACGCAGATCCGCCTGAAACAAAAACAGCGGGATCAGCACAGGCACGACATAGGTGAAGACAAACCCGTAGGCCGGCGCGTTGTGGGGGATGACCCCGAGGTTGGCGGCGAGGATCGCCATCAAGATAACGAGTACCGTCGCGGTGACCTGGGCGCCAAAACGCGTCTTCTCGAGTAGAAAGGCAATGCCAGCCATGGTCATCAGGGCGGCA
>JAZBOZ010000134.1:0-5799 GCA_036351405.1 Halieaceae bacterium
TACGTCGGGGTTGTGGTTGAGCTCTTCTATCTGTCGCAGCAAATCGTTGGTTTTGATCGAGGCAGGCAGCTCAATTGCCATCGATTCGATACCAACGCGACGGCAAGCGTTGCCCTTCATGCGGACGTAGGTCGCCGATGCTGGGTCGTCACCGACCAGGATGGTGGCAAGAATTGGCGTTTTACCGCCAGATTTCGCTTTGAGCGCTTCAACCCGCTGGGCGAGCTCGGCTTCGGTTTTTTGGGCGACAGCTTTCCCGTCAAGTAGCAATGCGGCCATGTGATCTCTCCTTTAATAGGGGCGCGAGTGTTCCAGAAGTCTCGCGTGGGAAAAAGACCACAGAGTGCGAATTGACCCTGCTACCGCCATGACGCTAAAATCCGCGCCGCGCGGGGCGGTACGCCTCGGTCGGTGTCGGGGTGTAGCGCAGTCTGGTAGCGCGCCTGCTTTGGGAGCAGGATGTCGGGGGTTCGAATCCCTCCACCCCGACCACTTCCATCGGTCAATGCCATGTACCCGATGGTCGCAACACCTCCGCAGTTTCTGCAATGGTGGCTGTAGCTCAGTTGGTAGAGCACAGGATTGTGGCTCCTGAGGTCGCGGGTTCGAAACCCGTCAGCCACCCCATATTCTCTCCACTAAATCTCTTGCTCGTTTTGCTTCGTGAAGCCTTGGTTTAGCTGCCTCAGCTGCTTCTGCCCAAGCGTTTTCGCATTAGACCAGCGCCGCCGATAGCAGATAGAAACAGCCATGCGGCAGCCGGGAGGGGAACCTCACTTACTGGCACAGTGGTAATCGCGCCTACTGCGTCAATGTCTGCACCAACACTGATTCCTGCAGTCTGCCCCTCGTTGAGCACGTCGGTGAGTCGAACAAACGAAAAGAGCCACGTCGCATCGTAGCCGAAGGCGTCGATGTCAATACCCGACGTAGAACCGCCTACCTGACCCACATTGAGCCAGTCATCGCCGTTAATACTGATATCAACCACCGTGTCCTCAACATCCGCACCAACCTCAAAGATCCAGAGATCGGCACTTGAGTCGTTACTGCCCGTGAGAAAATTGTCGGTGAATTCTAAGATCAGTTGGCCACCGGCGCCCAACGACACGAAGTCACAGACACCGACGGTTTGGCACGCCCCAACGTTGGTGCTTCCGGCCACCTGCGGTGCTCCCAGCGCGTTGTCGGCATCACTGTTTGGCTCGCTGGGTACCGACCCATCACTGAAGTTGGGGTCATAACTCACTACAGAATCGGCAAAAGAAATGTCACCACCAGGAAATTCAACACCACCGTAAGTCGTAGACGCGGCCACCGCATGCCCAGCGGCTAGTGTGCTAAACGCTAATATCGTTATTTTGTAAAATGAAGCTCGCGCCATTGTCATCTCCCGTTACTGTCGAAATGCTTTGTCCTTCTGTCACCGTGTTTCCGAACGGCCGGCAAGGTCGCTTTTATGCCGTCCTAAAATTTTGAGCTTATGCTCCTCTAACACCACGCTACATGAACTCATTAAGTGACTGCATGGCCCGAACGGGTAGATCGCTTGACACAGCCTGCGGAGGGGGAGTTTGACTGTTTCGAACGGCGATCCCTCTATGTGCGGTGGCGGGCGGCCGGCGGCTATGCTGAGCGCTGCTCGAAGAGAATCAAAAAACCGCATGCTCACCCAGATCTACCTTTGCGCGGCCGTTAGCCAGTGCTTGGTAATGATCGAATAAGGTGTCCTCACCAAACTCGGGTGTCGCATCGGCGTCATAGCGCTGATGTTGTTCATCCCAAACGAGCATCGACTCAGACGCATAGTAATAGCCAATACGAGCGAGTTCGGCTTTGTCCCGGGCGCGAGGCGATAGGGTGCCTACAGCGGAAAGAACGCTGATCACGAACCGAAGGAACGAAAGGGGCACGCGCTTGAACCGCGGTTTCATACCCAACGCGCGAAAGAGCAGTTCTCCCTGTTCTCTTGGGGTCAACGCCGGGCCCGGGCCACCAATGGGGAGGATTTTGTTCCAGCGCTCCGGGTTCCAGATGCAGTTCGCGAGGAATCGCCCCAGATCGCGATCACTGATAGGTTTGCAGGCGGTGAGCGCTCCATTGCCAAACATCAGATAGGGCTTGCCGTTTCGCACCCGCTCAAATTGGCCTGACAGCGACTTAAAAAAAGCCGTGGGCCTAACGATCGAATATTTGATGTCTGCCGCCATTAAGTGCTGTTCAAAAGCGAGTTTGGCGAGCTGAAACTCAAGCCGGGGTTTTTGCACACACAACGCGGATAGCAGAATCATGTGCTGGACACCGGCGCGTTGGGCAGCATCGAGTGCGCTGATATGCGCCGCGTGGTCAACTGCCCAGGCGTCCTGCGGGGTGCCATTGCGCGATGCCATGCAGGACAGCAACACATCAAAAGACTCGCCGGCAAACCCTTGCTGGGTGAGGGAGGTCGGATCTAAAGGGTCGCCCATACGGACTGACACATCCCCCGGTAAGCCGAAATCCGTAGCCAGTAACTCACGCTTATCTTGCTTGTCCTGCTCGCGGGAGGGCCGAACAAAAACAGTGACGTCGTGTCCTGCATCGGCAAGCGCTGTAACAGCTGCCCGACCAATCGTGCCCGTCGCCCCCAGCACAAACACACGCATCGGTGTGATGTCGGCTGCCTGCCCGTTTGTGTGCTTGGAGATGCCTGCCATTTCTCGAGTATACGGTGACCGCGCCACGTGCGTCTGTTTGTTGTACTGCGGCCGGTGTATCAGATTTTTGCCAGTCGGACCTGCGACCAATCCAAGGGCTACACTGGCGGCTGCCGCAGACGGCATCGATCGCACACGCTAAGATGTCGCGGCGTTATGACGAGGTGCGGCTTCCTTGGTGCACGCGCGATTGCGTAGCTGTGCCGCGACGTAGCCAATTCAACTTCTCACTTTTTGGAGGGCAAAGTTAATGCCACGAGTCAATCTTCAGGACAGCGCTGCGATCGTCACTGGCGGTGCATCAGGTATTGGTGAGGCTTGCGCGCGTCAGTTGGCAGCGCTGGGTTCAAAAGTCGTTATCGCTGATCTCAACGCGGACAAAGGCACTGCTGTCGCTGAGGAGATCGGCGGCGTGTTCGTTAAGTGTGACGTCACCAAAGTGGAAGATGTGACCGCTGTCGTTGCCAAAGCCTGTGAGCTCGGGCCGTTGCGCGCTTGCGTGAACTCAGCCGGTATCGGCGCGCCTGGGCGCACCATCAACCGAGATAACGAGCCGCTGCCGCTGGATAAGTTCACCGCTGTTGTGACGATCAATCTGATCGGCACCTTCAACATGTTGAGTCAGGCAGCTGCGGCAATGGCTGCGACCGAGCCCATGGACGCCGATGGCAGTCGCGGTGCGATTGTTAACCTCGCTTCCTGTGCGGCGTTCGACGGGCAAATCGGGCAGGCGTCTTACTCCGCTTCCAAGGCGGGTGTTGCTGGCATGACGTTGCCCATCGCCCGAGATCTTGCTGTGTCTGGCATTCGGGTGAACACCGTGGCGCCGGGTTTGATCGATACGCCCATTTACGGCCATGGCCCTGAGTCGGACGCTTTCAAAGCCCACTTAGGGCAGTCTGTGCTGTTCCCCAAGCGCTTGGGTTCTAGCGAGGAGCTGGCCTTTGCAGTGATTGATTGCATCACCAATCCTTACATGAATGCTGAGGTCATCCGCCTGGATGGTGGTATCCGCATGCCACCAAAATAAGCGTTTGGATCAATTGCCAGCTCGGCTTTCGGGAGAGCCATGTGATCATTGTCACAATCCCGAAAGCTTCTCTTTTTAGTAGCAATCTACCCTCGTGAAGCGGGCGTACTTCAACCCATAGTTATCACGAGGGTAGGACTCGCCGCGGTCGGTCCGCAGAGAAGCGCGCCAGATGATCCAGTTAATTTACAGTAGTGTGAGTTGCCTTAAGGAAGCCGGGGAAAACATCGAACACGGTGTCACCCGAGTGATCTCGCAATCCTTTATTAACAACAAGCGCCGGGGTGTTACGGGTATTTTGCTGCACGCCAACGGCTTGTTCCTGCAGCTGCTCGAGGGGCCAGATGCCGCCATTGAGGAGGCCATGGGTTATATCGCGAGAGATCAACGCCATAAGGATGTTTGCGTTATCTCCAAGCGGCCAGTCGATTACTACAGCCTGCCTTATTCGCCCATGGCGAGCGCTGGTATCAATGAATCGTTGCCTGCTGACGTGACTCGAGCCATTGCCGCGGCCCGTTCTGATGCTCCCGGCAACGCAGCCAAGGTAGTGCGCGATTATCTGCTGTCCCAAGCGAAGCGCGATGACCTGGACGAGCGCTTACAGGCGCTCAGCAGCAATAACCCACTCGAGCAGAGTGGGCGCCGACAGTGGTCGCAGCGCGTACGGGGTTTGGTTAAAGCCTTACCTTCAGTCAGATGGCTCGATAGAGGCACAGCAGCCTAACCCTCACAACGCGCTGTGTTGCGGCGCCGAGGCTTGTCTGGACGCAAGTACCTCGATGCACTGATTGGCTCATGCCGGCTTGCCAGCGGGCCCGATGGCTTGCTGGCTTCACGCCGCGCCGCGCTCACCCCCTGCAGTCGCTGAATGATCGCCCACGCGAGCGAGCATCTCATCGACGATCTTGATCGCGGCGCGCTGGGTCGGCATGTTGCCTTCTCGGGCGCGTTGCAATACGCCATCCAGCGTCTTGGCGATATTGGCGAGGGCTTCTTCGCGAACTGCTGCAGGCGTGCCAAGGCGCTGATGGTAGACCTCGATAATGCCACCTGAGTTGATCGCAAAATCGGGGCAATACAAGATGCCTTGATCCAGCAGGCGGTCATCATCTTCCGGCGTAGCCAGCTGGTTGTTGGCGGCACCGGCGACCAGCTTGGCGGTGAGGTTGGGGATTGTCTCGCGGTTGAGTGTGCCGCCCAGTGCACAGGGCGAGAGAATGTCGCAGTCAATCTCCATGATCTTGTCGGATGGCACGGCGACAACGCCGTAGTCAGCCACCGCGCGCTCGACGTTGGGGGCATGGATATCGCAGCCAAATACCTGTGCGCCTGCCTCGGTGAGGTGACGAACCAGGTTTAGCCCCACGCTCCCCAGCCCTTGTACCGCGACGCGCTTGCCCTGCAGATCATCGCTGCCAAACTGATGTCGTGCACCGGTTTTGATCGACAGGAACACGCCCCATGCGGTTGCCGGAGACGGGTCGCCACCGTGAGCGTTATCCTCGAGGCCTGCTACGTGGCTGCTGAATTTCGCCATTTCCCGCATATCGGCAGGTGTTGTCCCAGAGTCTTCCGCAACAACGTAAGCACCGGCAAGCCGCTCAACGGCACGGCCCATGGCCTGCATCATCTCGGGCGTCTTTTCGTGGCGGGGATCGCCGATGATCACCGACTTGCCGCCGCCCAGTGGCAGTCCCGCCATGGCGGATTTGTAGGTCATTCCGCGCGAGAGCCTCAGGGCGTCGGTCAACGCAGCGTCATCGCTGGTGTAGGGATACATGCGGCAGCCGCCGACTGCAGCGCCCAGCGCCGTGTTGTGCACCGCGATAATGGCCTTGAGACCCGTGGCCTCGTCGTGAGCGAATACCACCTGCTCGTGGCCATTGAACTCGACGTGATCGAAAACACACATGCTGTTGCTCTCCTATGCGGCGCGTTTGGCGCCGACTTCAAAATATTGCACCTCGCCACGGAAGGCGCGGAGTAGTTCATCACGGCGCGCATTGAGCTCAGCGCGGTTGCGTGCTTTCACGTGGCCATAGCCGCGTAGCTTGCCCGGCAAATCCGCCA